>NZ_JBJMAB010000057.1:0-40747 GCF_045799175.1 Streptomyces sp. VTCC 41912
ACAACGCCCCGCGCAGCGGACAACGCCCCGCGCAGCGGACAACGCCCCGCGCAGCGGACAACGCCCCGCGCAGCGGCAACGCGCCGCAGGCGCACACAGAAACCCCCACGGCGGGACAGCCGACAACGCCCCGCGCCGCCAGGCGCAAACGGCAACCCCCACGGCGGGACAGCCGACAACGTGGGAAGCGAAGCCCTAGGCCGAGGGCCGCCCCAACGCCCGGTAGGTCCAGCCGGCCTTGCGCCACAGGGTGGGGTCGAGGGCGTTGCGGCCGTCGAGGATGCGGCGTTCGCCGGCTACCTCGGCGAGTGCGGCGGGGTCCAGTTCCCGGAACTCGCGCCATTCGGTGAGGTGCAGGACGACGTGTGCGCCGCGCACCGCTTCCAGGGCGCTCTCCGCGTAGCCGAGGGTGGGGAACAGTCGCTGGGCGTTGGCCATGCCCTTGGGGTCGTAGACGGTGACCTGGCCGCCCTGGAGGTGGATCTGGCCGGCGACGTTGAGGGCGGGGGAGTCGCGGACGTCGTCGGAGTCGGGCTTGAAGGTCGCGCCGAGGACGGCGACGCGCTTGCCGAGGAAGCCGCCGCCGCCGACGGCGTCCCGGGCCAGTTCGACCATGTGGCCGCGGCGGCGCATGTTGATCGAGTCGACCTCGCGCAGGAACGTCAGGGCCTGGTCGGCGCCGAGTTCGCCGGCGCGGGCCATGAAGGCCCGGATGTCCTTGGGCAGGCAGCCGCCGCCGAAGCCGATGCCGGCGCGGAGGAACTTCTTGCCGATGCGTTCGTCGTGGCCGATCGCCTCGGCCAGCTTCACCACGTCGCCGTCGGCGGCCTCGCACACCTCGGCCATGGCGTTGATGAACGAGATCTTGGTGGCCAGGAAGGAGTTGGCGGCGGTCTTCACCAACTCGGCGGTGGGGTAGTCCATGACGACGAACGGCGAGCCCTCGGCGATCGGGGTGGCGTAGACCTCGCGGAGCAGCGCCTCGGCCCGTTCGCTGGTGACGCCGGCCACGAGGCGGTCGGGGTGCAGGGTGTCCCGGACGGCGAAGCCCTCGCGCAGGAACTCGGGGTTCCAGGCGAGTTCGGCGTCGGTGCCGGCGGGTGCGGCGGCGGTCAGGCGCCGGGCGAGCCGGGCCGCGCTGCCGACCGGCACCGTCGACTTGCCGACGACCAGCGTGGGCCGCGTCAGGTGCGGCGCCAGCGCGTCGAAGGCGGCTTCGACGTAGGACATGTCACAGGCGTACTCGCCGTGCTTCTGCGGGGTGTTCACGCAGACGAAGTGGATGTCGCCGAAGGCGCCGACCTCCTCGTAGGAGGTGGTGAAGCGGAGCCGGCCGGTGGAGCCCTCGATGCCGGCGACGTGGCGGCGCAGCAGTTCTTCGAGTCCCGGTTCGTACATCGGGACCTCGCCCCGGCGGAGCATCTCGATCTTCTCCGGCTGCACGTCCAGGCCCAGCACCTCGAAACCCAGCTCGGCCATCGCGGCGGCGTGGGTGGCACCGAGGTAGCCGGTGCCGATCACGGTGATCTTGAGGGCCATTGAGGGGCTCCAGACGTCTGGCGGAATGTGGTGCTGACCGAGCATATCCGCGCACGGAACGCCCCTTCCCGGCCGTGGTGCGCACCATGGGGGACTGTCGGGAACCTCACCTACCCGCGGCCCCGGGATCCGCCCTAGAATCCCTTCTCAGTAAGGGTTACTTAACGGTAGTTAGCGCTGCCGGCACCTCTTGGGGAGTGAGAGACCTTGGCGGGAACCGCTGATTTCGATCTGTACCGGCCGTCCGAGGAGCACGACATGCTCCGCGAGTCGGTGCGCTCGCTCGCCGAGGCGAAGATCGCGCCGTTCGCCGCCGCGGTGGACGAGGAGGCCCGCTTCCCGCAGGAGGCGCTGGACGCCCTGGTCGCCAACGACCTGCACGCCGTGCACGTGCCGGAGTCCTACGGCGGTGCGGGCGCCGACGCGCTGGCGACCGTGATCGTCATCGAGGAGGTCGCCCGGGTCTGCGCCTCGTCGTCCCTGATCCCGGCGGTCAACAAGCTCGGTTCGCTCCCGGTGATCCTCTCCGGCGGCGAGGACCTGAAGAAGAAGTACCTGGCGCCGCTGGCCAAGGGCGACGCGATGTTCTCGTACTGCCTGAGCGAGCCGGACGCCGGTTCGGACGCGGCGGGGATGAAGACCAAGGCGGTGCGGGACGGGGACTTCTACGTCCTCAACGGCGTGAAGCGGTGGATCACCAACGCCGGGGTGTCGGAGTACTACACGGTCATGGCCGTCACCGACCCGGAGAAGCGGTCCAGGGGCATATCGGCGTTCGTCGTCGAGAAGGGCGACGAAGGCGTCTCCTTCGGTGCCCCGGAGAAGAAGCTCGGCATCAAGGGCTCCCCGACCCGGGAGGTCTACCTCGACAACGTCCGCATCCCCGCCGACCGCATGATCGGCGCGGAGGGCACCGGCTTCGCCACCGCCATGAAGACCCTGGACCACACCCGCATCACCATCGCGGCCCAGGCACTCGGCATCGCCCAGGGCGCGCTGGACTACGCCAAGGGCTACGTCCAGGAGCGCAAGCAGTTCGGCAAGCCGATCGGCGACTTCCAGGGCGTGCAGTTCATGCTCGCCGACATGGCGATGAAGCTGGAGGCGGCCCGGCAGCTCACCTACGCCGCCGCGGCCCGTTCCGAGCGCGTCTCGGCCGGCAGCAAGGGTGAAGACCTGACCTTCTTCGGCGCCGCCGCGAAGTGCTACGCCTCCGACGCCGCCATGGAGATCACCACCGACGCCGTCCAGCTCCTCGGCGGCTACGGCTACACCCGTGACTACCCGCTGGAGCGGATGATGCGGGACGCCAAGATCACCCAGATCTACGAGGGCACTAACCAGGTCCAGCGGATCGTCATGGCGCGGAACCTGCCGTAGTGCAGGGTCCGCCCTAAGGGACGGGGCCCCGACCGCAACTGCGGTCGGGGCCCCGTCCCTTAGGCGGCCGGTCCGGTCAGCTGTCGCCGCCGGAGACGGTGACCGGTTCGTCGTTGTTGAGCTGTTGGACGAGCTGCTTGAGCTTGGCCTGGTCCCAGACCAGGTTGCCGCCGACGGTGCCGGAGATCGGCATGTTCATGGACTTGCCGTTGCCGCTGCTGACGTCCTTCATCGCGAAGAACATCTGGCCCAGGTCCCACAGGCCCATGTCCTTGTCGACCTTCAGCGTGTCCAGGCCGGCGCCCAGCGTCGGGTAGAGCTTGAAGGGGTTGAGGACGGTGCCCGGGGTGGCTGCCTGCTTGGCCACGGCGGCCAGGAACTTCTGCTGGTTCTTGGTGCGCTGGAGGTCCTGCGAGGCGAAGGCGTGCCGGGTCCGGACGAAGGCGAGCGCCTGTGCGCCGGTGAGGGTCTGGGTGCCGGCCTTGAAGTCGGCGCCGGAGTCCTTGTCCTTGAACGCCTGGGGGATGTTCATCTCGACGCCGCCGAGCGCGTCGACGATGTTGGCGAAGCCGGCGAACCCGATCTCGACGTAGTGGTCGATGTGCAGGTGGGTGTTGTACTCGACGGTGCGTACCAGCAGGTCCGGGCCGTCCTCGGCGTAGGTCGCGTTCAGCTTGGTGTGCCGCCCGGTCGCCGGGTACTTCTTGCCGGAGGTCGAGCCGACGTACGAGGGGATCTCGACGTTGGAGTCACGGGGCAGGGATATCAGCGTGGGGCCGTTGCTGCCGTCGTGCAGGATCAGCATCGAGTCGGTGCGCCCGCCGTCGGTGGGGCCGCCGGTGTGCAGCTGCTTCTTCATCTCGTCGGTCATGCCCTCGCGGCTGTCCGTGCCGACGATGAGGTAGTTCGTGCCGTCGCCGGTCGCGGGGCGGTCGATGACCTTGCTCAGGTCGACCTCGCGGCGCAGCTTGCCGTCGGCCCAGAAGTAGGTGCCGATGGAGGCGGCCAGCACCACCACGACCAGGGTGATCAGGGCCCACTTGATGCGGCGGCCCCACCGCGGGCGGGGTCGGGCGTCGTAGCCGTCGCCTCCGCCGTAGCCGTCGCCGCCCCGGCCGCGGCCGCCGCCCCCGCCGTAGACCTGGCCGGTGTTGTAGCCGTCGTCGTGGCTCCGGGACTGCTGCGGCGGCACGCTGCCGCCGCGCGGCGAGAGCGAGGGCGGGAGCGGGGGCTCGTTGCGCTGGTAGCCGGGGCCTGCGTCGCGCCGTACGTGCGGCATGGCGCGCGCGCCCTCCGGCTCGGCGCCGCTGCCGCGCCCGTACCGGTTGCCGCTCTGGTCGCCGGACCGTCCTTGGGGCCACTCATTCATAGGGGGAAGTGTGCACGCCGCGGGAGTCCGCTCCATAGGGCGGGTACCGGATCGGGCCGCGGCTGTTGCAGAGCTGATGCAAAGCGACGCAGCCCTAACGGGCCATACCCCGAAGGGCCCGACGATTCCGGCGCGACCATCGGAAGCATCCATTCCGGATGGTTCCAGGCGTCGGAGAGGAGAGGCATCTCACGCCCGCACCGAGACCTGCGTCACTCCGGGCCGGGTCCGTTCCCCGGCCCGCGCCGTACGGTCCCGTACGGCACCGGCTTACGCTGTTCTGCATGACCGACCTCGCCACCAACAGCCCGGAGGACGGCCCTGCGGGCAAGCCCACCTCCGTCTCCCGCACCACGCTGTCGCACATCATGACCGCGGCCGACACCAACCTCCTCGGCACGGTGCACGGCGGCGTGATCATGAAACTGGTCGACGACGCCGCGGGCGCGGTCGCGGGCCGGCACTCCGGCGGCCCCGCGGTGACCGCGTCCATGGACGAGATGGCCTTCCTGGAGCCGGTCCGGGTCGGCGACCTCGTCCACGTCAAGGCGCAGGTCAACTGGACCGGCCGGTCCTCCATGGAGGTCGGCGTCCGGGTGCTGGCCGAGCGCTGGAACGAATCCACCCCCGCCCAGCAGGTCGGCTCCGCCTACCTCGTCTTCGCCGCCGTCGACGAGCACGGCAAGCCCCGCACGGTGCCGCCCGTGGTCCCCGAGACCGAGCGGGACAGGCGGCGCTACCAGGAGGCCCAGATCCGCCGGACGCACCGGTTGGCCCGCCGCCGCGCCATCAAGGAGCTGCGCGAGCGGCGCGCCGCCGAGGGCCTCGACGACGCCTGAGCGCCGCCGCCCGGCCGGGCGGCGGCGCTCACGCCTCCTCGGGCGCGGGCGCCGCGGCGGCGACCGTCCGGTGGTGCAGCGCCCGGTGGTGCAGCACCGCCGCGGCCGCCTTCGCCAGCAGCGCCAGCGCCGCCCCGAGGACCGTCCCGGCCGCCGCGCACAGCACGTCGTCGATGTCGGCGACCCGGCCCGCCCGCATCAGCAGCTGCGCCACCTCGATGACGACGCTCAGCCCCACCCCCAGCAGGAACGCCCCGGCCGCCGACCACCGGGGCGCGGCGCACCGCAGCAGCAGCGGCAACGGCACGAAGAGCGCCGTGCCGGCGATCAGGCGCCGCACCAGCAGCGCCACCTGGTTCGGCTCCAGCTGGGCGCCCAGTTCGAACAGTCCCTCCCCGGGGCGCCACCAGAACGTGGCGTCCCCGGAGCCGATCGGCTGGGTGGGGGCGAGGGTGACCACCAGCGTCAGCAGCAGCCAGGCCGCCAGCAGCACCCGGGCGGTGGTGCGCGGGGCCCGCCGCTGCGGGGCCCGCAGCGCCCACAGCGCCAGGCCCAGGGCCAGCGCCAGCGCCCCGAGCAGGAAGAGGACCACCGTCGTCGGTGTGATGGCCAGGACGACCTGCCACATGCTCCGCACCCACCTTTCCGGACCCCGGACGCCGCAGGCCCGGTGTCAGCCGCAGCTCCACTTGGTGACGAAGACCGTCGCGGTGTGCTCCATGACGCCCCGGATGCACTCGTCCGGCAGCATCTCCACCCGCCCGCTCAGCCGGAGCGTGCCGCCCTGGGTCCGTCCGGTGCCGAACCAGCCGGGGAACGCGGTGATCCGGGAGTTCTTGCGCTGGTAGCCGAGCCGGACGGTGAGCTCGCCGGGCATCGGCTCGTCGCGCCGGTAGACGGCGGTGTAGCGGCCCGGGGCGCCGACCGGCCCGCGCAGGCACAGCCGGCCGCGGACCAGGACGCCGCAGCCGGTCGGCGCGTCCGGGGCCGCCGGGGCCGCCGCCGCGGTGGCCGCGAGGAGTCCCAGCACGGCGACGGCGGCCGCGGTCCGGCCCGCGCGGTGCCGTCGGCCCGGCCCGGCCGGCTGCGGCCCCGGCGCGGTCCGTCGGGGCGCGGGAACGGTCATCGGCACACCGCTTGGTCGCCGGTGATCGCCGCCAACGACCCGGGGGCCGCGGTCGGCTCCTCGGCCCGCACCGGCCGCACCGCCCGGAAGCCCGTCCCGACGGTGAGCCGCATCACCGGCCCCTGCCCGGCCGTCGGCCGCAGCCGGGCGCCGGGCAGCGCCGCGGCCAGCGAGCGCGCCGAGCGGTCCCAGTGGGGGTCGTAGGAGAGCACCGTCTCGGTCGCGGTGCCGTGCGCGGCGTCGCCGGCCACCTCGGTGGCGAAGCCGATGGCGTGCAGCTGCCGGGTGACCTGGGCCGCCTGACCGGGCCGCCCGGTGCCGTTCTCGACCTGCACCCGGACGTGCTCGGGCGGGACGTCCACGACCGGCGCGGCCGGCGCCTTCGGGTCCGGGCGGGCCGCGAACGGACGGTCCTCGCGCAGCGCCCGGAACAGCTGCGGCGCCCGGACCGGGTCCCAGCGCACCGTCGAGCCCAGCCCCGGCACGTTCTCGGCCTCGCCGCGCAGCGGCACCGAGGCGAACTCCGACGAGGCCGGGCCGAAGCCGCGCATCGCCTGTGCCAGGTCGGCCAGGTCGCCCGCCCCGAAGCCGTCGTCGGCCCGCACCGAGCGGAGCATGGCGTCCGCCACCTCCTTGAAGCGGACCGGGTTCATCAGCACGCCGGACGAGGTGATCCGGTCCAGCAGCGCGGCCAGGAACCGCTGCTGGCGCTGCATCCGCCCCAGGTCGGCGGAGGCGTCGACGTGGCGCGAGCGGACGTACTGGAGCGCCCGGCCGCCGTTGAGCCGCGAGGTGCCGGCCGGCAGGTCCAGCCCCGAGAAGCGGTCCCGCAGCGGCCGCACCGTGCACACCTCCACCCCGCCGACCGCGTCCACGGTCCGCATGAAGCTGGTGAAGTCGACCTCCAGGTAGTGGTCGATGTGCACCCCCGTCATGTGCTCGACGGTGCGCACGGTCAGGTTGGGGCCGCCCTCGGCATAGGCGGCGTTCAGCTTCAGGGCGTGCCGCGGGTGGCGCCGGCCGTCGGCGTCCTGGTGCGCGGGCACCTCGGCGTACGAGTCGCGGGGCAGGCTGACGACGCTGGCGCGGCTGCGGTCGGCGGAGAGGTGGACCAGCATCAGGGTGTCGGTGCAGTGACAGGGGTCACCGCCCAGGTGGTACTTCTGCTTCTCCTCGTCGGTCAGCTTGTCCCGGCCGTCGGTGCCGACGACCAGGAAGGTCAGGCCGGCGCCGCCGCCGGGCCGGTCGCTGATGCCCTGGAAGGCGTCCACCCGGCTGATCCCGGTCTCCACGCCGGTGACCATGGCGTGGCCCACCCCGCTCGCGGACAGCAGCAGGGCGGTCGCCGCGGCGCTGATCCGCACCCCCCAGCGGGCTCGCTGCGGCCGGCGTCGTAGGCGGCGGCGGGACCGTCGGGGGCGTCGGCCCGGGACGGTGCGGGAGGAGGGGGACGGCACGGTCACGGGCCACCTCCGCGGTGGACGGGGACAGGGGCGGCGGGGCCGCGCGGGCGGGTCCGGCCGGTGCGCGGACGGGTGCGGTACGGAGCCCGTCACGGAACGGACCGAGTCACCGTAAACCCGTACGATCTGCATCAAAACGCCACACACCGGGCGGTCGTCGTCCGGCCACCCGGTTGCCGTCCGACGGGGTCCCCCGTTCGCGGTACCGTGAGGCGGAATACCGCAGTCTCCCGGCGGGCGCTGCCGCCCCGATGGCGGCTCGCCGCGGGCCGTACCCCCGAGGAACCATGCCCCAGCAGCAGCTCCCGGCCGTCTCCGTGATCATGCCGGTGCTCAACGAGGAACGTCACCTGCGCAACGCGGTCCGGCACATCCTGGCGCAGGAGTACGCCGGCGAGATGGAGGTGGTGATCGCCCTCGGCCCCTCCACGGACCGCACCGACGAGATCGCCGCGGGACTGGTCCGCGAGGACCCCCGGGTGCACACCGTCGCCAACCCCACGGGCCGCACCCCGGCCGCCCTGAACGCCGCGATCAAGGCGTCCCGGCACCCCGTCGTCGTCCGCGTCGACGGCCACGGCATGCTCTCGCCGAACTACATCGCCACCGCCGTGCGCCTCCTGGAGGAGACCGGCGCGGCCAACGTCGGCGGCATCATGCACGCCGAGGGCGAGAACGCCTGGGAGGAGGCGGTGGCCGCCGCCATGACCTCCAAGATCGGCGTCGGCAACGCCGCCTTCCACACCGGCGGCGCGGCCGGCCCCGCCGAAACGGTCTACCTCGGCGTCTTCCGGCGCGAGGTGCTGGAGCAGCAGGGCGGCTACAACGAGGAGTTCATCCGCGCCCAGGACTGGGAGCTGAACTTCCGCATCCGCGAGGCCGGCGGGCAGGTCTGGTTCTCGCCGGAGCTGAAGGTCCAGTACCGGCCGCGGCCCAGCGTCAGGGCGCTGGCCAAGCAGTACAAGGACTACGGCAAGTGGCGGCACGTCGTCGCCCGCTACCACTCCGGATCGATCAACCTGCGCTACCTCGCCCCGCCGACCGCGGTCTGCGCCATCGCGGCGGGCCTGGTCGTCGGCGCGGCCGTCACGCCCTGGGGCCTCGTCGTCCCGGCCGGCTACCTGGCCGCGATCACCGCGGGTTCGCTGCCGGCCGGCAAGGGCCTGTCGCTGAAGGCCCGCGCCCAGATCCCGCTGGCCCTGGCGACCATGCACATGTCGTGGGGCACCGGCTTCCTCACCAGCCCGCGCGCCCTCGCGCAGAAGGTCATCGCCAGCCGGCGGCCCGCGGTGGTGCCGGCCCCGGCCGCGGAGTAACCGCCCCGGTGCGCGCCTTTCGGGGCGCGCACCGCATGGCGCGGGCGTCGACCCGTCAGAACGAGTACTGCGGGTTGACCTTCATGCAGGCCGAGGAGTCCTTCTCCGCGTTGAGCGGGTCCGCGCTCTTGGGGGCCTGGTGCGTCGACCCGCCGTCGCCGTCGGCCGCCGGGTACGTCGTGCCGGTCCGCCAGTCGTTCCCGACCACCAGCCGCACGGTTCCGACCGCGGACGACTCCCGCACCGCACCGCTCGGCAGCCCCAGGGCCTTGGCGAGCGCCAGGGCGTCGCCGCGCTGGGCGGCGTCCCGGTAGAGCAGGGTGGTGTCGGCCCGGCTGGTGAGCTGGGAGTCGGTGTGCGCGCCGGTGTAGCCGAGCGCCAGCAGTCGGGCGTGCAACTCGTTGGCGCGACCGCCGGCCGGGCCGCGCGCGCCGTCGGTGCCGTTCTGCACGACGACGTCCAGCTTCGCCTTGGGCGTCGACGGTCCGGGCTCCGACTTCTTCTTGGCGCCGGCGCCGGCCTTGCCGTCCAGCGCGACGTCGTTGCGCAGCATCGCGAAGGTCGCCTCCGCCTCACCGGGCTTGGGGAGCACGTACTTCTCCCCGGGACCGTACTGCCACGGCATGGTGGCCATCGTGATGCGCTTGGTCGGCACCCGCTGGAGGTCGCCGCCCAGGTCGTAGAGCTTCTTGACCGAGCCCAGCCCGTCGTCGACGGTGAGCGCGCTGGTCGCGGCCTCCGCGAGGTCCCGCAGCTGCACCGGATCGGTGAGCTTGGTGCCCTGCTTGAGCTGCCGGATCATCGAATTCATGTACATGTGCTGGGCCTTGGCCCGGCCGATGTCGGTGTTGTCCTCGAAGCCGTAACGGGTGCGCAGCCACTGGAGCGCCTGGACGCCCTGGACGGAGTGGGTGCCCTTGGTGAGCTTCAGCCCGCTGCCGTGGCCCCTTCTGTCGTGCGAGTAGACGTTGCGGTCGACGCAGACCGGCACCCCGCCGACCGCGTCGGCCATGTCCACCACCCCGGCGAAGTCGACCATCATGAAGTGGTCGATGTAGATGCCGGTCAGCTCCTTCCAGGTGGCGACGGTGCATCCCGGACCGCCGTGCTGGAGCGACTCGTTGATGGCGGCGGTGGTCCGCGGGTAGACGTGGCCGTCCTTGGGGTCGGTGCACTGCGGGATGTCCACCCGGGTGTCGCGCGGTATGGAGATCACCGACATGTTGCTGCGGTCGGCGCTGACGTGCAGCAGCATCTGCACGTCCGCCAGTGGTTTGCGGTCCGCGTCCTGGCGGGCCCCGCCCAGTTCGATGTTCTTCTCGCTGTTCCGGCCGTCCGAACCCACCAGCAGGATGTTCATCGGCGTCTGCCCGAACGCGTTGGGCTCCGGCTTCGCCAGCCCGCCCGGACCGAGGTCCAGTGCCTCCTTGCGGAGGTTGGAGTTCAGGTGCTGGTAGTAGAGGTAGCCGCCGGTCGCCCCGGCCACCAGGAGCACGCCCAGGCCCAACGCGGTCCAGCGCAGCACCCGGCGTCCCCTGCGGCGGCGCGGCGGGCGCCCCTCGCGGTGCCCGCCCGGCCCGTCCTCGGGCGGACCGCCGCCCCCGTCGGGAGCCGGGCCGCCGGAACCCCCCTCGGGGGCCCAGCCCGGCGCGTCCGGGGGCAGCCCCTTGTCCTCGAAGCCCTTCTCCGCCGTCCAGCCGAGCCGCTTCGGCTCGGGCTCCGGCTCCGCTTCCCGTCGCCCCCGACGCTGCCCCTCACCGCGCACACCGCTCTGCGGCATTCGGCCCACTCCCCGTCGTCCGTTCCGGTGCGTGCGGCGGCCCGGCACGAGGGCCGGTGCCGCCGCGGCGCCCGGCGCGAGCTCCGGCTCCGTCGGACGCGGCGGACGCCGGGTCCGCTACGGGGCGCCCGTGCCGGGGCCCGCCGGATTACTTCGCGCAGATGTTCTTGTCATCTGCATTGACGTGCTGAACCCCCTCCGGGGTTTCGGTCGGGGCCTCGATCGGTGAACCCGGGGCGGTGAAGTCCTTGCCGAGCACCAGCTTCATCGGGACCCGCGCACCGGCGTCCGCGGTCGTCTGCTTCAACGCGCTCTTGGGCAGCCCCATCCATTCGGCCAGCGTGGCGGCCTGGTCCGCCTGGTTGGGCGCGTACTCCAGCCGGGTCGCGGACAGCTTCTCCGCGGCGTTGCCGGCGTTGGTCGAGAGCCGCGCGCCCTTGTTGTTCTGGAGCCAGTCGACGGTCTCCTGGGCCGCGCCGAACGGCCCGCCCCCGTTGGTGACGTCGACTCGGACCAGCTCCGGCGGGGCCTTCTTGACCGGTGCGGACTTCTTGCCGCCCTTGTCCTTGCCGGCGCCCTTGGACAGCGTGTGGTCCTGCTGCACCATCTTGAACAGCGGGTCGGCCTTGGCCTCGTCCAGTATCACGGTGGCCTTGTCCCGGGGGTTGTCCAGCACCGGGACGGTGGCGAAAGTGATCTTGTTGAGGTCGACCTTCTTCAGGTCGTTGCCGAAGTCCATCAGCTTCGAGGCGCTGCCGATGCCGGTGTCCACGGTCAGCGCCTTGGTCGCGGCCTGCGCCACGTCGAGCAGCTTGCTCGGGCTGCTGAACGCGCTGGACTTCAGCTTGCGGATCAGCGATCCGACGAACTGCTGCTGGAGCTGAATCCGACTCAGGTCGCTGCCGGTGCCCACCGCGTGCCGGGTCCGCACGAACGCCAGCGCCTGCTCGCCCTTGACGACGTGCCGACCGGCCGTCAGCTTCAGGTGCGACTTGGGGTCGTCGATGTCCTTGCCCGCGCACACCTCGACGCCGTCGACCGCGTTGGACAGGTCCTTCACGGCGTTGAAGTCGGCCATCATGAAGTGATTGACCTTCACGCCGGTGAGCTTCTCGACGGTCCGCCAGGTGCACCCCGGGTCCCGACCCTCCTGGCCCAGGCTGGTGTTGAACCGCACGTGCTGCTGGCCCGGGATGACCTTCGTCGAGCCGTCCGGCTGCTTGGTCGGGCAGTCCGGGATGTCGGTGACCAGGTCGCGCGGGATGCTCAACGCGGTGGCGTTGGTGCGGTCCTTGGACACGTGCATCAGGATCGTGGTGTCCGCGTGGCCGACGCTGCCCGAGTCGCCGTAGCCGGCGTCGCCCTTGCCGGTGCGCGCGTCGGTGCCGATGACCAGCAGGTTCACCGGGCCGTCGGTGACCGCGGAGTTCTCCTCGCCGACGTCGACCTTCTTGATGTTGCCGTCGAGCTGTTGGTAGATGACGAACGCCGTGCCGCAGCCGGCGACGAGCACGAAGCCCACCACACCGGCCGTCCAGTACACGAACTTCCGCTTGCCCGACTGCTTCGGCTTGGGCCTGCGGCGACCCGCCGCCGCACCACCTGCCGCCGCCGCGGACCCGGCCCGTTCCGCGGCCCGGCGCGCCGCCCGGCCGCCCGCCGCGGGCTCGCCGGCGTCGTCCTTGCGCCGGCCCCGCTGCACCGGCAGCGGACGGGTGTCGGTGTCGCCGCCCCCCGCGCCCGGATTCCGCGCGGAACGTCTGCCGGGCGCCTTGCGGTCGGCGGGCCGAGCCTGGCCCTGACCCGTCGGGTCAAGCCGCAACTCGTAGTTGCCGGTGTTCGGATCGAACACCCACTGATCGGCGGGGTCGACGTTGTCGTCGCCCGCCCGCCCACGGCCTTGCGCGTCCACGGTGCCTTGAGTCCTCCGTCGGTACCCCGCGGCGCCATCCCCTCAAGGCGCTCGGTCGGTCGATCGCGTAGTAAATGATTCAGTACTTGGTCGCCGGTCAACGGTCATCGGTCAGCTGGTCGAGCGGACCGGATCGCTCACACTATCCGCCCGGTTCAGCGTCGGGCGACGCCCGTGACACATTCCACTTCCCTACAACTGGGCAATCCGCCCATTCCCTTCACGGCGCCGCGGCGCACCGTGCGGCCTTTTTATTCGCAGGCGCCGTGTTCTGCGGTGGTTCCGGGAAAAGCCGGTGGTGAACTCGCGGCGGGCCCCGGCCGACCGGCCCGACCGTTGTCGACCGCCGTGCCGACCGCCTTGTCGATCGCCTTGTCGACCGCTTTGCCGAGCGCTTTGTCGTCGGCCGCCGCGGACGGCCGCTGCGGCACCACCGTCACCGATTGGTCCTTGCGCAGCCGCCCGAAGAGCCGGTCCGCATCGGGTTGCACCAGCTCATCGCGATTCGGGTCGTAGCGGTAAGCGGTGCGCGGCACGGTCAGGAACTGCACGTGCGCGGTGGGAATGCCGCGCATGCTGCGGACCAATTCGTACAACCCCCGGAGGGAAGCGAGTCCGGCATCGGTCGTGAGGGAACTCGTCGCGGCATCCATCACCGGATACAGCCGCATCGGATTGAGCAGCACACCATTGCTCTGCACTTTCTTCACCAAAGCGGCGAGGAACTGTTGCTGCCGCTCCATGCGTTGGGTGTCGCTGCCGTCGCCCAAGCTCTTGCGGGCCCGTACGAAACCGAGCGCCGCCTCGCCGTCCAACGTCTGCCGACCGGCCGGCAACGCCACGTGCGCCTCGTCATCCTCGATGGGCCGGGCCAGACACACCTGCACCCCGTGCACCGCGTCCACCATGTTCTTGAAGCCCGTGAAGTCCACGATGACGTGGTGATCGATCCGGATCCGGGTCATCCGCTCCACCGTGCGGATCGTGCACGCCGCACCGCCGAACGCGAACGCCCAGTTGAACTGCACCGTCTGCGGCGCCGACTCCGTCCCGTCCGCGCGCTTGCAGTGCGGCACCGCCACCATCACGTCGCGCGGCACGCTGACCGCGGTGGCGCTCTTCCGGTCCGCCGCCAGGTGCAGCAGGATCGTGGTGTCCGAACGCTGGGTGCCGCTGTCCGCCCCGTACTCGCCGTTGTCGCCACCGCGGTTGTCCGAGCCGATCAGCAGGATGTTCTGCGCGTTCGGCGGGCCCGCCGGCGGCCGCTCCGACTCGTACTTCTCCAGTTCCCGCTCGGTGGCGCTGTCCGAGCGGATGTTGCCGTTGAGCCGGGTCCAGATGGCCCACCCCAACCCCGCCGACGCCACCACCGCGACGGTCAGCACCAGCGCGGCGGCCCGCAGCCAGTGGCGGTGCCGCGGCGCCGGGGTGCGCACCGGCCCCGGCCGGCCGGCCGCCAACCGCCCCACGGGCCGCGCCGGCCAGCCCCGGAACCGCGCCCCGCGCCCACCGCCCTCCGAAGGACGCCGGCGGCCGGGCGGGGTGTCGGGGCTCTCGGTCACGGGGGCGTCCCTCCCTCACGGAAGTCGGCGACACGCTCCCGCCGCCGGGCATCGCCGGGGAGGAGACCACCGGACCCCGCACCGGGGAGCCCGTACGCGCCGGGCGTACGTACACCGAGCATGGCCCCGCGCGGCCGGCCCGGCCCGCCCGGCGGGGCTCCCCTCGGCCGGACGGGGGAGCCGACGCCCCCGGCCGGGCCGCCCGTCCTACGGGCGGGGCACCGTGAAGGTGACCTTCTCGGTGGCCTCCCGCGCGGCGAGCGCCGTCTCGTCCAGCCGGTCCGCGTGGCGGCACAGCACCACCGAACCACCGGTCGCCAACGGCGCGTACAGCCCGAGCGACAGGCCCCGCCAGGTGTCGTACGCCAGCCCCGACAGCACCCGCGGCGCCGCCGGCAGCCCGGCGTCCGCGGCGTCCGCCGCCGCCCGCTGCCCGATGCCGGCACCGGTCAACTCCACCCCGTCGACGGCCAGCGCCGGCGCCCCCGGATCCACCGGGACGAACGGCGCGAACCGGTCGCCCTGGCCGGGCACCTCCACGGCGTAGTCCGCGAACCCGGCCGGCGGCTGCGGGAACCGGCCGCCCAACGGGCGCAACGCCAGCGCCACCCGCTCGCCGGAACACGCCCGCGCCGCGTCGAGGGTGTCCGGGCCGCTGACGACGAGGTCCGCCGCGGCCGGATCACCGCCCACGTCGGCGACCACGCCCACCGACGCACACGCCACCAACCAGACGGCGGTCTGCCAGTGCGCGGGCAACAGCAGCGCGAGCCGGTCGCCGGGCTCGGCGGCCAGGTCACCCTGGAGGTAGTTGGCGGTCTTCGCCACCCAATTGGCGAAGGTCGCGACGGAGAGTTCGACCCGCTCGCCGGTGGCGTCGTCGTAGAAGGTCACCAGCGGGCGGGCCGGGTCCGCGGCGAGCGCGGAACCCAGCAGGTCGGCGGGGGTGCGATCGGTGGCGTTCATCGCGGCCAGGGTACGCGCGCGGGCCGTTGACGGTCAGTCGGGTGCGGCCCGCGGGCCACCGGTTCGGCCGATGCTCCCGTCGACCAGCGTTGGCGGGCCGCACCCGGCCGTGTCCAGGATTTCCCATGCGCCCCTTCCTCGCGTCCTGCCTCGGCGCCGCGTGCACGGCCGCCCTCGCCCTGCCCCCGGCCCCGGCCGCCGCACGCCCCGCGGACCCCGCCCACCCCGCGGGCCCGGTCGCCGGGCCCGAGGCATCGCGCGCCAGTGACCTGCCGGGCGGCACCCAGTCCCTGCCGCTGGAGCACCTCGTCCCGGCCGCCCCGGGCGCCCCCGCCCAGGACATGGCCGCGCCCCAAGGAGGCGCCGTCCACGAACTGGCCCCCCGCACCGTCCGCCCCTTCTCCCTGGTCGGCATCGTCTGGGACGACGTCGCGGTGGCCCTGCGCGGCCGGGTCCAGATCCGCACCCGGGCCCGCGACGACGGCCGGTGGTCCGGCTGGCAGGACCTCCAGAACGAGAAGAGCGACGACGCCCCCGACCCCGGTGCCCCGGAGGGCCTCGGCAGCGCCACCCGCGGCAGCACGGCCCCCCTGTGGGTCGGCGCCAGCGACGCCGTGCAGGTCCGCCTCACGCTCGCCGACCCGCACCGCGCCGCCCTCGCCGTGCCGCACGGCCTCCGCCTCGAACTCGTCGACCCCGGCCCCGACACCCCCGCCGCCCGCACCGTCCCGGCCGCCACCCCCGAGGCCACCGCCAGTTCCGCAGCCAACGCGCCCCTCGCGCCGCTCGGCGCCACCGAGATCCCGGCCGCCGACCAGGCCGCCGCGCAAGCCGACGTCACCGCCGCCGGCGGCGCCGCCCCGGCCGCACCGGTGCACATCGGCGCCCGCCCCCGCATCGTCACCCGCGCCGGCTGGGGCGCCGACGAGAAACTGCGCGAGGCGCGCTTCGTCTACACCCGCAACGTCCGCGCCGTCTTCGTCCACCACAGCGCCACCGGCAACAACTACACCTGCGCCGAGGCCCCTTCGGTCATCCGCGGCCTGTACCGCTACCACGTCAAGAGCAGCCACTGGCGGGACATCGGCTACAACTTCCTGATCGACAAGTGCGGCACCATCTACGAGGGCCGCGCCGGCGGCGTCGCCAAACCGGTGCTCGGCGCCCACACCCTCGGCTTCAACAACGACAGCACCGGCATCGCCCTGCTCGGCTCGTTCGTCAAGACCGCCCCGCCCCACGCGGCCCTCGAAGCCCTGGGCAAGCTGGCGGCCTGGAAGCTCGGCCTGCACGGCGCCGACCCGCGCGGCCGCACCGCGATGACGTCCACCGGCGGCAACCTCTACCGCAAGGGCAAGGTCGTCGAACAGCACGTCATTTCCGGCCACCGCGACGGCTTCAAGACGGAATGCCCCGGCACCCTCCTCTACGCCGACCTCCCCGACGTCCGCCAGACCGCGGCCCGCCTCCAGGGCCGCTGACCTCGAACGGAGCCCCCGGCGGCGCCGCAGCCGTGAAACTCGTCACCCCGCTCCCGCGGACTCGACGGCCCGGACACTGAACCGATCACCGCCACCACGCGTCCTAGGTGCCGCGAGACCACCCGTCACCCCGTCACCACCCCGGCCGCGTCCCGGCGTCCCGCCGGCCGGGCCCGATGTCCCATCTGCCTACACTGGTCCGCCGACCAGCCGACCCCCAGGAAGCAGAGAAGACCACGTGAGCGTCGCCCCCGCAGCCGCCGGGCCGCGGCCGACGAGACGATCCCCGCGCCGTTGCGCCGCGGGGGCGGAGAAGCGAACAAGAGGACACAAGTGACCGAAGCGATCCTCCTGGTCGGCGGCAAGGGCACCCGGTTGCGCCCGCTGACGGTGCACACGCCCAAGCCCATGGTCCCGGCCGCCGGCGTGCCCTTCCTCACCCACCAACTGGCCCGCGCCCGCGCCGCCGGCGTCGAGCACGTCGTCCTGGCCACGTCCTACCTCGCCGAGGTCTTCGAGCCGTACTTCGGCGACGGGTCCGCGCTCGGCCTGCACCTGGAATACGTGACCGAAGTGGAGCCGCTGGGCACCGGCGGCGCCATCCGCAACGTCGCCTCCCGCCTCCACTCGGCCCCCGGCGACCCGGTGCTGATCTTCAACGGCGACATCCTCACCGGCCTGGACATCCGCGCCCTGGTCGACACCCACCGCACCAGCGGCGCCGACGTCTCCCTGCACCTCTCCCGGGTCGAGGACCCGCGCGCCTTCGGACTGGTCCCCACCGACGACACCGGCCGGGTCACCGCCTTCCTGGAGAAGCCGCAGACCCCCGAGGAGATCGTCACCGACCAGATCAACGCCGGCGCCTACGTCTTCAACCGCTCGGTCATCGACACCATCCCCACCGGCCGCCCGGTCTCCGTCGAACGCGAGACCTTCCCCGGCCTGCTCGCCGACGGCGCCCACCTCCAGGGCATGGTCGACTCCACCTACTGGCTCGACCTCGGCACCCCGCAGGCGTTCGTCCGCGGCTCCGCCGACCTGGTCCTGGGCCGCGCCCCGTCCCCGGCCGTCCCCGGCCGCTGCGGCGACCGCCTGGTCCTGGAGGGCGCCGACGTCGCCCCGGACGCCAAGCTGACCGGCGGCACGGTCGTCGGCCCGACGGCCACCATCGGCGCCGGCGCCCGGGTGGACGGCAGCACTGTCCTCGACGGCGCCGTCATCGAGGCGGGCGCACAGGTCCGCGACTCGCTGATCGGCGCCGGCGCCCGGATCGGCGCCCGCACCGTCCTGGACGGCGCGGTGATCGGCGACGGCGCGGTGGTCGGGCCCGACAACGAGCTGCGCGACGGCATCCGCATCTGGTGCGGCGCCGACATCCCCGCCGGCTCGGTGCGCTTCTCCTCCGACCAGTAGCGCCACCGCCCGTCCCCTCCGTCACCCGTCGGCCACCCGGGAGCGACGTCACCCCGATCGCCTAACCTGGCGGCATGCCCGCCCGCACCTGGGTCCCGCCCGGCCCGTACGACCTGCACCGCACCCTCGGGGTGCTGCGCCGCGGTCCCGGCGACCCGGCGTTCGCGGTCCGCGGCGACGAGGTCTGGCGCGCCTGCCGCACGCCCGACGGCCCCGGCACCCTGCGCCTGGCCGCCCGCCCGGCCGACGGCCACGTCGAGGCGACGGCCTGGGGCCCGGGCGCGGAGTGGCTGCTGGAGCACCTGCCGGAGCTGCTGGGGGAGCACGACGACCCCACGGCGCTCACCGCCCGGCACCGCGTCGTCCACGAGGCGCGCCGCCGCCACCCCGGCGTCCGGCTCGCCCGCACCGGCCTGGTCCTGGAGTCGCTGATCCCCTCGGTCCTGGAGCAGAAGGTCACCAGCGACGAGGCGTACCGCGCCTGGCGGCTGCTGCTCCAGCGGCACGGCACGCCCGCGCCCGGACCGTGGGACCGGCTGCGGGTGATGCCCGAGCCGCGCGGCTGGGCGCTGATCCCGTCCTGGGAGTGGCACCGCGCCGGCGTCGACGCCAAGCGGTCGTCGGCGATCGTGCGCGCGGCCCGGGTCGCGGCCCGTATGGAGGAGGCCGCGCGGATGGACCTCGCGGCCGCCACCCGCCGGCTGACGGCCATCCCGGGCATCGGCCCCTGGACGGCCGCCGAGACCCTCCAGCGCGCCCTGGGCGCCCCCGACGCGATCACCGTCGGCGACCTGCACCTGCCGAACGTCATCGGCTACGCGCTCACCGGCCGCCGCGGCACGACCGACGAGGAGATGCTGGAACTGCTGGCGCCCTACGAGGGCCAGCGGCACCGCGCGGCCCGGCTCATCCTGCTCTCCGGCCTGGTCCCGCCGCGCCGCGCGCCGCGCTTCCCGGTGGGCGACATCGCCCGGCTGTGACCGAGGCGGTGCCGCCCGGCGCAGGAACGGACGCGGTCCTCAGCGGACGCTGACGAAGTCGTCCACCGGCCGCGCCGGCCGTTCCCGCGGCGGTGCGGCCGGCCGCCCGATGGCCACCGCGCCCATCGGCTCCCAGTCCGCCGGCAGTTCCAGCGCCTCCCGGACCACGTCCCGGCAGAACATCGTCGAGGAGATCCACGCCGACCCCAGCCGCTCGGCGGCCAGCGTCACCAGGAAGTTCTGGATGCCGGCGCCGTGCGCGACGACGAACATCTCGCGCTCGGCGGCGGCGCGCCGCGCGTCGGGGTAGGCGTGCGCACCGTCGAGCACCATGCACGGCACCGCCAGGTAGGGCGCGTTGCGCAGCACGTCGCCGCGGCGCACCCGCTTGGCGATGGACTCCTCCGACTTCCCGTCCGCGCGCAGATCGGCCACCCACGCGTCCCGCATCGCGTCCAGCAGGCGGGTCCGGGACTCCGCCGACTCCAGGAGCACGAACCGCCACGGCGCGGTGTGGTGCGGTGCCGGCGCGGTCAGCGCGGCGGCGACCGCGCGCCGCACCGCACCCGGGTCCACCGGGTCGTCGGTGAACTCCCGGACGGTGCGCCGCAGCGTCACCGCCTCCCGCACGGCCTCGGAGGTGCCCAGCCGGAACATGTCGTCCGCGGTGTCGCGCACCAGTGCCCGCGCCCCCGGGTCCGCGCCGGCCGCGTCCGCGTCGGAGTCGGCCCCGGGATCCGCCGCCGGCTCCGCGTCCGCCGGCAGGACGACGTGCGGCAGACCCCGCACCACCGCCACCGGCCGCCCGGTCGCCTTGCCCTTCACCAGGTCGCCCGCGGCGGCGAGTTCGTCCGCGGTGGCCACGACGGTGGCGACCAGCGGATTGCCGTACGCGTCGGTGCCGCCGCGCAGGTCGTCCAGGACCCGCACCCCGGCCGCCCCGATGGCGACGTCGGTCAGTCCGCTGCGCCAGGGCCGCCCGAAGGTGTCGGTGACGATCACGCCGACGTCCACGCCGAGCGTCTCGCGCAGTCCGGCCCGCAGCGCGCGGGCCGAGGCGTCCGGGTCCTCGGGCAGCAGCAGGATCGTGCCGGAGGGCGTGTTGGAGGCGTCCACGCCGGCCGCGGCCATCACCAGGCCCCGGTGGTCCTGAACGATGCGCAGGGTGCCGCGGCGGGCCACCACGCGCGCCGTCTCGGCGTCGATCGCGGCCTCGCGGTCGGTGGCCTCGATGATCCGGCCCTCGGCCTTGCTGACGATCTTCGAGGTGACCAGCACCACGTCACCGTCGGCCAGTTGGGGGGCTCCCGGCCCGGTCGCCGCGGACGCGACGAGCTTGACGAGGTCGTCGCCGGGCCGCACCTCGGGGATCCCCGGCAGCGCCCACACCCGGTAGCCGGGCGCCTGCGCGGCCCCGGTCACTTCCGCACCTCCGCGGCGAGCGCCAGCGCCGTGCGGGCCATCGCGGCGGTGGCGTCCACGTCCGTCATCATCAGCGGCACCGCCCGGCAGCGGATGCCCGCCGCCTCGACGTCGGCCACCGCGTCCGCGTCCACCTCGTCCACCAGCCAGCCGTCCAGCAGCCCCGCGCCGCCCTCCACAGGACGTCGCTCCGCTCCGCCGTAGTACGTGGCCACCGCCGCCGCGGTGGACTCCACGCCGACCGCCTCCAGCACCTTGTCGGCCATGCCGCGCACCGGGGCGTTCCCGACGATCGGCGACAGCCCGACCACCGGCGCCGCGGCCTCGGCGACGGCCTCCCGGATGCCGGGCACGGCCAGGATCGTGCCGATGCTGACGACCGGGTTGGACGGCGGGAAGAGGATCACGTCGGCCGCGGCGAGGGCCTCCAGCACGCCGGGGGCCGGCTTGGCCTGTTCGGCGCCGACCGGCACGACGGCCAGCGCCGGCACCGAGGCCCGCAGCCGCACCCAGTACTCCTGGAAGTGCACGGCCTTGCGCTCGCCGGTCTCGTCCTCGATGGCCACGTGCGTCTCGACGCGGTCGTCGGACATCGGCAGCAGCCGCACGCCGGGCTGCCAGCGGTCGCACAGCGCCTCGGTGACGGCGCTCAACGGGTAGCCGGCACCCAGCATCTGGGTCCGGACGATGTGGGTGGCGAAGTCCCGGTCGCCCAGCCCGAACCACTCCGGCCCGACGCCGTACGCGGCCAGTTCCTCCTTCACCCGGAACGTCTCGCCCGTCCGGCCCCAGCCCTGGTCCTCGTTGATCCCGCCGCCGAGCGTGTACATCACGGTGTCGAGGTCGGGACACACCTTCAGCCCGAACAGGTGGATGTCGTCACCGGTGTTGCCGATGACGGTGATGTCCGCGTCCGGAGCCGCTGCCTTCAGTCCCCGCAGGAAGCGGGCGCCGCCGATACCGCCGGCCAGAACCACAATGCGCATGCCCGTCAGTCTGTCAGCCGCCGGCCGATTCCAAGAGGGGCGGTGGTCGGGCTACGGGCGGACCGTCAGCAGCAGGCCGAATCCATACGGGGTGGTGGCCGACGAGGGGCGGGTGCTCAGGAGGCCGGGGTCCCCTGGACCGGCGCCGCGCACCGCGCGCTGTGCTGCGCGACGGCGTTCCGTCCGCCCGCCCGCGGGAGCATCGGCATCTCGGTCAGACCGGGGAAGTACACGTGCAGGCTGACGGCCGGCACCAGCGCGTCGTTGACGACCTCGTGGGCGTAGCCGGGCGCGAAGACCCGCTGCGCACCGGCCGCCAGGGTCCGCGGTCCGTCCGCCGCGTGTTCGGTCAACTCGCCTTCCAGGACGGTCAGTACGCCGGAGGACGGCCCGTGGTCGTGCCGTCCGCTGCCCTGTCCCGGCACCCAGCTCAGCAGCCACACCTCGTAGCCGGGGGCGGTGCGCAGCCGGTGGTACCAGCGGGTGGTGGCGTCGTAGCGGACCAGCGGGGCCCAGGCGGCGCGGTCGGCGGCGATCGAGCGGGCCAGGCCCGCGAAGCCGGCGACGGTGCTGGGGTGGGCGGGGACGGGCGGCAGCAGGTGGGGGATGGCGAGCGGGTCGCCGGCGATCTGGACGTCGCTGTTCATGGCGGGGTTCCTCGGCGGAAGTGCTGGGTGGCGCGCGACAGGGGGTGCGGCACGGCGCCGGGCCGTTCCTTGTGGGGACGCGGCGCGGTGATCGCGGCGGAGCGGTGCGCCGGCGGGATGGTGCGGGCGCGGGAGGCTGGAGCTCAGTGGCTGCGACAGCTGGAACAGCGACAGCGAGCCTGCACGGCGCAGAGCGACCCGTAGGAACGGGTCAGTCGGTGCGCGGGGGTCGCTGGCATGCGGTCAAGGAGACACGGGGCGGACGTGCGCTGTCAAACGCGCAGCGGTGCATGAGACGGCGTTCACCTCATCCGGTTACTCCGTCCGGAGAAAGGTTTGTGCAGTCCGTGACAGGGAGAAGCGGTCAGCGATCGCGCTCCGGTTGCCGTTGCGGTCCTGTGATCTGGCTGTGATCTTGCCCGCTCCGAGGCGCGCGGTGCAACGCGCAGGCCGCTCGTTGGCGTCTCACTCGTTGAGAAGGGAGCCACGGGTCACCCGCCCGGGGAAGTGTCCTGTTTTTGGATGATTTGAACACTTTCCGCATATGCTTGGTTCCGCAGAGTGAATAAGAGGCCCAATAGCAGATCTCGGCTTGACTGGCCCGGATCAGCACACTTGTAATTTCACTCGTGTCGTTCAGCCGAATTCGATCACGGCTTGATCACGGGGACGTAAAGACAGACGAGGGGCGCACATGACCGAGCTGTTCCAGGAATTGCTGGTCGAGGAGGCGGACGAGGAGCTCGGCTGGCAGGAGCGCGCACTGTGCGCCCAGACCGACCCCGAGTCCTTCTTCCCGGAGAAGGGTGGCTCCACCCGCGAGGCCAAGAAGGTCTGCCTCGCCTGCGAAGTCCGGTCCGAGTGCCTCGAATACGCCCTCGCCAACGACGAACGCTTCGGCATCTGGGGCGGTCTGTCCGAGCGCGAGCGCCGCCGGCTCAAGAAGGCCGCCGTCTGACCGTGACAGGCCAGCCCCCCGCACCAGCACCCCGCGGTTGCGCCGACCACGCCACCGCACCGACCCAACTCCCCATATCCCCCTATAGCGAACGCACCGCCTCCAGCGCTCTGTCCGCCGGAGGCGGTCTGCTGTGTACGGAGTCGATCGGGGTCCCGGCGCGAACCATTAGTGTGGGGCCCCGTCCGAGACACGCCAGCACCGCCGGCGCGGGGTGCGCGTGTCCCTCGTAGTCCGTCGCAGTGTCTTCCGGGGGCGGGGGCCTTTCAGCGACTTCGCCGTGGGCCCCGGACTCCCGGGTCCGGAGGGCCCGTACCTCGATGTCCGTGCACAGCCAGTCGGCGGCCCAGGCCGCCCCGTACGCAGCTGCCACCCCTGAGTTCCCGCGACACGTCGTCACCGCCGTGATCGTTTCGCACGACGGCGGCCGCTGGCTGCCCGACGCGTTGGCCGGGCTGCTCGGCCAGGAGCGCCCGGTCCAGAACGTCATCGGCGCCGACACCGGCAGCGCGGACGACTCCGCCCGCCTGCTCGCCGAGGCGATCGGCGACGATCGCGTGCTCCACCTCGCCCGCCGCTCCGGGTTCGGCACCGCCGTCGACGAGGCCGTCCGCACCGCCCCCGTCCTCGGCCCCGACGACCTGCCCCACCTGCGCCGCCCCAGCGGCTGGGACCCGGTCAGCCGCACCTGGCACGACGAGGCGTACGACATGCCGGAACTCCCGCACGGGGAACCGGTCCAGTGGCTGTGGCTGCTGCACGACGACTGCGCGCCGGCCCCCGACGCGCTCGCCGAACTCCTGCGGGTCGCCGACGCCAGCCCGTCCACCGCCATCGTCGGCCCCAAGCTGCGCAGCTGGTACGACCGACGGCAGCTCCTCGAAGTCGGCGTCAGCATCGCCCGCAGCGGTCGCCGTTGGACCGGCCTGGACCGCCGCGAACAGGACCAGGGCCAGCACGACCAGGTCCGCCCGGTGCTGTCCGTCTCCACCGCCGGCATGCTCATCCGCCGCGACGTCTACGAGCAACTGGGCGGCTTCGACCGCCGGCTGCCGCTGATGCGCGACGACGTCGACCTGTGCTGGCGCGCCCAGGCCGCCGGCCACCAGGTCCTCGTCGCCCCGGACGCCGTCCTGCGGCACGCCGAGGCCGCCGCCCGCGAACGCCGCCCCATCGACTGCGTCGGCCGCTCGGTGGCCAACCCGCACCGCGTCGACAAGGCCGGCGCCGTCTACGCCCTGCTCGCCAACACCCGCGGCGCGCTGCTCCCGTACACCCTGCTGCGGTTGCTGATCGGGACCCTGCTGCGGGTCGTCGCCTACCTCGTCGGCAAGGTCCCCGGCCAGGCGCTGGACGAACTCGCCGGGCTCTTCGGGACCCTGCTGCGCCCCGGCAAGATCCTCGCCGCGCGCACCCGCCGGGGGAAGCCGACGGTCGAGGCGAGCGAACTGCGACCGCTGTTCCCGCCGCCCGGCGCCACCGTCCGGGCCACCGTCGAACAGGTCGCCGGCAACCTCGCCGGCCGGGCCGCCCCCGACGTGGCCTCCGCCGGCCGGCACGGCGCCGTGGAATCCGGCCCCGGCGGCGACGACGCCGACTTCCTGGAGATCGAGCAGTTCGCGCGGCTCAAGCGGATCGCCCGCCGGCCCGCGCCGGTGCTCTTCCTCGTGCTGCTGCTCGTCTCGCTGATCGCCTGCCGGGGACTCCTCGGCGGCGGCTCACTGGTCGGCGGCGCCCTGCTGCCCGCCCCCGACGGCCTGGGCGCCCTGTGGTCGTCCTACGTCGACAGCTGGCATCCGGTCGGCGTCGGGGACACCGCCTCCGCACCGCCCTACCTCGCCGTGCTGGCCTCGTTCTCCACGATCTTCCTCGGCAGCACCAGCTTCACCCTGACCCTGCTGCTGGTCTGCTCGGTCCCGCTGGCCGGCCTCACCGCCTACTTCGCGTCCCGCCCGCTGGTCGCCTCCCGACTGCTGCGGGCCTGGGGCAGCATCGCCTACGCCTTCCTGCCCGCCGCCACCGGCGCGCTCGCCGGCGGCCGCCTGGGCACCGCCGTGCTGGCCGTCCTGCTGCCGCTGATGGCCCGCGCCGCGGTCGCCGCCGGCGGACTGCGACTGGCGCCCGGCACCCGGCCCAGCTGGCGCGCCGCCTGGGCGTACGCCCTGCTGGTCACCGTCACCACCGCCTTCACCCCGATCGTCTGGCCGATCTCGGTACTGCTCGGCGTGGCCCTGCTGGTGCTGCGCCTCCTGGGCTCGGCGAAGGCCAACGGGGCGACCGACGGCGCGGCGAAGCAGGGCGGCCGCCGCGGACCGCTCGTGCCGTACCTGCTGCGGTTCCTGGCCGTGACGCTCGCCCCGCTGGTGGTCCTGGCGCCCTGGTCGCTGTCGCTGCTCACCCACCCCGCGCAGTTCTTCCGCGAGGCCGGCCTCGACTACGGCGCCGGCTCCGCCTCCGTCCTCGACCTCATCGGGCTCAGCCCGGGCGGCCCCAAGGCCGCCGGCGGGCTGCTGCTCCTCGGCATCGTGCTGGCCGCGCTCGGCGCGACCCTGCGCGACGAGCGGCAGACCGCGATCCGCACCGCCTGGGCGGTGGCCCTGACCGGCCTGCTGTGCGCGGCGCTCGGCAACGGCTCCGGCTGGACCGGCCCGGCCATGCTCGTCTACGGCCTGGCGCTGCTGTGTGCCGCCGCGATCGGCGCCGAGGGCATCCGCACCCGGATGACCGCGCTCGGCTTCGGCTGGAAGCAGCCGGCCGCCGTGCTGATCGCGCTGGCCTGCCTGATCGCCCCGCTGTACGCCGCGGTCAGCTGGATGGTCACCGGTGCGGCCGGCCCCGTCCAGCGGCGCGACGCCACCCAGGTCCCGGCGTTCGTCGCGGAGGAGTCCACCACCACCGACCGCGCCCGCACGCTCGTCCTCGACGGCACCCCCGGGCACGTCTCCTACTCCCTCGTCCGCGGCTCCGGGGCCCAGCTCGGCGACGCCGACCTGGCCGCCGAGGCCGGCCCGGACGAGCGCCTGGACGGCGTCGTCGCCCACCTCGTCGCCGGCTCCGGCGCCGACCAGACCGACCGGCTCGGCGCCTACGCGGTCCGCTACGTCCTGGTCCGCAAGGGCGCCCCGCGCGAGATGGGCCGCGTCCTGGACGCCACCCCGGGCCTGACCCGGCTCAGCCAGGAGGACGGCAGCGCCCTGTGGCGCGTCGACCAGCGCGTCTCCCGGATCGCGATCGTCCCCGGCCAGACCAAGGAGGGCACCGGCAACGGCGACGCCGCCGTCCCCGTCCCGGTGCCGGCCGGACCGGTCGACGCGCACACCACCAAGGTGCCCGCCGGCCCCGCCGGCCGGATCCTGCGGATCGCCGACGCCGCCGACGACGGCTGGCACGCCACCCTCGACGGCACCGCCCTCAAGCCCGTCACCGTCGACGGCTGGGCCCAGGGCTTCCAACTGCCGTCCAACGGCGGCCGGCTCGACCTCACCCACGACAACCCCCTGGGCCACACCCTGTGGCTCTGGGCCCAGGGCCTGCTCGCCCTCGTCCTGGTCGTGATGGCGCTGCCCGGCCGGCGCCGGGAGGTCGACGACGACCTGCCCGAGGAGACCGCAGCGGTCGCCGCCGCACCGACCTCGGGGGAGGGCCGCCGGGCCCGCCGGCTGCGCGCCCAGGCCGAGGCGGCCGGTACGGCACCGGGCGCCGCGGCCGACGGCACCGTCGACGGCGTGCCGGTCGCCGGCCCCGGCGAGGAGCCCCCGGGCGCCGAACCGGCCCCGGACCCGGTCCCGTCCGCCGACCCGTACGCCGCGGTCCCCCCGCAGCCCTCCTACGAGGACTGGACGGCCGCCCCGGACCCGACCGCCGCCGACCAGCAGCCCTACGTCCCGACCGCCGACCCGTACCAGGCCGCCCAGTACGGCGGTCAGTACGAGGGCCAGTACGAGGGCCAGTACGACGGTCAGCAGCAGCCCTACCCGCCGGCCGACCCGTACCAGTCCGGCGCCTACCAGCCCGGCGACTACGCGGCCGACCCCTACCAGGCGGGCGCCTACGACCCGTACGGCTACGGCGCTCAGCAGCAGCCGTACCCGGACGCCGGGACGGAGCAGCATCCCCAGCACCCCCAGCACCCGCAGCCCTACGACGGCACGACGTACCCCGGCGCCTTCCCCGAGCCGCGCCGTGACGGGAGCGAGCAGCAGTGAAGCGCACCATCATCTCCCTGACCGCCGCGGCCGCCGCGCTGGCCGCCGTCACCGGCGTCGCCGCGCTCACGGCCCCCGGCGGCGGTGCGGCGGCCGTGGCCCCCGCGAGCGGCACCCGGCTGCCCGTCCAGCGGTCCACGCTGGTGTGCCCGGCGCCCAGTTCGTCGGAGGTCGCCGACACCACCTACACCGCCTTCGCGCCCCCCGGGGCCGCGACCGGCGCGGACACCAAGAAGGGCACCGCCCAGCTCCAGCCCGCCGGCACGGTCGCCGACAGCCACGGCAACCCCGCCGGCAAGGGCGGCAAGGACGCCAAGGACGCCAAGGACGGCAAGGGCAAGGGCACCGCCGCGGACGCCGGCGCGCCGCAGACCGTGCCGCCGGCCGACACCAAGCCCGTGGTGCCCCTGCAGCAGGCCGGCAAGCCGGTGACCGCGGCCACCGACAGCCCCGACGCACCGGCCCTGACCGGTTCCGCCGACGGACTGCTGGCCCCCGGTTGGACCGTCCAGCAGACCACCGCCGTCGCCGCCGGCTCCGGCCGCGGCCTCCAGGGGCTGACCTGCACCGCCCCCGACACCCAGTTCTGGTTCCCCGGCGTCAGCACCGCCGCCGGCCGCACCGACTACGTGCACCTGACCAACCCCGACGCGATCCCGGCCGTCGTCGACCTCGAACTGCGCGGCAAGGACGGCGCGTTGACCGAGAGCGGCGGCGGCGAGGACATCACCGTGCCGCCGCACACCACCGTCCCGGTGCTGCTGTCCACCCTCACCACCACCGCCGTCGACGGTGCCGCGCTGCACGTCACCGTCCGCTCCGGCCGGATCGGCGCGGCCGTCCAGGCCGCCGACGCCAAGACCGGCGGCGACTGGCTCCCGCCGGCCGCCGACCCGGCCCCGAGCGCCGTCCTGCCCGGCATCCCGGCCGACGCCACCGACGTCCAGCTGGTCGCCGTCGCCCCGGGCGACGCGGACGCCGACGTCACGGTCCAACTGGCCACCCCGACCGGCCTGATCACCCCCGCCGGCCTCAACACCCTGCACGTCAAGAGCGGGATGACGACCACCGTCGACCTCAAGGACATCACCAAGGGCGAGGCCGGCTCGCTGGTCCTCACGCCGAGCGGCGACGGGTCCACCGCCCCGATCACCGCGGCGCTGCGGGTCCTCCGCGGCAAGGGCGACAGCCAGGAGATGGCGTTCATCCCGGCGACCCGGCCCGTGGAGGCCCGCGGCACCGTCGCCGACAACCGGGCCAAGGGCAGCACCCTGACCCTGGTCGCCCCCGAGAAGGGCAAGGACGCCACGGTGAAGGTCACCGCGTCGGCCGGCAGCGGCGGCGGCTCCCCGGTCACCAAGACGTTCACGGTCAAGGGCGGCACCGACCTCGCCGTCCAGCCGCCGCTGCCGTCCGGCCTGAAGGGCTCCTACGCGCTGACCGTCGAGCCGCAGTCCGGCAGCGGTCCGGTCTACGCCGCCCGCATGCTGGCCCTGCCGCAGGGCGGGCTGCCGGCCTTCACCATCCAGCCGGTGCCCGACGACCGCGGTTCGGTGCTGGTGCCCACCGCCGGCCAGGACCTGTCCCTGCTCACCCGCTGATCGGCGGCGGCGCCGCGGCGGCGCCGCCGCCCGGACCCGCGCCGCCGGCTCACTCCTGGCCGTAGCGCGGGTCCACCGACTCCGGCGCCAGCCCGAGCAGCTCGGCGACCTGCTCGACGACGACCTCGTGCACCAGCAGCGCCCGCTCGTCGCGGCTCTTCGTCCGGATCTCCACCGGCCTGCGGTAGATCACGATCCGGTCGCGATGTCCGTCGCCGGCCGACAGCACCCGACCCAGCGGCACGCCCTCGTCCTCCGCGAGCGGATCGATTGGGCCGTCCGGTCCGAAGCCCGGCACCTCCAGCACCAGGAAATCGACCTGCGCCAGCTGCGACCAGCGCCGCTCCAGCCGGTCCCGGGAGTCGTAGACGAGATCCGCGAACGCGTCGGCGCGGGACACCGACAGCGGCACCTGGGGAGGCGCGATCGGGCCGCGCATGCCACGGCCGTGGCGGTCACGGCGGCGGGGCCGCGGCTCCGCAGGACGGGGAGGTACGGGGCTGTCCATCAGATCGAGCGTAGCCCTCCGGGGACGAGCCGTACGGCGTTGTGCGACAACTCGCCACTTGTCGTCGGGTGACCGGACCGGACCCGGTTCGGTTCGTTTGTGGCTCCCTCTTGTGCCCTCTCTTTCCCGTGCGACGACGCAGAATGACATGAATTGCACCACCTGGGGACGGCTCGCCGCCCGCCGCGTGCCCCCTCCGCCCGCACCCCCGAGCGGCCCCGGCCGACGGGTGCAGGTCAGACGCATCGGACGAAGCGGGACGACACGGTTGGGTGAGCCGAGGGAGAGTCGTCGCGGCCCGCTCAAGAGTGCGGTACCGTCCAACGTCGTGAGCCCTGTACGTCGCTGTTCGCGCACTGCGTGCGGCCGCCCCGCCGTCGCAACGCTGACGTACGTCTATGCGGATTCGACCGCCGTGCTCGGACCGCTCGCCACCTACGCCGAGCCGCACTGCTACGACCTGTGCGCCGAACACTCCGAGCGCCTGACCGCACCCCGCGGCTGGGAAGTCGTCCGCCTCGCCATCGACCCCGGACCCGCCCGCCCCAGCGGCGACGACCTCGAAGCGCTGGCCAACGCCGTCCGCGAGGCGGCCCGCCCCCAGGAGCGCGCCGCCGGCGGCACGGACACCCCCACCCCCACCGGCCGCGACGGCCACCCCATGGAGGTCGCCCGCCGCGGCCACCTCCGGATCCTGCGCTCGCCCGACTCCTGACCCGCCACCACCTGCTCCGCTGCCGTTCACGGCTGGTTCACGGCCCCCGCACGGAACGTACGGGTAGGTTTGTCAGCCCGTAGCGACTCCAGAAGGGCTGGCTGTGACTGATCTGTCGCAGATCGTGAAGGCGTACGACGTGCGCGGCGTGGTCCCCGACCAGTGGGACGAGACCCTGGCCGAACTCTTCGGCGCGGCCTTCGTCGAGGTCACCGGCGCCGACGCGATCGTCATCGGGCACGACATGCGGCCCTCCTCGCCGGGCCTGTCCGGGGCCTTCGGCCGCGGCGCCACCGCCCGCGGCGCCGACGTCACCGAGATCGGGCTGTGCTCGACCGACGAGCTCTACTACGCCAGCGGCGCACTGGACCTGCCCGGCGCGATGTTCACCGCCTCGCACAACCCGGCCCAGTACAACGGCATCAAGCTGTGCCGGGCCGGCGCCGCCCCGGTCGGCCAGGACACCGGCCTCGCCGACATCCGCGCACTGGTCGAGCGCTGGACCGCCGACGGCGCCCCCGAGCCGGCCGCCACCCCCGGCACCCGCACCCGACGCGACGTCCTGAAGGACTACGCCGGCCACCTGCACTCCCTGGTGGACCTGTCGCAGATCCGCCCCCTGAAGGTCGTCGTCGACGCCGGCAACGGCATGGGCGGCCACACCGTCCCCACCGTCTTCGAGGGCCTGCCCCTCGACCTCGACGCCCTCTACTTCGAGCTGGACGGCTCCTTCCCCAACCACGAGGCCAACCCGCTCGACCCGAAGAACATCACCGACCTGCAAGCCCGGGTCCGCGCCGTCGGCGCCGACCTCGGCCTCGCCTTCGACGGCGACGCCGACCGCTGCTTCGTCGTCGACGAGAACGGCGACCCGGTCTCCCCGTCCGCGATCACCGCCCTGGTCGCCGCCCGCGAGCTGGCCAAGCACCCCGGCGGCACGGTCATCCACAACTGCATCACCTCCTGGTCCGTCCCGGAGGTCGTCAAGGAGCACGGCGGCGCCCCCGTCCGCACCCGCGTCGGCCACTCCTTCATCAAGGCCGAGATGGCCCGCACCGGCGCCATCTTCGGCGGCGAGCACTCCGCGCACTACTACTTCCGCGACTTCTGGAACGCCGACACCGGCATGCTCGCCGCGATGCACGTCCTGGCGGCCCTCGGCAGCCAGGACGGCCCGCTGTCCCAGCTGGTCGCCCAGTACGACCGCTACGCCGCCTCCGGCGAGATCAACAGCACCGTCGACGACCAGGCCGGCCGGCTCGCCGCCATCAAGGCCGCCTACGAAGGCCGCGACGGCATCACCCTCGACGACCTCGACGGCCTGACCGTCACCGCCGCCGACTGGTGGTTCAACGTCCGCCCCTCCAACACCGAGCCGCTGCTCCGCCTCAACGCCGAGGCCCGCGACCGGGCCACCGTCGACCGCATCCGCGACGAGGCCCTGGGCATCATCCGCGGCTGACCCGCCGCCCCGGTGGGAGGGCCGCCCAAACCGGTCCTCCCACCTGCCGAAACCCCCTCCGGGCAGGCCCCGCCCCCCACACCGGCGGTACGCTGGCCACGCCGCAACCACGCCGAAGGAGCACCCCGATGCCGGTCGAAGCCAGCCTGATCCAGATCCTCGCCTGCCCGGCCTGCCACGCCCCGCTGGAGGACCGCACCGCGGCCGACCCCGCCGAGCTGATCTGCACCTCCGCCGACTGCGGCCTCGCCTACCCCGTCCAGGACGGCATTCCGGTCCTCCTCGTCGACGAAGCCCGCCGCCCGGCCTGACCCGGCAGCACCCCGCCCACCGGCGATCGGAGGCCGCGCCACCATGCTCGACGAGTCACTGCTCGACGCACCCGAGGCGCTGGCCGGCGCCGATCGCTTCGGCCTGCTGCGCGGCGTCGCCGAATCCGGCGCCCGGGTCCGCACCGCCGCCCGCAGCGCCGCCGAATCCGGCATCCCCGAGCTGACCCCCGACGGGCGACCGCGCGCCGTCCTGGTCGCCGGCCCCGGCCCGGCCGCCGCCGGCGTCGCCGACCTGCTGCGCGCCCTCAGCGGCGGCAGCTGCCCGGTCAGCCTCATCCAGCCCACCGGCGTGGCCCCCGTGCCCGGCGCCCTCCGCTGGATCCTGCCCGGCTGGGCCGGCCCCCTCGACCTCCTCCTCGTCGCCGGCCCCGACGCCGCCGACCCCGGCCTCGCCGAACTCGTCGAGCAGTCCTACCGCCGCGGCTGCGCGGTCGTCGCCGTCACCCCCGCCGGCGGCCCGCTCGCGGAAGCCGTCGTCCAGGCCCGCGGCCTCGCCGTCCCCCTGGCCACCACCGCCTACGACGCCGAGTTCGACGTCGAGGGCGCCCCGCCCGCGGCCCCCGGCACCCTGTGGTCCGTCCTCATCCCGCTGCTCGTGCTCGCCGACCGGATCGGCCTGATCAGCGCCCCCGCGGACGCCGTCAGCAAGCTCGCCGACCGCCTCGACCAGGTCGCCGAACGCTGCGGTCCGGCCATCCCCACCTACACCAACCCCGGCAAGACCCTCGCCGCCGACCTCGCCGACGCGCTCCCGCTGATCTGGACCGAGGGACTGGTCGCCGGCGCGGTCGGCCGCCACTTCGCCACCGAGCTCGCCGGACTCGCCGGCCGCCCCGCGCTCGCCGCCGACCTCCCCGAGGCGCTCACCACCCACCGCGCCCTGCTCGCCGGCGCCCTCGCCGCCGGCGCCGACCCGGACGACTTCTTCCGCGACCGCGTCGACCAGCCGGCCGCCCTGCACGCCCGGATCGTCCTGTTCCGCGAAGCCGAGGCCGGCCCGCTCTCCGCGACCCGCGCCGCCCAGCAGCTCGCCGACGAACGCGACACCCCCCTCAGCGAACTGGAACCGACCGCCGGCAGCGAGCTGGAACGCGCCGCGGAACTCCTCGCCATCGCCGATTTCGGTGCCGTTTACCTGGCGCTCGCCGGCACCGAGTGATCATGGCTCCGGGGGAGCCCACCGCCCCGCGCCCCACCGGACCACCCACGCCACGTCAGGAAGCAGCCGTCCCATGGACCGCCTCGTCAACACCGTGCGCCCCTACGCCTGGGGCTCCACCACCGCCCTCCCCGACCTCCTCGACGTCCCGCCCACCGGCCAACCGCAGGCCGAGATGTGGCTCGGCGCCCACCCCGGCGCCCCCTCCCGCCTCGACCGCGGCGCCGGCCCGGTCTCCCTCGCCGACGTGATAGCCGCCGACCCCGAGGGCGAACTGGGCGCCGCCGCCGTCCGCGCCTTCGGCCCCCGACTGCCCTTCCTCTTCAAGATCCTCGCGGCCGGCGCCCCGCTCTCCCTCCAGGTCCACCCCGACCGCACCCAGGCCGCCGCCGGCTTCGCCGACGAGGAGGCCCGCGGCATCCCCCTCGACGCCCCGCACCGCAACTACAAGGACGCCAACCACAAGCCCGAACTCCTCTGCGCCCTCACCCCCTTCGACGGCCTCTGCGGCTTCCGCCACCCCGACCAGGCCGCCGACCTCCTGGCCGGCCTCGACGTCGACGACCTCAAGCCGTACGTCGACGTCCTGCGCGCCAGCCCCGAGGAATCCGCCCTGCGCGAGGTGCTCACCGCCGTCCTCGGCGCCGAACCCCAGGCCCTCGCCGAAACCGTCGAACGCACCGCCACCGCCGCCGCCCAACTCGCCCCCAAGGGCGGCCCGCACGCCGACGCCTACGCCGCCCTCGCCGCCATCGCCCACCACTACCCGGGCGACCGCGGCGTCCTCGCCGCCGCACTCCTCAACCACGTCCGGCTCCAACCCGGCGAAGCACTCTTCCTCGGCGCCGGCATCCCGCACGCCTACCTCAGCGGCCTCGGCGTCGAACTGATGGCCAACTCCGACAACGTGCTCCGCTGCGGCCTCACCCCCAAGCACGTCGACGTCCCCGAACTCCTGCGCGTGGTCCGCTTCACCCCCCGCGACGCCGGCGTACTGCGCCCCGAGGACGTCGACGGCGAAGAGGTCTACGACACCCCCATCGACGAGTTCCGCCTCTCCCGCTTCGTCCTGGCCCCCGGCGCCACCCCCCGCCCGCTCGCCGCCCGCACCCCGCAGATCCTCCTGTGCACCGCCGGCGCCGTCCGCCTGACCAGCGACCGCGGCACCACCCGCGACCTCACCCTCACCCCCGGCACCGCCGTCTTCGCGCCCGCCGGCGAACGCCTCACCCTCGCCGGCGACGGCACCGTCTTCCGCGCCACCGTCGTCGCCTGACGCCCGTCCGGCATCCGGCCTCCCCGCACCGCCCGCAGACCGGGCTGCAACAATGACCGCCGCACTGCATTAAAGGGGCGGTAAAGCCCGGTCTACGGAAGGGACATGGCGCACTCATGAGCGCATCCGGCGGTACCAAGGCGATCGTGGCGGCGCTGGGCGCCAACCTGGCGATCGCCGTGGCCAAGTTCGTCGCCTTCGCCTTCAGCGGCTCGTCCTCGATGCTGGCCGAAGGCGTCCACTCCCTCGCGGACTCCGGCAACCAGGGCCTGCTGCTGCTCGGCGGGAAGCGGGCCAAGCGCGCCGCCACCGCCGAACACCCCTTCGGCTACGGTCGCGAGCGCTACATCTACGGCTTCCTCGTCTCCATCGTCCTGTTCACCATCGGCGGCGTCTTCGCGCTCTACGAGGGCTACGAGAAGATCCAGCACCCGCACCCCCTGGACAACTGGTACTGGCCGGTCGGCGTCCTGCTCTTCGCCGTCATCGCCGAGGGCATCTCCTTCCGCACCGCGATCAAGGAGTCCAACGAACTGCGCGGCCAGCAGAGCTGGGCCCAGTTCATCCGCCGCGCCAAGGCCCCCGAACTCCCCGTCGTCCTGCTGGAGGACTTCGGCGCACTGATCGGCCTCGTCCTCGCCCTCTGCGGCGTCGGCCTCACCCTCGCCACCGACAACAGCGTCTGGGACGGCATCGGCACCATGTGCATCGGCACGCTGCTCGTGCTGATCGCACTGGTCCTCGCCGCCGAGACCAAGTCCCTGCTGCTCGGCGAGGCGGCCGGCCCCGACCAGGTCGCCAAGATCCGCGCCGCCCTCGTCGACGGCGACGTCGTCACCCGCGTCATCCACATGCGCACCCTCCACCTCGGCCCCGAGGAACTCCTCGTCGCCGCCAAGATCGCCGTCCAGCACGACGACACCGCCGCCGAGGTCGCCCGCGCCATCGACGCCGCCGAGGCCCGCATCCGCGAAGCCGTCCCGATCGCCCGCGTCATCTACCTCGAACCCGACATCTACGACGAGAAGGCCGCCACGGCCCAGCCCCCCAGCAACACCTGACACCCCACGCGCCACGAGGCCCCGCCACCCCCGGGAGGCGGGGCCTCACGCATGCCACCGCACCCGACCACCCCACCCCCACACCCCCGCACCGCACGGAACAAGCCAACGATCGAACCGATGCGGTCTGGGGCAGCGGAGCCGATCGGTGTAAATTCGAGGGCAGTGCCAGACGTCGCTGCTGATGGCGGTCGGTCGGCCCGCACCGCGGGACCGGCCGAGGGAGAGAGGGCCTCCGACGGACTGCGCTGCGGCAAGGGGAGAGGTGTACCCGCCTCCACGTAGGCTCACGTGCACCCCGTCACCACTGGGAACCCCAGCCCGCGCCGCAGACTGCCCGAATGCCCGACCGACCTCGACATCCGAGGAGCAGCCCGAATGACGACAGCAGCCACCGGCCAGGACTTCAAGGTCGCTGACCTTTCCCTCGCCGCCTTCGGCCGCAAGGAGATCACCCTCGCCGAGCACGAGATGCCCGGTCTGATGGCGATCCGCAAGGAGTACGCCGAGCAGCAGCCCCTGAAGGGCGCGCGGATCACCGGTTCGCTGCACATGACCGTGCAGACCGCCGTGCTGATCGAGACGCTGGTCGCCCTGGGTGCGCAGGTGCGCTGGGCGTCCTGCAACATCTTCTCGACCCAGGACCATGCGGCCGCGGCGATCGCGGTGGGTCCGAACGGTACGCCCGAGGCGCCGCAGGGTGTGCCGGTCTTCGCCTGGAAGGGCGAGACGCTCCAGGAGTACTGGTGGTGCACGGAGCAGGCGCTGACCTGGCCGGGCACCTCCACCGGTGGCCCGAACATGATTCTCGACGACGGTGGTGACGCCACCCTGCTGGTGCACAAGGGCGTCGAGTACGAGAAGGCGGGTAAGGCTCCGGCGGTGGAGACCGCGGAGAACGAGGAGCACCACGCGATCCTGGAGCTCCTCAACCGCACCCTCGCGGACAGTCCGCAGAAGTGGACCCGGCTGGCGTCGGAGATCCGTGGGGTGACGGAGGAGACCACCACCGGTGTCCACCGTCTGTACGAGATGCAGCGTGACGGCGTGCTGCTCTTCCCGGCGATCAACGTCAATGACGCGGTGACCAAGTCGAAGTTCGACAACAAGTACGGCTGCCGGCACTCCCTCATCGACGGCATCAACCGCGCCACCGATGTCCTGATCGGTGGCAAGACGGCCGTGGTCTGCGGTTACGGCGACGTCGGCAAGGGCTGTGCGGAGTCGCTGCGCGGCCAGGGCGCGCGCGTGATCATCACCGAGATCGACCCGATCTGTGCGCTGCAGGCGGCGATGGACGGTTACCAGGTCGCGACGCTGGACGAGGTCGTCGAGACGGCCGACATCTTCGTCACCACGACCGGTAACAAGGACATCATCCTTGCCTCGGACATGGCGCGGATGAAGCACCAGGCGATCGTCGGCAACATCGGTCACTTCGACAACGAGATCGACATGGCGGGTCTGGCGAAGCTGCCGGGTATCGTCAAGGACGAGGTCAAGCCGCAGGTCCACACCTGGACCCACCCGGACGGCAAGGTGTTGATCGTGCTGTCCGAGGGCCGCCTGCTGAACCTGGGCAACGCCACCGGCCACCCGTCGTTCGTGATGTCGAACTCGTTCGCGGACCAGACGCTGGCGCAGCTGGAGCTGTTCACCAAGCCCGAGCAGTACCCGACCGACGTCTACGTCCTGCCCAAGCACCTGGACGAGAAGGTCGCCCGGCTCCACCTGGACGCGCTGGGCGTCAAGCTCACCACCCTGCGCAAGGAGCAGGCCGACTACATCGGCGTCAAGGTCGAGGGCCCGTACAAGCCCGACCACTACCGCTACTGACCGCTACCGCCGGCCCACCCACGGGCCGGCGACCGGCACCCCTCCAGCAGACGCTGGCACCAGGCCCTCGCCCTCCCGGCGGGGGCCTGGCCCGCAGAACCCCCGGAACCACCCGCCCCTCGCAAGGACTGCACCCCCATGCCCCGCGGCCACTACTCGCTGTACGACCCGCACGACCACACCCCCCTCGGCGAGGAGCACTTCCACTGCGCCACCGGCCCCTCCGGCTGGCGCTACGTCTCCCAGACCCTCAACACCGCCGGCGAGCACACCGGATCCGTCGACCTCACCCTCGACGAACTCGGCCGCCCGATCCGCCTCGAACTCCACGCCTCCGCCTGGCAGGTCCGCGGCGCCGCCCTGGACGGCGTCACCTGGGTGCGCACCGACCCCACCGGCGCCCACGCCACCGAGGGCAACGTCCCCGCCCACGCCTTCACCGGCGCCTCCCCGGCCTTCCTCGTCGCCACCGCCCGGCTGCTGCGCCCCGCCCAGGGCGCCGGCGCCACCCGCGTGCGCCTCGTCGCCTTCACGCCCCCCGTCCTCGCCCCCCGCACCCTCGACCAGTCCTGGGCACTGCTCTCCAGCACACCACACGCCACTGACATCGCCCCGCTCATCGCCGACGCGTACCAGGTCACCGACCTCGAAACCGGCGAACAGCACGCCGTCCACCTCGCCGGCGACGTCGTCCTCGCCGCCCCCGGCATCGAACTCGAATCCCTCGACACACCGCCCTCGACCTTCAGCTGACGCCGCCCCGGTACGCCGCCCCCGGGTCCCCTCTCACACGGGCGGCGCGAACCCGGTGCCACTCCGCGGCGCCCGACCGCCCCCGCCGTCACCCGACACCCCCGGCACTTCCGCCGCCGGCCACGCCACCCCGCCGCCCGACGCACCACCGTCGCCTTCCGACCTGGCCGTCACCGCACCCCCGGGCGCCACCCACGCCCCACCGGCACGCTCCTCCGGCACCCCCGCGGGAACGTCCCCCGCACCAACACCGCCCACAGCAAGCCCGGTTGACGAAACGGCCCCCAGCCCGACCCCCGGGCCCGTCGCCACATCCGCCCCAGGACGCACCCCCGGCACACCGCTCGCCCCGAACGCACGCCGCGACTCCCGCTCCTGCCGCTCCCGCACCACCGCGTCCAGATACACCACCGGGTCCGTCCCCGCCGGCACCACGGCCCCCGCGAACCCCCGCAGGTCCCCGGCGAGCCGCCCGGCGATCGTCGCGGCCGCCTGCGGGTCCAACTCGCCCAACCGCCCCAGGTACTGCCGCACGGCCAACCACCACCCGTCCGGCACCCGCGACAGATCGAGCCCGGCGACCTCCCCGGCCAGCCACGGCGGCGGCGCCGGCAGCACCACGCCCCCACCCTCCGCCTCGGGCACCCGCTCCCGCACCACCAGCGTCCCGGCGAACACGTCACCCAGCCGCCGCCCCCGTGCCGACACCATCGACGCGATCGACGCCAGCACCCCCATCGTCATCACGATCTCGACGGCCCCCATGGCCCCCCGCACCAGCGCGTGCCGGAACCGGATCGGCCCGCCGTCCTCCCGCACCACCCGCAACCCGCAGATCAACTTCCCCAACGACCGCCCGTGACTCAGCGTCTCGACCGCGATCGGTATCCCCACCTGCACCAGCACGAACGTGGCCACCTGTATGGCCGCCAGCACCGCACCGTCCAACGAGGACGCCGTGCCCACCATCACCAGCGTCACCACGAGGTACGTCCCCCAGGCCACCGCGAGGTCCACGACCACCGCCAGGCCCCGGCTCGCCAGCCTGGCCGGCCGCAGCCCCAGCACCACCGCTTCCCCCGTCACCAACTGGCTCACCCGTCCACTCCCTCTCGACCCAGTTCCCTCGTGGCCCTGCTCCCGAGCCCGCCACCGCGCGGCCTCGTCGCACGGTGCCCCTGCCCCTGAGGTCCGGGGCCCCGCGCCCGGCCAGTCTGCCAAGCTGACCCGACACCCACCCACCGCGCTGCGAGGAGCGACCCCGTAATGGACCTGGATGTCTTCGTCACGGCCCACGGCGCCGAATGGGACCGCCTGGAATCCCTGCTGCGTCGCAAGCGCCGCCTCACCGGCGCCGAAGCCGACGAACTGGTCGTCCTTTACCAACGCACCACCACCCACCTCTCCCTCCTCCTGTCCAGCGCCCCCGACCCCGCCCTGACGGGCCGCCTCACCTCCCTCGTGGCCCGCGCCCGCAGCAAGGTCACCGGCGCCCGCCCGTCCTCCTGGCGCGACGCCGCCCGCTTCTTCACCGCCTCCTTCCCCGCCGCCGTCTACCGCCTGCGCCGCTGGTGGATCCCCACGGCGGTGCTCTCCCTGACCGTCGCCGCCCTCATGGCCTGGTGGATAGCCGCCCATCCCGAGGTGCAGTCCACCCTCGGCGCCCCCCGGCAACTCCGCGAGATGACCCGCCCCGGCGGCGAGTACGAGGCGTACTACTCCAACCACCCCGCCGCGGCCTTCGCCGCCCAGGTATGGACGAACAACGCCCAGGCCGTCGCCCTCTGCCTGGTCCTCGGCGCCTTCCTCGGCCTCCCCGTCCTGTGGGTCCTCTTCCAGAACATGCTGAACCTGGCCGCGGGCCTGGGCCTGATGTCCTCCGCGGGCCGGCTGGACACCTTCCTCGGCCTGCTCATCCCGCACGGCCTCCTCGAACTGACCGCCGTCTTCGTCGCCGCCGGCATCGGCCTGCGCCTGGGTTGGACCGTCATCGACCCGGGCCCCCGCACCCGTCGCACGGCACTGGCCGAAGAGGGCCGCACCGCCCTCGGCGTCGCCGTCGGCCTGGCTGCCGTCCTCTTCGTCTCCGGCATCCTCGAAGGCTTCGTCACGCCGTCCGGCCTCCCGACCTGGGCCCGCATCACCATCGGTGTCCTCGCCGAGCTGGCGTTCCTCATCTACGTCTACGTCCTGGGCGGCCGCGCCGTGCGCGCCGGCGAGACCGGCGACGTCGACACCACCGACCGCGCCGCTCTGCTCCCCACCGCCGCGTGATGTGCGGACGACCCTCCTGACCTGCTAATCTCCTCTCCGTCCCAAAAACCCGTTGACACGGGTCAGAGGGGGAGGTAGATTCAAACGGTTGCAACGAACTGGACAGGTTCGATCGCGACAGTTAGTCTCTCCTCCGCTCCGGCCGCACTTCACATCGGCCGAGCGCGTCGATCATTTACCAGAAGCGCCACCCGATCATTTCGATCGAATGCCTTCTGATAAAGTCGGAAAAGTCGAAAGACAAGCCCCTCTGACGGGTAATTCAGAACGAAATTCGCACCAACCGCCTCGCGGTCTGGAACGGAAAGAAGATCTGATAAAGTCGGAAAGGTCGAGAAGCGAAAGCGAATCGGCCGGACCCCGCTCCAGCAGGGGGCCAGAGACGGAAACGGATCTGGTAAGGTTGGAACCGCGAGAAAGCCG
>NZ_JBJMAB010000058.1:0-38981 GCF_045799175.1 Streptomyces sp. VTCC 41912
GATCCGCCCCAACGGCGACAACACCCGCCCCGCCATCGCATAACCGAACGCGAACGCCACGATCGTCAAACCCAACAGCAGCCCCATCGATCGGTTGAGGAGCTGCCCCAGCGCCAGGGAGCGCTGGTCCTGGATGCAGGTGCTGATCGCCTTGTTGATCTCGTCGACGGTGCCGGACATCGGGAGGATCGGGCAGTTGACGTTGCTGACCCGGAGGTCGGTGCCGAAGATCCGGAAGTCGGGAGTGCCCTCCTTCAGGGTGTCGGCCGCCAGGAAGGCGATGAGCGCGAGCAGCACCACGCCGGCCATCAGGAACATCCCGCCGTACAACAGCGTCAGCCGGATCCGGATGGTCGGCCGCAACCACGGTGCGGCACGACGGCGCGGTGCGGGGGCCGGGCGCCGGGAGGGCTTGGGGGAGACGGACGGGGGCGTCGCCGCGGCGGCGTGCGGAGAGGTCGTCACGGCGGTCAGCCCCGCTGCCCCGGTGAAGCGACTGCGGGGCCGGACAACGGGATGACGAGTGGGCGCACTGCTGGTCCTTTGATTCTTCCTCAGGTGTCCTGAGGCACACGAAAGTTGCCGAGACGCACCCATAGTGCTCAAAGAAGCCGTAAATCGGCAGTAAGGAAGGGACGGGGGACCGGCCGGGGCAGTGCGCCCGACGGCGCCGTGCAGACTGATGGACATGAGACGGCTTCAGGCACCGTTCGGCAACTGGGAACCGGCCTCGCTGAGCGAGGCCGTCGCGCTGTTCGCCGGACGGGACGTCCGGTGGTGGGTGGCGGGCGGCATCGCCGTGGAGTTGGCGGTGGGCCGGGTGCTCCGCCCGCACGGGGACCTCGACGTCCTGGTGCTGCGGCGGGACCAGTTGGCGGTGCAGCGGGCGCTGGCCGGTTGGGAGTGGTGGGCGGCCGATCCGCCGGGCAGTCTGCGCCCCTGGTCGCCGGGCGAGTTCCTGCCGTTCGGCGTGCACGACGTCTGGTGTCGGCCCGGGCCCGACCGTCCGTGGCGCGTCCAGGTCATGCTCGACGAGTCCCAGGGCACGGAGTGGGTGTCCCGGCGCGACGCCCGGGTGCGCAGGCCGGTCGGCGCGTTGGGCGCGACCTCGGTGGCGGGCGTTCCCTTCCTGGTTCCCGAGGTGCAGCTCTACTACAAGGCCAAGTCGCCGCGTCCCAAGGACGAAGTGGACTTCGCGGCGGCGCTGCCGGTGCTCGACGGGGCGCAGCGACAGTGGTTGATCGAGGCCCTCACACGGACCTACGGCCGCCGTGCCGACGGCCGTGCGCGTGTCCATCCGTGGGTCGCGCGCTTGCAGGCGTGAGCGGCCGGCCGGGGCCCCGCCGGCGGGTGCGGAGCCGTTCGTCGGGCTGCCTGCGCCCCGGCGAACGCCCCCGCGTCGACCGTCCCGCGTCGTGCCGTTACGCCCCGGACGCGCCGGTGCTGTCGACGCGTCACTTCCGGTTCACCGGGGACTGGTGGGCTGTGCCGCGTCGGACCAGATGTCCGCCTCCCCGAACGTTTCAAGGAGACGCTCCATGCACAGACCCTCCCGCCGGCACGTCGTGACCGCCACCGCCCTGGTCGCCGCCACCGCGGCCGCCGTGGCCGTGACCACCGCGGCCGGCGCCTCCGACACCAGGCAGCAGGCCCAGCACGCCATCAAGGGCGGCAAGGCGAAGAACGTCATCCTGCTGATCGGTGACGGCATGGGGGACTCCGAGATCACCCTGGCCCGCGACTACGTGGCCGGCGCCAACGGCCGCCTGAACATGGACGGGTTCCCGCTCACCGGTGCCTACACCACGTACGCGGTCCACGCCGACGGCACCCCGGACTACGTGACCGACTCCGCGGCGAGCGGCTCCGGTTGGGCGACGGGCCGCAAGACCGTCAACGGTCGGATCTCCAAGACCCCGGACACCGACAAGGCCATCCCCACCATCCTCGAACTGGCACAGAAGAACGGCTACGCCACCGGCAGCGTCACCACCGCCGAACTCACCGACGCCACCCCGGCGGTGCTCGCCTCGCACGCCACCGACCGCTCCTGCCAGGGGCCGGGCGACATGGCCAAGTGCCCCACCGACACCCTCGCCAAGGGTGGCCCGGGCTCGATCGCCGAGCAGTCCGTCAACCACAAGGTCGACGTCCTCCTCGGCGGCGGCAAGCAGCGCTTCGACCAGAAGGTCACCGACGGCACCTACAAGGGCCTGACCGTCACCGAGCAGGCCCGGAAGCTGGGCTACCAGGTCGTCACCGACAACGCCGGCCTCAAGGGCGTCAAGGCGGGCAAGCCGGTCCTCGGCCTGTTCGCGCCCGGCAACGTGCCGACCGAGTGGACGGGCAAGCCGGCGGCGCGCGGCGGCACCGACCCGCAGCGGTGCGTGACCGGCAACGCCAACCGCCCGGCGGCCACCCCGACCCTGGCGGACTCGGCCACCAAGGCGATCGAGCTCCTGGAGGCCAAGCAGAAGCACGCCAAGCAGGGCTTCTTCCTCCAGATCGAGGGCGCGTCGATCGACAAGCAGGACCACGCCGCCGACCCCTGCGGCCAGATCGGCGAGACGGCCGCCTTCGACCGTGCCGTGAAGGTGGCCCGCGACTACGCGGCCAAGCACCCCGACACGCTTGTGGTCACCACCGCCGACCACGGCCACACCAGCCAGATCGTGCCGCTGGAGGCCACCCCTCCCGGCCTTTCCTCGACCCTCGTCACCAACGAGGGCCAGCAGCTGAAGGTCAACTACTCGACCAACACCCCGGGTCAGTCGCAGGAGCACACCGGCACCCAGGTGCGGATCGCCGCCCAGGGCCCGCAGGCTTACCGGGTCCTCGGCGTCACGAACCAGACGGACCTGTTCACCACCATCCGGTCGGCGCTCGGCCTGAAGTGACGGTACGTCAGTCAGCTGCGGGGGAGGCCGGCCACCGGTCTCCCCCGTACGTTTGGATGCCTCCGCACCGGTCGAGAATCCTTCACGGCGGCCCCGTCCGTGCCGTCCGCACCGCCCGTTCGCCACCGTCGCGGAGGTCCCCCGTGCGTCGCCTCACCGTGCCCGTCCTGTCCGCCCTGTTGTCCGTCGTCGTGGCGAGCGTGCCGGCCGCGGCCGCACCGCAGCGGTCCCCCGCCGCGAACGACCGCCCGGTGATCTTCGTGCACGGTCGCAACGCCGGCCCCGGGGTCTGGGGCGACATGATCAGCCGCTTCACGGCGGCCGGCCGGCCGGCGGACCGGCTCTTCGCCTGGGACTACGACACCACGCAGTCCGCCAACGAGACGCTCGCACCGCGGTTCCAGGCGTACGTCGACGAGGTACTGCGACGCACCGGCGCCGCGCAGGTCGACATCGTCGCGCACAGCCTGGGCAGCCTCACCACCCGCTGGTACGTCAGGTTCGGCGCCGGCGCGACCAGGGTCCACCACTGGGTGTCCCTGGCCGGCCCCAACCACGGCACCCAACTCGCCTGGCTCTGCGCCCTGTACGACCAGGGATGCCGCGACATGACCCCCGGCTCCTACGTCGTGAAACGGCTCAACGACGGCGACGAGACACCCGGAACGGTCCGCTACACCACCGTCCGCTCGCCCTGCGACGAACAGATCGTCCCGGTCACCAGCACGGCGCTCACCGGCGCCGACAACGTCGAGGCGCCCTGCCTGAAGCACAACGAGCTGTTGACCGACGAAACGGTCGCGACCGAGGTCCGCAAGGCGTTGGACACCGACTGACGCCACATCGGAACCGGCGCCGCTCAGTCCGCACTCCGGCCGGGCAGCACCCGCTCCACCGCGTCCCAACTGACGTCCCGGGCGCGTTCGGCGGCCTCCACCCGGCCGCCGCCGCGCACCCCGAACAGCCGCTTGGCGACGAGGAGATAGACCACCACCGCGAGGTTGATGACCAGGGTGAGGACCTTGGTGACGGTCACCCGGGAGGTCAGTTCGTAGACCTCGGGGACCAGCAGGACCGTGGTGGCGACGAAGGTCAGGTACTCCGCCCACCGCTTGGCGAACCACAGCCCGACCGCCTCGACGCCCTCCAACAGCGCGTATGCGGCGATCACCAACCCGATCAGCCACAGTGTCGAGGACCGCACCGCGAACGCCTTCCCCACCTCGCCCAACAGTCCGCGGTCGGAGACCCCGCCGGTCCCGCCGAGGCCGTTCTGCAGCAGGTCCATGAACCGGTAGAACGGTGCCTGGAGACTGGCGCGCTTGTCCACGAAGATCAGGATGCCGGCGGCGAGCGCGCCGAGCACCAGGAAGTGCAGGAGCCGGTCGAGTGCGATCAGCCGCAGCACGTAGCGGTCGCGCAGCGGCTTGCCGCGCAACGGCAGGACGATCTCGTGCCGCTCGGGCGGATGCGGCCGGTCCGGCTGAGCCGGCGGGTCCACCGGGACCCAGGCGTCGCACCGCAGGCAGCGGTGCCACCGCAGGCCGTCGCGGTCCTCGCGGGCCAACAGCGCATCGGCCGGCCGCACCCGCCGCGCCGTCACTCCTTCGAGACGGTGACCGTGCAGGGCGCAGCCCAACAACTCGTAGCGCAACCGCCGCCGATCGCCGCCCGTACCGGGCACCGGGGTCGGCGCCGCGCGCTCCTCCTCCGCCATGCGTTCCTCCGTAGCGACCTGTCGGGGACCTGCGGGCCCGCGCGGCGAGTACCGCGAGGGGCGTCCGGGGCCCAGTCTCGGGCACGGGCGGCGGCGATTCCGGGAATGCCGTGGCGGCGGCGCGTACCCAGGGGCGTGGAGCCGTCGCGCGGCGGCGGGGCGCGGTCGTTCAGGTGCCCCACGCGAGGTGGTACTCGACGGCCCGCCGGGTCGTCGGCGCGAATCCGAGGGAGACGAGGGCCGCCTCGAAGACGTCGTCGCCGGGCGCCACGCACGTCTCGACCGCCCGGATGCCGGCGGACTCCGCCGTGACCTGCCGCACCGCCAACGACACCAGTGCCGCCAGCGCAGTGGCCGTGCCCTCCTCCTGCCGGTCGTGCACCAGCACCGCGCGGTCGCCGACCACCTCCACGTCGCACCAGGCACCGCCCATGCCCACCCGGAAGGACGCCCCTTCCACAGCCGGCAGCGCAGCGCCCCGGGCAGTCGGCGCGGTGGGCATCCCGTCGGTCACCTCGTGCCGCCACCACCGGTGGACCTCGTCGCCGGCGACCGCCCCCAACTCCTCCAGGGCGGCGGCGGCTCCGAGCGGCATCTCGCCGGTGTCCTCGACCCACCGGAGGCTTTGGCCACCGGCCTCCCGCACCACCTGCGCCGCGGCCTCCAGCAACGGCACCCGGGCGTCCACGGCCCCCTCCACGACGCCCACGAACCGGAGAGCGGGGTCGTCCGCCCCCAGGTCCAACAGCATGACCGCGCCGATGCCCGCACCCTCCTCGCGTGCCACCACCACGGCGAAGGTCCGCGCATCGGACCAGTACTCAGGGGCCGCCTCGCGCTCTCGATGAACCCGCACAGAAACCGACATAACGCGATTATTTCACGCCCAAGGGCATGGTGGGGAACGGGTGTTCAGCGAGAGGCGGCGCGCCGCGACGGGCGTGGTGCGCGGGCGGCAGGCGGTCCCGGACGTCCTCAGTGGACGGTGATCGTGAGCGGGCGCGAGGTCGTGCGCGTCCGGGGGTGCTTGTCCTGCGGCGAGCGGCCCTCCAGCAGGACCGCGCGCAAGGACAGGTGGCCGCGGTGGTTGGCGCGGACGGTGGTGTTGAGCGCGCCGCCGGTGTGCCGCGCCGGCTTGGAGCACGCCGCGTTGCGCCAGGGGGCGGTGGCGCTCCACCGCTGCTGCACGCAGACCTTGTTGAAGGAGGAGTTGTCGTCGCTCGCCCTGACCTTGGTGTGGACGGCGCCGCCCAGGCCGACCGAGCGGGGGCCGGCGGTGAAGGAGAGCGAGGACTTCGCCGAGGCCGGTGCGGCGGTGACCCCCAGTGCGGTCACCGCGACGGCGCCGATGAGGGCGGAGTGGACGGTGCGGCGGTGGTGACGGGTCATCCTCTTCTCCTCCGTGGTCTGTCCGGACGGTGGGGCCGTGCGGTCCCGTGTGGCGGGCCGAACGGTCGCCGCATCACGCGACTACCCCGCTGATCACATCACCTTACGTCTGCTTTGCGATGCCGATGACATCTTTTGGGTAATTCTTGAACGAGAGGGTGTGCTGCGTGAAGTTGGCCCGTATATCGACCGTTGTCGCCGCCGACCGCGGCGGCGCCGGCCGATTCGGCACCGCGCGGGCCGTCGCCGCACCACCCGCGTGGCGACGGCCCCGCACACCGCCGGCCGCGGCCTGCGGACGGTCAGTCGGCCAACGCGGTCAACCCGACGGGCAACGCACCGGTGTGCAGCACGCCCAACCGCTGCGTCGCGCGCGTGAGGGCGACGTACAGGTCGCTGCTGCCGAACTCCGCCGGCTCCGCCACCAGCACGGTGTCGAACTCCAACCCCTTGGCCTGACGCGGGTCGAGGAGCACCACCGACCGGGTCAGGTCGGGCGCGGCGCCGAAGGCGGCCCCAGGGAGGGCGGCCGCCAGTGCGGCGCGGCGCCCGCGCGGGGCGATGACCGCGAGCCGGCCCCGGCCGTCGTGCGCCGTCTCGCGCGCCACCGCCTCCGCGACCGCCCGCGGCAGGTCGTCGGTGTGCTCGGCCCACGGGCGGACACCGGTGGAACGGATCGACCTCGGCGGCACGAACGACGGGTCGGCGGCCCGGGGGATCTCCGCCGCCACCGTCATGATCTCGGTCGGCGTGCGGTAGTTGAGGCCGAGCCGGACGTGTTCCCACCGGTCCTCGACGTACGGCGCGAGCGCCGCCTCCCAGGCACCGCAGCCACCCGGCTCCGAGGTCTGCGCGGGATCGCCCACCAGCGTCATCGAGCGCGTCGGGCAGCGGCGCATCAGCAGCCGCCACAGCATCGGGGAGAGCTCCTGCGCCTCGTCGACGATGACGTGGCCGAAGGCCCAGGTGCGGTCGGCCGCGGCGCGTTCGGCGGCGCTGCGGTGGTCGGCCTCCTCCTGGCGCTCGGCCAGTCGGTCCGCGTCGATCAGGTCGTGCGCGGCCAGCACCTCCGACTCCTCGTCGTCCCGGTCCTCGAACTCCTGCGTGCGTGAACCGTAGGACAGGTCCAACACGCCCTGCGCGTAGGCGACGAGTTCCTGGCGTTCGGCCTCGGCGGCGGCCCGGGCGGCCGAGTCGTCCTCGCCGAGCAGTTCGGCCGCCTCGTCCAGCAGCGCGACGTCCGCCGGCGTCCAGGCACCGCCGCTGCGACGGATCGCCGCCGCGTCGGCCTCGGGGAGGTGTACCGGTTCGGTGAGGTAGTCGGCGACGAGCTCCTGCGCAGTGAGCCTGGGCCACAACTCCTCGATGGCGCCGTGCACGTCGTGGCTGGTGGCGATGGCCTTGCCGAGTTGGGCGACGTCGTCCGGACCGAGGAGGTTGGGGCCTCCGTACGGGTCGGCGCCCAGGCGTTCGGTGAGTTGCGCGGTGAGCGCGTCGATCACGTGGAAAGCGAAGTGCGGACGGGCGAGGTTGTGCGGCAGCCTGGTGTCCCGGGCCCGCCGCCGTGCCTCGGCCACGAGCGCGGCGTCCAGGTGCAGTTCACCGTCCTCGTGGGCGATGACGACGACGGGGTCCGGCAGCGTCTGCTGGTCGGACACGAAGCGCGCGAGGGCCTCCGCCATCCTCACGTCGCCCTTGACCGCGGCCGCGCGGGGCGTGTCGGTGCCGGTCGCCGTCACGCCCGGGAACAGCTCGCCGGGCGTCGCCAACAGCACACCGGTCTCGCCGAGCGACGGCAGGACCTGTCCGATGTAGCTGAGGAACGCCGGGTTGGGGCCGACGATCAACACCGCCCGGCGGGCGAGCTGTTCACGGTGCGCGTACAGCAGGTACGCGGCCCGGTGCAGGGCCACGACCGTCTTGCCGGTGCCCGGGCCGCCCTCCACGACGAGCACGCCGTGGTGCGGGGCGCGGATGATGCGGTCCTGGTCGGCCTGGATGGTCTGCACGATGTCGTGCATCCGGCCGGTGCGCGCCGCGTCCAGCGACGCCAGCAGGATGGCGTCCGCGTCCGCCTCTTCGTGGCCGGTGCGTTCGCGGTCGGTGAGGTCCAGGATCTCGTCGTGCAGAGCGGTGACCCGGCGGCCCTCGGTGGTGAGGTGGCGCCGGCGCCGCAGGCCCATCGGGGTGTGCCCGGTGGCGAGGTAGAACGGCCGGGCGACCTCGGCCCGCCAGTCGATGACCAGGGGAGTGCGCTCGGCGTCGTCACGTCGGATGCCGATCCGGCCGATGTGGTGGTCGCGGCCGTCCCGGAACGCCAGTCGGCCGAAGCACAGCCCGTGTTCCCCGGCGTCGAAACCGGCCAGCAGCTCGGCCTGTTCGGCGACCAGCACGTCCCGCTCCAGCCGTGCCTGGAACGTTCCGGAGGTCTGCGGGAGGGCTTGTTCCATGGCCGTCCGAGCCCCGGATCGCAGGGCGTCGAGGCGTTCGTGGAGCAGGTCCACGAATTCCTGCTCCTTACGCAATTCCTCGTTTGACAATTCGACTCCGCTCGAATAGACTGTGCAGTAACAAGTTTATTTGGGTTGCTTTTTCGCGATATGCAAACGTTCAATATACGCGGAGAAATGACCCGGTTGTCAAACCCCGATCGCAGGTAATGCGTCGGGGTTTTTGTATTCCCAGTGGCCGGTGGTGGAGCAGGGACCGTCCGGTGGCCGGCCCCTGCCTCACCCCAACCCGGGGCCGTCCGGCCGGTCAGTCCGCGAGCCCCCGCGCGGCCGCGCGGCTGAGCGGGCGGTCGCCGCTGGGCCGGGACCACCACAGGGCCTCACCCCGGGTCAGGCCCGGCAGCCGGTGTTCGGCGCACCGCACCCGGCTGGCCGGGATCGTGCCCTTGACCAGCCATGACGTCAGCCCGCCCGCGGTCTCCCCGATGTCGGCTCCCAGCGCGGCGAGGCACGAGGCGACCGCCGGCAGCGCGTCGAGCGGGACGTCCACGTCGAAGACGTGACAGGGCTCGTAGACCCGGGTGCCGGCGCGTTCCAGGGCGCGGCCCAGGACGATCGGGGTCAGGCCCCGGAAGTCGCCGGCCGTGCTCACCGGGCTGGCGAAGCCCGAGCGGATGAGCGTGACGGTGCAGTCGGTGACCGCCCAGCCGTGCGGGCCGGAGCGGAGGGCGTCGTGCACGGTGTCCTCGATCGCGGTGTGGAAGGCGTGCGGAAGGGCACCCAGTTCGGTCTCGTACCGGAAGACGACCCCGGCGTCGCGGGGCGCGGGCTCGACGCGCAGTCCGACGGTGGCCACGAAGCCGCTGGGGCTGGCCGCCTGCCGCCCCATCTCCTCACACGCCTCACCGACGCCCGCGGGGCGTTCCCGGCAGACCGTCCGGCTGGGCTCGAAGACCGCCTCGATCCCGAAGTCGTGGGCCAGTGTCGCGGCGAGGATCTCCTTCTGGATCTCGCCGTAGAGGAGCACCGACGTGGCGCCGTCGGGCCCGGGGCAGGCGTGGAGAAGCGGATCCTGCTCGGCGAGGCGTTGCAGCGCCGCGTGCAGGCGGCCCGCCGCGCCGGGCGCCCGGTGCCGCGGGCGGACCAGCGTGCGCAGGGTCGGGGCGGGGAAACGGGGCGGGCGCGGACCGTCGTCCAGGCCGGCGGGGTCGGTGAGCCGATCCCCGACCCGGACCTCCGCCAGGCCGCTGACCTGCCCGATGCCGCCGGCCGTCAACTGCCGGGCGCCGTCCTCGCCGTGGCGCCCGGCGCCGCGGTGCCCGGCGCGTCCGACGACCTGTAGGGCGGTGATCTGGCCGGGGTGTGCCAGGGGCGCGCCGTCCGGGCCGTGCCGGTGCAGGGTCACCCGTTGCCGGGCCGTCAACGTGCCGGAGAACAGGCGCACGTAGGCGGTCTTCTTCCCGGACGCCCCGCGCTCGACGGCGAACACGGTGCCGCGGGGCGGCGTCGCACCGGACGGGCCCGCACCCCCATCGGCGGACGGCGGTCGCAGCAGGCCGGTGAGCCCGTCGACGAGCGCCCCGACGCCCTGACCGCTGCGCGCCGAGCCGAAGAAGACGGGATGCACCCGGCCCTGCCGGGTCTGTTCGGCGAGTGCCGTGCGCAGTTCGGCCGGGTCCGGGAAGGGGCCGTCCACGACGCGGGCGAGCACCGTCTCGTCGACCTCGGCGAGGGTTTCGGCGACACGGGTGCGGAACTCCGCCTCGTCGTCGAGGACGTGGGGGAGCGCCCGGGCCGACGGCGTGCCGAGGTCTTGCACCGCCGTCATGGCGAGCGGGTGCGGGACGAGCTTGTGCCGCACGTCGCGCAGCAGCGCCTCCGCGCGGGCGCCCGAGCGATCGATCTTGTTGACGAAGAGCAGCACCGGGAGCCCCACCTCCCGCAGCGTCCGCATCAGGACGCGGGTGTGGGCCTGGACCCCCTCGACCGCGGAGAGCACCAGTACGGCGCCGTCCAGGACGCCGAGGACGCGCTCCACCTCGGCGACGAAGTCGGAGTGGCCCGGGGTGTCGATCAGGTTGACCTGGGTGCTGCCGGTCGTGAAGGAGGCCACCGCCGAGCGCACGGTGATGCCGCGCTGCCGCTCGATGACGCCGGTGTCGGTCTGGGTGTCACCGGCGTCGACGCTGCCGAGCCGGTCGATGGTGCCGGTGTCGAACAGCAGCCGCTCGGTCAGGCTGGTCTTACCCGCGTCGACGTGCGCGAGGATGCCGATGTTCAGGGTGTGCTGGATCTGCATGGATGCCGTGGTCCTCGAAATTCACCGTCCGGAAAGGGCGCTGGGGGTTTTCGAGGACTCGGCGCATGGGGGGCTCCTGCTCTGCTGACGGTCGGTCGGCGCCCACCTTGCTGGCCCGGGCGCGGCATCCGCAACCGATTTATCCCGTGCAGTGGGGGCCGGAAGACGGATGTCCTCCGGCCCCCACAGGTCGTCGGGCCGCGCCCCGTCGGGCGGGCGGTCAGTGCTGGCGGTTGCGCCCCAAGGTGAAGCGGTAGAGGAGCAGGACGATGACGGAGCCGACGATGGCGGCGATCCACGTGGACAGGTGGAAGAAGCCGTTGATCGAGTGCACTCCGAAGATGACCTTGCCGAGCCAGCCACCCAACAGGCCGCCGACGATGCCGATCAGCATGGTGATCAAGCAGCCGCCGGGGTCCTTGCCAGGCATCAGGGCCTTCGCGATCGCGCCGGCGATCAGCCCGATCAAAGCCCAGGCGATGATTCCCATGTCCGCACCCTCTCCTCAAGACCGGTCAATGCGTAAAGACTGGTTCCCCCTTTCGGGGCCGTCACGCGGGCCTAGTTCAAACGGGTGATGTCTGTGGGTGTGTGCCGCACGGCGATGCGCCCCGCGGGAGGAGAAGCGCCGGTGCGCGGGCGCCGGGCGGCGACGGTTGATCGGTCGAGTTGATCAACCTAGGCTTATCACCATGACTCGCAGCTCGGACGTCGACGACCTGGCCGGTGTGCTCTACGGAAGCATCGGCCTGCTGGCCCGACGGCTCCGGCAGGTCCAGGAACCCGGTGCGCTCTCGTTGCCCGAGCGTGCGGCGCTGGCACGACTGGACCGGGGCGGCCCGGCGACGGCGGCCGAACTCGCCCGGGCCGAGCAGATCACGTCCCAGGCGATGGGAACCACGTTGGGCGTGCTGGAGGCGCGCGGCCTCGTCGGCCGTCGTCGCGACCCGCACGACGGCCGACGCATCATCATGTCGTTGACCGACACCGGCGTCGAGGTGCTGCGGCACAAGCGCGACGCCCGGGCCCAGCAGCTGGCGACGGCCCTGGGCGAGCGCTTCACGGACGCGGAGCTGGCGACGTTGCAGGCGGCGGCCCCGTTGATCGAGCGGCTGGGCGACAGCTTCTGACGCCGGACGCGTCGACGCGGGCGAGCACCGGGGCGCTGCGGACCGGCTGGTCACGGGCCGGGCCGGCGTCCGGCACGCCACGCCCGTCGCGGACCGACGGCGAAACCCGCGGCTCCCCACCCGACAGTTGTCCACCCCATGGTTCTCCACCCGGCGGTGGAGCGGACGGGTGGAGAGTCGTGCCGACCGGTCCGACCCCGGGGCCGATGCCTCTCCACCCATCCGGCTCCTAGCGTCGACGGCAGGTCGACGTCGTACCGGAAGGACCGGTGCCGGACCGCTGGAGGCCGTCGTGGGAACCGAGGGAACCGCACGTGCGCGAGGGGCGCAGCGGTGGCGCGCCGTGGGCGTGCCGCTGGCCGTCAACATCGCGCTGCCGATGGTCCTGTACTACGTGCTGCGCGCGCAGGACGTGGCCCAGTGGCAGGCCCTGTTGCTGAGCGGCGTGGTACCGGCGGCGCACGCCCTGGGCACGGCGCTGGTGCGGCGTCGCATCGAGGTGTTCGACCTCCTCGTGGTCGTGCTGCTGGCGGTGTCGGCGGGCCTTTCGGCGTTCAGCGGCAGCCCGCGGGTGCTGCTGCTGAAGGACGCCGGCATCCCCGCCGTCCTGGGGCTGTGGATCCTTGGCACCCGGTTCGCGGCCCGGCCCTTCGCGTTCCACTTCGCGGCCCGGCTGCGCGGCCCGGCCGGTACCGAGGCAGCCGAGCGTGCCTGGGCTCAACTGCCGGAATTCCGGAGCGCATTGCGCGGGCTGACGCTTCTGTGGGGCGGCGCGCAGCTGCTCGATGCCGCGCTGAGCACGATGGCGGCGCTGGCCCTGCCGGTCGATCTGGTGCCGGTGCTCGGCAAGATCGAGTCCTTCACGATCCTCGGCGTGCTGGTGGCGCTGACCGTCCGCCGCAGCCGGGCCTTCCGCGGCCGTTACGGCATCGGGCTGTTCGGCGCGCCGGCCGTGGCGGGTGCCTCGGGTGCGGCCCCGATCCGCACCGCCGGCGACGCGATGCGGACGTGACGGCCGGCGCGGACGGTCCGACGGGGTAGCGGGGCGGCGGAGCGGGGGAGTTCGGCGCGGGCGGCGTCACGGGTCGGCCGGTCCGTCGTTGGACCGGTCGACAATCCGCTCCCCCCTCCTCTGGAGCCCACATGAACTCCCTTGTACGTGGACGTCGTCGGGAACGCGTCCGTGCGGTCGCGGCCCTGGCGCTCGCCGTCGGCGCGGTGCTGTTGCCGGTGGCCACCGCGGACGCCGCTGACCTCGGCATGATCACCTACACCACGCCGGCCGGTCGGGCCGCCACCCTCAAGCAGCCCGAACCCGGCCGTTGTTACGCCATCGCGGGGGCCGGCACGACCTCCAACCTCTCCCTGGTCGGGAAGACCGCCCACTTCTACGCCCGACCGAACTGCGCCGGACGTCCGGTCGCCGACCTCGGCCCGGGCAAGCACCGGAACCTGCGCTTCGCCTCGTTGCGCGTGGACGCCGACTGAGCCGGACCGGCACCGGGCGACGCCGGCGGGGTCCGCGCCCCGCCGGCTTCCGGGCGCCCGGCTACGGCTGCGCCGGCCCGTTCTCGACGGGCATGCGGGCGAGCGGGGCCGGCTGCTGGAAGAAGTCCTTGGCGCGGACCATGGCGCGGTCGTCGTTCCGCACCTGGCCGGGGCGGGAGCCGTTGCCGAGCAGCACCCCGCCGAAGTGCATCCGCAGGTACGCCGCGGTGTGGTGGAGCGTGGTCACCAGTGCGTCGGCGCGGACCTCGTCCCGGTCGGCCATGACCGTCACTCCCCACAGCGTCCGGCCCGCCATCCGTTGCTCGAAGTCCGAGCCGGGGACCGTCAGCCAGCCCGACCAGTAGTCGAGGTAGCGCTTGGCCTGTGCGGAGAGTGTGTACCAGTAGAGCGGCGAGGCGAGGACCACGTCGGTGGCCCGGAGCGTGGCCTGTCGCAGCTCCTCCTCGTGTTCCCCGGGCGTCCAACCGTCGGACTCGTGGCGGCCGTCCTGGAAGTCGGGCAACGGCAGCCGGGACAGGTCCACCCAGTGCTGTGGTACGTCGGTGGGGAGTTGGGCCGCGGCGGTGCGGGCGAGGATCTCGGTGTTCCCCTCGGAGCGGGAACTGGCGAGGACGAAGAGGAACGAACGGTCCGCACCGGTGGGTGCGGCGTCGGGCGTGGGTCTGTGCGTGGTCATGACTGCTCCGGTCTCGGGTCCCCGGGTGCGGCTGCCGCGGCGGAACAGGCCGATCGCCGCCCGAAGAACGGGGTCGCTGACTTTCTTCGGTTCACCGCCTCCAACTCCCGTGCACCGGTGCCTATTCCACGGCCGCGGCGGAGCGTCCGCACTGTGGACGGTCAGTGCCCCGCCGGCTGGTGGGCGGCGAACTGGTCGAGGAGCCGGGCCAAGGCGTCCTCGCCGAACATCAGCCGCAGGCTGGCGTCCGATGCGGCGGCGGAGGCGGCGCTGCGCGGGAAGAGGGCCTCCTCGTACGCGGTGAGGGCGGCCTCGCGGTCGCCGGGGTGGGCGGCCAGCGCCCGGCCGAGTTCGGCGCCGTCCAACATGGCGAGGTTGGCCCCCTCGCCGGCGAAGGGCGACATCAGGTGTGCGGCGTCGCCCAACAGCGTCACACCAGGGGTGCGGGGCCAGCGGTGGCCGACGGGCAGTGCGTGGATGCGGCGCGGAACCAGCGGGCCGTCGGCGTCGGCGATCAGCCTCCGCAACCCCTCGCCGAACTCCTCGAACCGGGCGAGCACGGTCTTCTTCGCGGTGGCCGGGTCGGTGCGGTCGAGGGTGTCGAGCCAGTCCTCGTCGGTCTTCAGCGCGGTGTAGACGTGTAGGCTGCCGTCGCCCTCGCGGTGCGCGAGGAAGCCCTTCTCGTCGCCCAGGCACATGAAGAAGCCGTCGCCGATCAGGGCGGCACTGTCGGGGTGGCGGGCCTCGGCGTCCCGCAGGTCGCTCTCCACGAACGAGATCCCGGTGTAGGCCGGGACCGCGTCGGACAGCAGCGGGCGCACCCGGGACCAGGCGCCGTCGGCGCCGACGAGCAGGTCGGTGGTGAGCGCGCTGCCGTCGGCGAAGGCGACCTCGTACCGGCCGTCCGCCAGCGCGCGCGTCCCGGTGGCCTTCTTGCCCCACCGGACGGTGCCTTCGGGCAGGGAGCCCAGCAGCAGGTCGCGCAGGTGGCCGCGGTCGACCTCGGGACGGGTGCCGGTGCCGTCGTCCTCCTCGGCCCGCCGGACCGTGCCCCGCGGGTCGAGGATGCGCAGCGCCTCCCCACCGGGGTGGATCAGGCCGCGGAAGTCCTCGTACAGGCCGGCGGCGCGCAGGGCGAGCTGCCCGGAGTCCTGGTGGATGTCGAGCATGCCGCCCTGGGTGCGGGCGGTCGGCGAGTCCTCCAGCTCGAAGACGGTCGCCTCGATGCCGTGCACGTGCAGGACGCGGGCCAGGGTCAGGCCGCCGAGGCCGCCGCCGAGGACGGCGAGGGGGTGGTGGGTGGTCATGGGGTGCGGGCTCCTTGGGGTGGGTGGGTGCGCCGGGGAGGAGTGCCCGGGGCGCTCAGGAGGGGTCGGGCCGATCCGGCCGCGCGGTTGCCGACATTCCGTTGATCAGTACGTGGAAACCCCAGGTCAGGCGGTCTTCGCCGGCGCCGGAGAAGAGGTCGGTGCCGAGGGCGGCGAGCCGCGGGAAGGTCTCCGGGGAGGCGTGGCGCACCGCGGCCGTCAGGGCGTCGTGCTCGTCCTGGGCGTGTGGGGCGGCGTCGCGGGCGGACTGTTCGGCCGCGGTGGCGGTGCCGAACTGCAGGAGGGCGTCCACGCCCCAGGCGGCGCGGTCGTCCGGGACGCCGCCTTCGGCCAGCAGGGCCAGCAGGGCTTCCAGCAACTCCAGGTAGTGCGGTCCCGACGGGCGGGTCACCAGGGCCGAGCGGGCCAGTTCCGGGTGTGCGAACAGCACCGAGGTGTAGGACGACAGGACACGGGCCAGGCGGTCGCGCCAGGCGCCCGTGGAGCGGGCCGGTCGCAGGTCGACCTCGCCCAGCAGCTCGTCCAGGACGGCCGCGTGCAGTGCGGCGGTGTTGGCCACGTACACGTAGAGCGAGGCCGGGCCGGTGTCCAGTTCCTTCGCCAGGCGGCGCATGGTGACCCGCTCCAGGCCCTCGCTCCGCATCAGCGCGACCGCGGTCGCGACGATTCCGGTCCTGCTCAGGGCGGGCTTCGCGGGGCGCTCGCGGCGGCTGCGCGGGGCGGTGGGGTGGCTGGCGGAGGTGGGCTCGGCTGGGGTTCCCGGGGTGGTGGGCATGACACCACAGTAACGAACGCGTTCGTCACGAACAAGTTCGTTCACGTGATCTCGGGCGGTGAGGTGCCGAGCCGGAACGGAGCGACGTGCCTGGCCGGCGGCGGCCTCGGAGGTGCCTGGCGGGGGTCGGAAGGTTGCCAGGCATCGGTCGGGAGGAAATGGGCAGGTGGTCCTCATCCACCACGGTTACCGTTGGCGCTGCCGCGCGCCGGCAGCAGCCGGGTGCAGTACCGCACGAAGGATGAGGAATGGACCTGACCGCACGCACGCCCGCCGAACTGTCCGACCAGCTCACCGCGCTCCGCGCCGAGCACCAGCGGCTCAAGGACCGTGGCCTGCGCCTGGACCTGACCCGCGGCAAGCCCGCCGCCGAACAGTTGGCGCTGTCGTCGGCCCTGTTGGGGCTGCCGGGCCTCGACGACCACACCGCCGCGGACGGCACCGACTGCCGCAACTACGGCGGTCTGCGCGGTCTGCCCGAACTGCGCGCGACCTTCGCCGAACTGCTCCAGGTGCCCGCGGAACAGTTGGTGGCCCTCGGCAACTCCAGCCTGGAGCTGATGTACGAGTGCCTGGTGGACGCCGTGCTGTTCGGCGTGGTGGGCGGCGACGCGCCCTGGCCGCGCGAGGGGCGGACGGCCGTGTTGTGCCCGGTGCCAGGCTACGACCGGCACTTCGCGATCTGCGAGAAGCTCGGCATCGACATGATTCCCGTGCCGATGACGGAGGCTGGCCCGGACATGGACGAGGTGGAACGCCTCGTGGCCGACGAGCGGGTCAAGGGCATCTGGTGCGTGCCCAAGTACAGCAACCCCACGGCCGTCACCTACTCCGCCGAAACGGTGCGCCGCCTGGCCGCCATGGAGACCGCCGCCCCTGATTTCCGCGTCTTCTGGGACAACGCCTACGCGGTGCACCAGGTGGCCGGGGCGGACGAGCCGCTGGCGGACGTGCTGGGTCTGAGCGTCGAACACGGCCACCCCGACCGGGTCTTCGTCTTCGGGTCGACCTCGAAGATCACCGCGGCCGGCAGCGGCGTGGCCTTCTTCGGGTCCTCGCCGGCCAACGTCGCCTGGCTCCTCGGCCACCTCGCCAAGCGGACGATCGGACCCGACAAGGTCAACCAGCTCCGCCACGCCCGCTTCCTGCCCGACGCACCGGCCGTGCACGCCCACATGGCCCGCCACGCCGCCGTGCTGCAACCCAAGTTCGAGCTGGTCGACGCCCTCCTGGAGAAGCGGCTCGGGGACACCGGCGTGGCCTGGTGGACCCGCCCCCGGGGCGGCTACTTCGTGAGCCTGGACGTGCTGGACGGCTGCGCGGCCCGCGTGGTGGAACTGGCCGCCGACGCCGGCGTCGCCCTGACCCCCGCGGGTGCCACCTTCCCCTACGGCAAGGACCCCCGGGACCGCAACATCCGCCTCGCGCCGAGCTACCCCGCCCCCGACGAACTCCGCGACGCGGTCGAAGCCCTGACGCTCTGCGTCGAACTCGCCTCGGTGGAGCGCCTGTTGGCGGCATCCGGCACGCCCGCCTGAGCGCGGCGCGCGCGGCCCGCTCCGCAGCGGCACGGCTCCCGGGACGCCCCCTTGGCCTCGTGTGAGAGGATCCCGGCCCGAGCGGTGCGGAGCGCGCCGCGCGAGCGGCAGCCGGCTCCGGCCGGTCGAGGAGGGTGACGGTGTTCGCGACATCCCTGGGGGCGGACGGCGCGGAGCTGCGGCCGCTGGAGCCTTGGCAGGCCGAGGAGTTCCTGGCCCACATCGACCGTGGCCGGGAGTTCATCGGCCGCCACAATGGGCTGCCGGACGTCATCACCGACCTGGCGTCGAGCCGCGCGTACCTGACGTCGTACGCCGAGAAGACCGCGGCCGACACCGGGCGGATCTACGGCATCCGCTCGGGCGGTCAGCTGGTCGGGGCGATCCTGCTGCGGACGATGGACACCGCGCAGGGCGTGGCCGAGGCCGGCTGCTGGCTGGAGCCGTCGGCGGTCGGCAGGGGGCTGGTGACCCGGGCGGTGCGGGCGGTCGTCGACTGGGCGGTCGAAGAACGGGGGATCCATCGCGTCGAGTGGTGGGTCGCCTCGGCGAACGCGCCCAGCATCGCGGTGGCCCGGCGGCTCGGCATGACGCGGGAGGGCGTGCTGCGCGAGAGCTACGCGTACCGCGGCGAGCGGCACGACATGGAGATCTGGTCGGTGCTCGCGCCGGAGTGGCGGGCGCACCGCCCCTCGTCCTGACGCCGGGCGGCGCCTTGCCGCCGGGACACGTTGCGTGGTCCCCGAGCCACGCTGCGGAGCACCGGCAGGTCGTCGGCCGTCCGGGTGGCGCCGCCGGGTGCGACGGTCGTAGCCTGCTCCGCAGAGAGGCAGCGACCGCCCCGCGGGGACGCGTTCGGGCCGTGACGGCAACCGCACCCTGCGTCGCAGCCGGTGTCCGAGGCGTTCATCCGTGCGAAGTGGCTGAGGAGCGGATATGCGATTTCACAGGGCAACGGCAGCACTCATGGTCTGTGCGGGGGCGGCGCTGGCGACGGCCACCATGCCGGCGTCCGCCTCCGCCGCCACCACACCGCCCACCGGCAACCGCGTGGCGGTCATCGACTGCACCGGCAAAGCACAGCACAGTCCCGGCACCTTCATGCTCGCCTGCGGGGACGGCAACAACGTCCTGACGTCGCTGCGCTGGTCGCAGTGGCACTCCCGGTCCGCGGTGGCGGAGGGCACGGACATGGTCAACGACTGCCGGCCCTACTGTGCGGCCGGCCACTTCCACGGCTATCCGGTGCGGGTGCGCCTGGACACCCCGCAGGCCAGGACCGGTCACGACGGGCAGCGGCACTTCACCCGCGTCACGCTGACGTACCCCGCGGACCGGCCGGCCGACACTGCGCGCGTGGTCACCCTGAACCTGTGGAGCTGACGGCCCCGCCCCGCGTCGGGGTGGGAGCGGCCCCGCCCCGACGCGCCACCGGTCACTTCAACCGGCCCGCCTTGACGAGCTGTTCGCTGCCGAGACCGGTCGCCCCGAAGTTGGCGAGGTCCTTGCGGACCGCGAGGATCTGCGGCCGCTGGTAGAGCGGGAGCGAGTGGCCGAGCTCCCAGACCGCGGCGTCCGCCTGGTTGTAGAGGGCGATCTGCTTCTTCACGTCGGTGGTCCGGGACGCCGCCAGCAGCAGGCGGTCGACCTCGGGGGAGGAGACGCCGCCGTAGTTGCTGAAGGTGTTGCCGCCCTGCGGCATGCGGTAGCCGCTGTACGCCTGGGAGCGGAAGACCTGGTCGACCTGGCGGAACTGGCTGAGGTCGTAGTTGCTGCGGTGGACGTACTTGTCGAAGTAGTCGTTGGACGGCACCTTGCGCAACTGGGCGTCCACGCCGATCTCGCCGAGCATCTGCTGCGTGAGCTTCGCCTGGTCCATCGCCAGGCCCGCGGTGTCCGACGGCAGCACGTAGTCCAGGGTCAGCCGTGCCCCGTCCTTGGTGCGCGGTTTGCCGGGGCCGGCGTCCCGCCAACCGGCCGCGTCCAGCAGCTTCTTGGCCCGGGCGACGTCCCGCTTGCCGAACGAGCCCGCGTTGTCGTGGTAACCCTCCTGGTTGGGCATGAAGAAGTGGTTGCCGAGCACCTTCGGCTGGAAGGGCAGGTCCTTGCCCGCCACCTTCGCCAACGCCGTGCGGTCGACCCCCAACATCACTGCCTGCCGGACCCGGAGGTCCCGGAGCGGGCCGCGCCGGCCGTTCAGGCTGAGGGTCACCTGGTCCCAGCGCGCGCCGATGCGGATGTCGGTCCCCTTGTCGCCCTTCAGCCGCTGGTACGCCTCGGGGCTGGCGGCGCTGGTGTAGTCGATCTCCTTGTTGAGGTACGCGTCGACGTAGCTGGAACCGTCCAGCGCCCAGAAGATCACCTTGTCCAGTTTCGGCTTCTCGCCCCACCAGTCGGGGTCGGGCACCGCGGTGATGGTCTGTGCGGTCCGGTCGTAGGCGCCGATCTTGAAGGCGTTGGCGGTCACCGGGACGGTGCCGGCCCACGCCTTCGCGAAGCTCTCCGGGGTGGCGTTGAGCGAGGCCGGCAGCAGCGGGTCGAACAGGTTCTGCCAGTCCGCGTACGGAGTGCCGAAGGTGACCGCGACCTCCTGGTCGTCGGCGCCCCGGGCGACGTCGGAGATCTGCGCGTAGCCGCTGGTGTCCGCGGCGGCGAACCGCTTGTCCGTCCCGTTCAACGCCTTCCACTGGGCCGCGAAGTCCCGCCAGCTCAGCGGCTTCCCGTCGGACCACTTCGCCTTCGGGTTGAGGCGGTACCTGACCACCTGCGGGGCGGTGGAGACGACCTCGGCGGAGGCGAGGAAATCGGGGTTGCGGTGCGGAACCCCCTTGGCGTCCAGCCGGAACAGCTCCGGTTCGACCAGTTCCGTGATGGCGGAGGCGTCGCCCTGGGTCCCGTCGACCTGGTTGGGGTTGTACTGGCTGATCCACTGCTCGATCGCCATCTTGAGCGTGCCGCCCTGTTTCAAGTCCGCGACCGGGTGCGGATTGAGGTCCTGGGCACCGGCGGCCGGCGCCGAACCGCCCCGCGACGCATCGTCCGACGCGCCCCCGGAACCACCACAGGCTGTGATCACCGCGGCGGTGGACAGGGTCACGACGGCCAACGCCATGGTTCTGCGGGACCGGTACATGCTGCGCTTCCTCTCGGTGGACGAGCGCCGCACAACTACGGCGCACAGGCACCGTAAGCCGGTCCAGACCATTTTAAATCCCCAGGTCAGAGCATTTATCAAGGCTGCAATGAAGGGTTCATGCAACTGCCTGGCCGGGCCGCATCGGTGCGATAGCGTCTGGCGGCACCGCCCCCCTGCGAAGGATGCCCACCCGTGTTCGTCCACCTCGCCAAACGCCTCGGCTATTACGCTCTGTTGCTGGCACTGGCCGTCGTCATCTCGTACGTCCTGTCCTCGCTGGCCCTGTCACCACGCGGCTACTTCGAAGGCAGACAGCCGGCGCCACCGCCCGAAGCCATCGACACCCAACTCACCGCACTCGGCATCAACGACCGCACCCCGCTGTGGGAACGGTTCGGTGACTGGCTCGGCCACGCGCTCCGCGGCGACCTCGGCCGCACCCTCGACTCCTCGGACGTCGGCGCCGAGTTCGGCCGCCGGATCGGCGTCAGCCTGCGGCTGCTGCTGGCCGGCACGCTCCTCGGCACCGTCGGCGGCGTGCTCCTCGGAACCTGGGGAGCGGTGCGCCAGTACCGGTTCTCCGACCGCGCCGTGACCCTCTTCGCGTTCCTGCTGCTCGCCACCCCGACGTTCCTGCTCGCCGTCCTCCTCAAGACCGGAGCCATCCACGCCAACGAGGCGGCCGGCCGCGAACTCATCAGCTTCACCGGCGAGAAGACGCCCGGCCTGACCGGGAGCTTCGCCACCCTGTTCGGCGACCGCGCGGCGCACCTGTTGCTGCCGACCCTCGCCATCGCGCTCGGCACCGCGGCCGCCTACAGCCGCTACCAGCGCGGCACCATGCTCGACGTGCTCGGCTCGGACTTCCTGCGGACCGCCCGCGCCAAGGGCCTGCGCCGCCGCACCGCGGTCCTCAAGCACGGCCTGCGCACCGCCCTCGTCCCGATGTCGACGTTCTTCGCCTACGGCTTCCTGGCCCTGTTCACCGGCGCCGCCTTCACCGAGAAGGTCTTCGGCTGGCACGGCATGGGTGCCTGGTTCATCGACGCGGTCGGCAAGGGCGACGTCAACTCCGTCGTCGCCGTCAACGTGTTCGCCGCCGTGGTGGTGCTGCTCGCCGGCTTCCTCGCCGACGTCCTGCACGCCGCGCTCGACCCGCGCGTCCGGACCAGCTGAGGAGCCGACCCATGAACCGCATCGCGCTGCGCCGCTTCGTCCGCAACACCAACGCCGTCCTCGGCGCCGGACTCCTGCTGCTGCTCTTCCTGCTGGCCTTCGCGGGCCCCTACCTCACGCACTGGAGCCACACCGACATCGACTACACCGCCCTGCGCCAACCTCCCTCCACCACCCACTGGTTCGGCACCAACAGCATCGGCCAGGACGTCTACGCACAGGTGCTGCGCGGACTACAGAAATCGCTGCTGATCGGCCTGCTGGTGGCCTTCCTCGCGACCGTCCTGGCCTCGTTCGCCGGTGCCTGCGCCGGCTACTTCGGGGGCTGGACCGACCGGCTGACCACCCTGCTCATCGACCTGCTGCTGGTCTTCCCGGCCTTCCTGATCATCGCCATCGTCTCGCCCCGCCTGCGCTCGGCGAACTGGCTCGCCTTCGTCGGCCTGCTGGCCGCCTTCGGCTGGATGCTGACCGCCCGCGTGGTCCGCTCGATGACCCGCTCCCTCACCGAACGCGACTTCGTCCGCGCCGCCCGCCTCATGGGCGTCCACCCACTGCGCATCATCGTCCGCCACGTCCTCCCCAACATCGCCTCCTTCCTCATCGTCGACGCCACCATCGCGGTCGGCGGCGCGGTGATGAGCGAAACCGGCCTGTCCTACTTCGGCTTCGGCGTCCAACCACCCGACGTCTCCTTGGGCACCCTGATCGCCGACGGCACCGGCGCCGCCCTCACCTACCCCTGGATGTTCTTCTTCGCCGCCGGACTGCTGGTGGTGTTCGTCCTCGCCGTCAACTTCCTCGGCGACGGGCTGCGCGACGCCCTGGACCCGACCTCGGACCGGGCCCGCGGGCGGCGCGCACCACGGGCCTCCCGCCGCCGCACCGGCCAGCCCGCCCCGCGCACGCCCCACCGCACCGAGCACCGCGCCCCGGAAAGGACCGCAGGAGCATGACCGCACCGCACCCGGACACCCGACGGCGGACCGTCCCCCGCCGCGCCGGCAGCCGTCCCGCCCCCGACCGCCCCGCCGACGCCGTACTGCGCGTCCACGACCTGCACGTCGCGTTCGACGGCCCCCAAGGCCCGGCCCCCGCCGTGCGGGGCGTGGACCTCACCCTGCAACGGGGCGAAGTCCTCGGCCTGGTGGGGGAGTCCGGCTCCGGCAAGTCCACCGTCGCCCTCGCCGCCCTGGGCCTGCTGCCCGAGACCGCCCGGGTCAGCGGCTCGGTGACCGTCGCCGACACCGAACTCGTCGGCGCGAGCGACGCGGCCCTCTCCCGGCTGCGCGGACGCCGCGTCGCCATGGTCTTCCAGGACCCGCTGTCCGCACTCACCCCCGTGCACCGGGTCGGCGACCAGATCGCCGAGGCCATCCGCGTCCACCACGACGTCTCCCGGGCGCACGCCCGCCGGCGGGCCGTGGAACTCCTCGACCTGGTCGGCATCCCCGACCCGGCCGTCCGCGCCGCGGCCCACCCCCACGAGTTCTCCGGCGGGATGCGGCAGCGCGCACTGATCGCCATGGCCATCGCCAACGAACCCGAGGTCCTGCTCGCCGACGAACCCACCACCGCCCTCGACGTCACCGTCCAGGCCCAGGTCCTCGACGTGCTGCGCACCGCACAGCGCACCACCGGCGCGGCCCTGCTGCTGGTCAGCCACGACCTCGGCGTCATCGCCGGGATGGCGGACCGGGTGGCGGTCATGTACGCCGGCCGGATCGTGGAGTCCGGCCCGGCCACCGAGCTGTTCGCGACGCCCCGGATGCCGTACACCATGGGCCTGCTGGGCGCCGTGCCCCGGCTCGACGAACTGGTGGCGGACCCCGAAGCCGGCGCACCGGCCGATGCGACCGCGCCCGGCCCCCGGACGCACCTCATCCCCATACCCGGCGCCCCGCCCGAGCCGCACGACCTGCCCGCCGGCTGCGCCTTCGCCCCGCGCTGCCCGCTGGCCGACGACGCCTGCCGGACCGCGGAACCGGTGCTGGTGCCGCTCGGCGCGGCCGGGCGGACCGAGGCGTACGCGGCCTGCCGGCACGCGGACCGGATCGCCGCCGACGGGCTGACCGCCACCGACGTCTACCCCGTGCCGCCCGCCCCCGCCCGCCGCACCGTCGGGTCCGACGGCGACCCGGGCCGCGGCGGCCGCGCACCCGTCCTGAAGGTCACCGGCCTCACCAAGACCTTCCCCGTCCGCAAGGGATCGGTCTTCCCGCGCCGGGTCGGCAGCGTCCACGCGGTGGACGGCGTCGACCTCGACGTCCGGCACGGCGAAACGCTGGGCCTGGTCGGCGAATCCGGCTCCGGCAAGACCACCGCGCTGATGGAGGTCCTGGGCCTGACCGCACCCGAGGGCGGCACCGTGGAGGTGCTCGGCCACGACACCCGCACCCTGGACCGGGCCGTGCGCAAGGAACTGCGCGGCCAGGTGCAGATCGTCTTCCAGGACCCGCTGTCCAGCCTGGACCCCCGGCTGCCGGTCGGCGAGATCATCACCGAGCCGTTGCGCGCCCAGGGCGCGGGTCGGGCCCAGGCGGCCGCCCGTGTCCCCGAGTTGCTGCGCCTGGTCGGACTCTCCCCGGACCACGCGGACCGCGCTCCGCACGCCTTCTCCGGCGGCCAGCGCCAACGCATCGGCATCGCCCGCGCCCTGTCCGTCCGCCCGCGGCTGCTGGTCCTGGACGAACCGGTCTCCGCCCTCGACGTCTCCGTCCAGGCCGGCGTCCTCAACCTGCTCACCGACCTGCGCGCCGAACTCGGCCTGTCGTACCTCTTCGTCTCCCACGACCTGTCCGTGGTCCGGCACATCGCCGACCGGGTGAGCGTGATGTACCTGGGACGCACCGTCGAACACGGGCCGGTGGCCGAGGTGTTCGGCGCGCCCCGACACCCCTACACCCGTGCCCTGCTGTCGGCAGTGCCCCTGCCGGACCCGGTGCGCGAGCGCGGACGCGAACGGATCCTGCTCCCCGGAGACCCGCCGAGCCCCACCCTCCGCACCACCGGGTGCGGCTTCCGCAGCCGCTGCCCGCTGTACGCCGCACTGTCCGCGACGCACGACGCCGACCGGCGCAGCCGCTGCGAACGGCAGGCCCCGGCCCTGACCGCACCCGGCCCCGACCGTTCCGCGGCCGCCTGCCACCACGCCGAACGGCCCTGACCGGCCCGGCGCCACGACCACCCGCCCCGGGGAGCCGCCGCTCCACAAGAGCCCGGTGCCCCGCACCCACACCCACCACCCTAGGGAACGCACACCATGCACCACACCGCCCCGCACCCCGCCGCACGGCGCCCCGAGAGCGGGCGGCCCGCCGCGCCGCGCCGCCGCGCACTCCTGGCGACCGCCGCCGCGACCGCCCTCACCCTCCTCGTCGCCGGCTGCGGCACCGCCGGCTCCCAGGCGCACCGCATCCGGGTCGGCGTCAGCGGCGACTCCACCGAATGGGACGTGCTCGCCGAGGAGGCGAAGAAGCAGGGCCTCGACGTCGAGGTGGTGCCGTTCGACGACTACTCGCTGCCCAACAAGGCGCTGGCCGCCGGCGACATCGAACTGAACGCCTTCCAACACCTGGTGTTCCTCGCCCAGTCCAACACCGAGAACGGCACCGACATCGTGCCGCTGGCGCCGACCAACGTCGTTCCCATGGGCCTGTACTCCAAGAAGGCCAAGCGGCTGGCCGACCTCCCGGACGGCGCCCGGATCGCGCACCCCAACGACCCGGCCAACGAGGGACGGGCCCTGCGGCTGCTGGCCCGGGCCAAGCTCATCGAGCTGAAGGAGGGCACCGGGCTCTACGCCACCGCGGACGACATCGCCGCCAACCCCCACCACCTGCGCTTCACCCCCGTCAACGCCCAGCAGACCCCCCGGCTGCTCGCCGACGTGGACGCCGCGGTCATCAACGACGGCGTCGCCTCGCTGTCCGGCATCCGCGCGCAGACCGCACTGTTCGAGGACGACCCGCAGAGCCCGGACACCCGCCCCTACCTCAACGTCATCGCGGCCCGCGTCAAGGACCGGGACAACCCCGACTACGCCAAGGTCGTCAAGCTCTACGCCAGCAAGCCGGTGCAGGACGAGGCGCGCCGGACCTCCAACGGCACGGCCGTCCACCTCAACCTCTCCGCGGCCGAACTGGCCGCGGAACTCGCCCGCGTCGACCGCCAGCTCAAGGGGGCGTCGTGACCACCCCACAGCCCACCGCGCAACCCCGCCACGTCATCCAACTCGACTCCGTCAGCAAGGAGTTCGCCGGCGGGACGCTCGCCGTCGACCGGGTGTCGCTGGCCGTCGCCCCGGGCAGCGTCTTCGGCATCGTCGGCCACAGCGGCGCCGGCAAGTCCACCCTGCTGCGACTGATCAACCTGCTGGAGACCCCGACCACCGGCACCGTCACGGTGGCCGGCCAGGAGCTCACCGCCCTCGGCAGCCGCCAACTACGCGCCGCCCGGCGGGACATCGGCATGGTCTTCCAACAGTTCAACCTCTTCCGCTCCCGCACCGTCCTCGGCAACGTCGCCTACCCGCTGCGACAGGCCGGCGCCACCCGGGCCGAAGCCAGGGAACGCGCCGCGGAAGCCCTGCGCTTCGTCGGCCTCGCCGACCAGGCCAAGCGCTACCCCGAGCAGCTCTCCGGCGGCCAGCGGCAACGCGTCGGCATCGCCCGCGCCCTGGCGACCGAACCCCGGGTGCTGCTCTGCGACGAGGCGACCTCGGCGCTCGACCCGCAGACCACCCAGGAGGTGCTGGCGCTCCTGCGGCGGGTCAACGACGAACTGGGCGTCACGATCGTGCTGATCACCCACGAGATGGAGGTGGTGCGGGCGGTCTGCGACCGGATGGCGGTGCTGGACGCCGGGCGGATCGTGGAGAACGGCCCGGTCGGTGAGTTGTTCGCCGCGCCTCAACACCCCACCACCCGGGCGTTCGTCCGCAGCGCCGTGCAGGCGTCACCGCTCCTCGACCTGCTGCCCGCGGCCTTGCGGAAGCACGGTGTGGACGACGCGGTGGCCGCGTCCGTGCTGGCGGAGGTGGGCGCGTGATCCAGCAGGATTGGAGCCTGCTCTGGCCCAAGATCGCCGAAGCCACCGGCCAGACGCTCTACATGGTGCTGGCCACCCTCGCCCTCTCCGGCCTGCTCGGCCTGGTTGTGGGGCTGGCCCTCTACGCCACCCGCAAGGGCGGCATCCTCCAGCAGCGGGCCGTCTTCGTCGTCCTCAGCACGCTGGTCAACGTCGTCCGCCCGGTGCCCGCGCTGATCGCGATCGTCGTACTCTCCCCGGTGACGCGGGAGTTGATCGGGACGGCGGTGGGCACCGACGCGGTCGTCCTCCCCATGACGGTGATCGCCACGTTCGGCGTGGCCCGCATCGTGGAGAGCAACCTGCTCGCCGTCGAACCCGGCGTCATCGAGGCGGCCCGGGCGATGGGCACCCCTCCGGTGCGGATCCTGCTGACGGTCCTGGTACCGGAAGCACTGGGACCGTTGATCCTCGGCATGACGTTCATGCTGGTCGCGCTGATCGACTTCTCGGTGATCGCCGGCACGGTGGGCGGCGGGGGAGTCGGCAACCTCGCGATCACCCACGGCTATCTGCGGTTCGACACCCGGGTGATGGTGGTGACCGTCGTCATCCTCATCGTCCTGGTGCAGGCCGCCCAACTGTTGGGCAACGTCCTCTCGCGCAAGGTCCTCAGGCGCTGACGTGTACCCACGGGCATCCGCCAACGCCCCGGCCACGGCCCCGCACAGGCACTCGGATAGCCTGACCGCTGCCGCAGCGCGGGCGGTGCCCGGCTACCGGAGCAGAGACTGGCGGCCACCGGTGCCGGCACCTCCGGGAGCCCGGGCCGGGGCGGCGGCGGAACCACCCACCAACCGCAGAGGACGAGATGCGCAACAAGCACCGACTGGTACGGGCCGGAATGGTGGTGCTGCTCGTGGGCGGCCTGGGTGCGTGCAGCGGTGGCACGAACGGCGCCGCGACCGGGCCGGGCAGCGGCGGCCACGGCACCGCGACCGGCACCCAGGGCGCTCCGCCGCACCCGGACGGCGTCTCGGGACTGCGCGCCGGCGTCCGGCACCTCACCAGGCAGACGACCGCGGCCACCCGCCCGCACCGGGTCACCACCTGCACCCCCGCCACCCGGCAGGTCAAGCACACCAAGCGCAGTGGCCGCACCAAGAAGACCTGGTACACCACCGAGCACTACCAGGACTGCCACAAGACCACCCGCGGCACCGAGTCCTACCGCCGGGTGATCCGCCCGGAGCGCTGGTGCGTGAAGCTGGACGACGTCAACGGCGACCCGAAGAAGGACGCCGTCTGGTACCGCGTCACCTCCGCCACCTACCACCAGGCACTCGGCGCGGACGACCACGCCCGGCTGCGGTTCACCCCGACCGGCACCGGCTGCTGAGCCGCGACGGCGCCGGCCGCGGCATCCACCGCGACCGGCGCCCGGCCCGGGCCCGGCGAGCGGGGCGCTCCGCCCGGCCGCCGGGCCCGTTCGTCTGCTGCCTCAGAGCGTGCGGCCGAAGAGGTCCACCAGCGCCCGCCAGTGACGTTCGTTCGCCTTGGCGTCGTACATGGCGGTGTCGACCTGGGTGTACCCGTGCTGGGCCCCTTCGTACAGTTCGCTGCGGTACCGGAGCCCCGCGGCGTCCAACGCCCGCTCCAGCTGCTCGATCTGCTCGGCCGACATCGAGTGGTCCTGGTCGGCGTGGCCGAAGTACAGCTCCGCCGTGACGCGGTCGAGGAGCAGGTGCGGACTGTCCGCCGCGTCGGTGACGAGGTTGCCGGCGTGGAACGCGCCCACGGCCGCGATCCGGTCGGGGAAGGCCGCTGCCGTGCGGAGCGCGAGGACGCCGCCCATGCAGTAACCGGTGGTTCCCACGGGGCCGTCGGCGACCTGCGGCGAGGCGGCCAGCCAGTCGAGGTACGTCCCGGCGTCCCGCATCGCCAGTTCGGGGGTCAGCGCGCGGATCAGGGGGAAGAGCTGGGTGAAGATCTCGGGCCGGTCGGCGGGGGAGACGTGTTCGGGAAGCTCCACGAGGGGAGCGCGCCCGGCGCGGTAGAGGACGTTGGGCACCAGCACCGCGTAGCCGTGCCCGGCCAGTCGCCTGGCCATCGCCTCCAACGAGGGCCGAAGGCCGAAGGCGTCCATGTAGAGCAGGACTCCGGGGTGCGGAGCGCCGTCGTCGGGGTGGGCGAAGTAGGCGTCGGCGGTCCCGTCCGGAGTGGGGAGGTCGAGTGATGCACCGTGCACTTGGGTCATGTCCACACGGTAACCCCTTGGCCGCTACACCTTCCGACCGCGCGGCGGGGAGTCGCACCGAAGCCGCGCGAACGCCGGGGAACGAGCGAGAACGCCCGAAGACCCGGGAGGGCCAGTGGGGCCGAGGCCGGGGCGGTCCCCATCCCTCATGACAGGCACGGCAGTTGGCCTCGCACCGCGCCGTCGTGCCGGGGCCGGCGCGCGGACGGCCGTGCGGGCCCGCTGGTGGGCGGGCCCGCAATCGCACCGCGTGCGGAGGCCGGGTCAGGCCGCCGCGTACGTGCCCCGCCCGGGGCGGGTGACCAGGTCCGTCTTCTTCACGGCCCGGTCGAGGGTGTTGCGCACGGACTCGATCTGTCCCGGGGTGGCTTCCCGGCCCAGGGCCTCGTTGATGTCCCGCGGACGCATCGGCGTGCCCGAGCCCTTCAACACGTCCAGTGCGGCGTCCAACAGGCTGCCGGAGTCCTTGTCCTTTTCCTTGGTGGCCGGCTGCTTGGCGACCGCGGCCCGCTTGGGCGCCGCCTTCTTCGCCTTGGGCTTCGCAGGCGCGGCCTTCTTGGCGGCCGGCTTCTTCGCCGTGCGGCGCTTGGCACGCGGCGACGTCGCGGCCCGCGGCTGGGGCACGACGGACCCCGCGCCCTCGGGCTCGGCCGCCGGCTCGTCGGCGACCGGCGCCGCGGTGGCGTCCGCGGCCCGGCCCTCGGCGGAGCCTTCCTGGCCGGTGGCATCCGCATCCGCGGGCGCCACCACGGTGACCGAACCAACCGCCACCGACTGCCTGTCGGGGACGGGGGCACCGGTCAACACCCGCAGGTGCTCCAGTGCACTGCGGGCGGAAGTCGCCCGCTGCACCACGGCGTCGAGTTGGCCGCGCAGGTGCCGTTCCTGCTCTTCGAGCTCCGGCAGTACGCCTTCGAGATTCTGGATCGTCTGATGGAGAACGGACTCAGTCATGTGTTTCCTAACCTCACGGGGGAATGAGATTCCAGTCACCATACGCCCAACGACCGTGCTGCGGGAGAGGGGACGGCCTTGGCGGGATGATCTGACGGAAGTGCACCGGGTCCGGATGAGCCAATTCGTGCCTGCGCAACACGTCCCGGGCGCCGTCCGGTCAGCTGCCTGGAACCGCTCCGGCCTGGGCGGATGTCCACCGCGGCGGTGTGCGGCCGATGCCTTGCTCCAGGGTGGTGTTGGCGCGCGCGGAGGAGTGGGACAGGCGCCAGGCGGGGTGGTTCGGTGGGCGCTCAGGCGTGCGAGGCGTACGTCCACGGTGTTCGGCGCCGCCCGGGTGAAGTCGGCTGCGGTCTGCGCCGGCCACCAGGCGCGTTGTCCTGAACACGCTCCAACAGGCTCTGCAATGCGCCATGTTCAGCAACCAGGGAGCCGGCGACCAGGGCGTCCGTTCCCCGTACCGGCAGGCCGCACGGTGCGTCGACGTCCCGCCTGCCCGCGCCGCGACGGGGAGGACCGGCGGGCCGTCCGCGCTGCCGGGACGACGCGGCCGGCCGCACCCGGACCACGGCCGGGGTGGTCGCGGCGGTGCTCGGTCGTCCCGGCCCCGGTCAGCGGCGTCCGGAGCGTGCGGCCGGTCCGCGGGTGGTGAGCAAGTCGGCCAACTGGCGTGCGGGAGCAACGGGGTTGGCGGGGTGCACGAGTTCGGTGCGGTGGACCAGCCGGGGTGCGCTCACCGGGACGGCAGCGATGCCGGGCAGCGCGGCCGCCACCGACAGGGGGAGCGCCGTCAGACCGTGGCCGGCGGCGGTCAGCGCCGCCAGGCCGTGCAGGTCGGTGCCGCGGTGGCGGATCCGCGGACGGAAGCCCTCGGCGCGGCAGACGGCACGCAACCGATCGAGCGGGACCGCGGTGTCGGACGCGTCGATCCACTGTGCCTGGGCGAGGTCGGACAACCGCACCGCACGGCGCCCCGCCAGCGGATGGTCGTGCGGGAAGAGGACCGCCAACGTCTCCTCGCCCGCCGCGAGGGTGGTCATCGGCCCGAGGTCGGGCATCGGCAGCGGGTCGCTGGGGGCGGCCGCACCGTCCACGAATCCGAGGTCGGCCCGCCCGGCCAGCACCTCCGCGAGCACCGCGTCCCGGCCCATGACCCCGACCTCCACGTCCAGCGAGTGGGCCGCGGCGCGCAGGTCGGCCAGGGAGCGGGCCACCGTGGCGCCCAGCGCCGCCGGCGAGCAGGCGACCGTCAACCGGGTGGGACGTGCCTGGTGCAGGCGCGCGATGTCGGCCCGGGCCGCGTCCAGGCGCAGCAGCAGGGCGGGAGCGTGCTCCAACAGGCGTGCGCCGGCCGGCGTGGGCGCGACCGGCCGCCGCTCGACCAGGCGACTGCCCAAGTCGGCTTCCAGGGCGGCGATGTGCTGGGAGACCGCGGACTGGGTGTAGCCGAGCGCCGCGGCGGCGCCGGAGAAGGAGCGGTGGTCGAGGACCGCGACGAAGGTGCGCAACAGATGCGGGTCCATGCGCCCGAGTATCGCACGCCGATCAGCATCACTTATTCGCAATGCACGAATCATCGTTGGACCTGATCCAGGCGCGCGCACCAGGATGACGTGCATGAACCGCACCGCACCCGCCGGGCGAGGCCCGGCAGTCGCCCGCATCGCCCTGGTCGGCGACCGCTCCGAAGCCGTCCGCTCGCACGCCCGCATCCCCACCCTCCTCGACGCGCTCCGGCTGCGCGACGGACTGGACCTGGACGCCTACTGGATCCCGTCCGCCGACGCGCACGAGGACCTGACGGGATTCGACGCGGTCTGGGTGCTGCCCGGCAGCCCCTACCGCAGCGAGTCCGGCATCCTGGCGGCCATCCGCTCGGCCCGCGAGTCCGGCATCCCGTTCCTGGGCACCTGCGGCGGGTTCCAACACGCCCTGTTGGAGTTCGCCCGCAACGTCTGCGGACGGGACCGCGCCGGCCACGCCGAGAACACCCCGGACCTCGCGGACGAGGACGCGGTGGTCGTCCCGTTGGCCTGCTCACTGGTCGGCCACGAGGGCATCGTCGACGTCACCCCCGGCTCCCGCGCCGCCCAACTGCTGGGTGCCGACCGCACACCGGCCCGCTACCACTGCAACTACGCCCCCAACCCCCGGCACCTGGACCTGCTGCGCGCACACGGGCTGGCCTTCACCGGCACCGACGACGCCGGTGAGGTCCGCATCGCCGAACTGCCCGACCACCCCTTCTTCCTGGCCACCCTCTTCCAACCCGAACTGGACGGCGACGGCACCCGCGCCCACCTGCTGATCACCGGCCTGGCCCGCGCCGCCGTCGACCACGCCCGCGCCCGATGAACGGGGCCCCCGCCTGGCCGCGCGCCCTGCTGCGTGCCTGGCTCCGTGCCTGCACCGTCCCCCACGCGCACGCCGCGAGCCCGCTGTCGCCCGCCCCGGACGCCGCCCTCGCCGCCGTACGCGTGGACGCCGCCACCCACCACCGGCGCCCGCACCGCTCGTGAGCGAGCGCGTCCCGCCGCCGGGACGCGCTCGACCGTCGCGGCGCGCCCCGCCGCGCTCCCGAGCTCCAGGCAGCTACCGCCTGGAACGACCCCGCACCGAGCCCCCTTGTCAGTGCCCCGTGGAACACTCGCGCTCGCCGTCCGGGCAGGCGCCCGAACAGGCGGTCCGCACGCAGGAGTCGTCCGCACGGCCCGTGCGGGCGAGTCGATCAAGTCAGTGCAGCAAGCGGGTCGGTCAGCCGACCGCGGAGGGGGAGCAGCGCCATGGGCGTGAGCATCGGATTCATCAGTGCGACGACGAAGGAACTGGACCGGGCCGAGAAGGACCCGGAATGGGCCAACGCGTTCGTCTACGAGCTGTACGCCAGCGAGGACTTCCCGATGCCGGACCGCCCTTTCGGGGGTCCGGACAAGGCGTGGGCCGGCCTGCAGTTCCTGATCGACGCGACGGGCGTGCAGTTCGACTTCCTGATGGACGGCGAGCAGATCGTGGACGACGGCACCCTGTTCGGGTGGTCCGCGGAGCAGGTGGCGAGCGTCGCCCGGGAACTGCGGGCGACCCCGTGGGAGCAGCTGGCCGCCCACTACGCCCCGGAGAAGATGACGTCGGAGGGGGTGTACCCCAACGTCTGGCGGTTCGACGCCGAGGGCGAACTGGCTTGGCTGGAGAGCGCCTACGACGACCTCGTCGCGTTCTTCACCCAGGCCGCCGGGGCCGGGTACGGGGCGTTCATGACGTTCAGCTTCTAGTCCTGGCCGCGGCCCATGGTCCGGGTGCCGGCCGCCGGTACCCGGACCCCCGCGCGACTACTGCGGCGAGTGCTGCAAACGGTACGAGGCGGCCAGGTCCCGCACCTCCACCGACGACACCACCTCGTGCGCGTCGTCCCCCGGCAGGTGCTTGTCGAGCAGCGCCAGCACGTCCCGCGACAGCCGGGCCTTCAGCTCCTCCGAGCGCCCCGGCAGCAGCCCGACCTCGACGTGCACGAAGGCCACCCGCGCCGCGTCGCTCTCGCCCACGTAGGTGTCCGCGGCCGGCCGGAAGAACGTCTTGCACACACCCGCCGAGCCGGCCTCGTCGCGCACCATCGGGTGCAGCTCCCGCACGAACGCCTGCCGGTCGAAGGCGCCGGCCAGCCGTGCGGTGTAGTCGACGGTGATGTGGGGCATGGCTGAGGGACCTCTCGCGTACGCGTTCGCTATGCACCTATCTTCGTCCATGCCGTACGTGCACCGCACCGAGCCCCGGCGGCCGGCCCCGGGGGAGCGGCTGATACGGGTCCGCGAGGGGGCGTCGGGGCGCCACGCGTGGTGACGGGGCGCGGACGCCGTGCGACGGGCAGCGGCGCGCCGCGGTGCGGCAAATATCCGACAGCCGGTCCGTCGTGCGGGCCGCGGCATGAGTAGGGTGCATCCATGCAGACCAGCGGGGAGGAACAGCGCGGCCACGTGCTGCTGATCGCGGGGGCCAGGGCCACCCACCGTCGCACCGTCCAGGTGATACCCAGCGCCAATCTGGCCGCGCTGACGGCCGTCCCCGTCCCCGTGCTGCTCGGCAGCACCCGGCCGGCGGACCTCGTCCACCTCGACGGGGCGCCGGACCAGAACACCATGTTGATCAGGTTGCGCACGGCCGCCGCGGCGTCCGGCCCCCTGCTCGTCTACCTCGCCGGGCAGTTGACCGTGGACCGCAAGAACCACCGGCTGCACCTCGCCGCCGCCGGTTCGAGCCCCGCCACCACGCGTTACACGGCGCTGCCCTGGGAGTGGGTGCACAACGAGCTGCGCCAGCGGCGCGGTCCCACGACCGTGCTGGTGGACATGGCCGCCGACAAGGGCGCCTGGACCGTCCTCCACGAGCTCGGCGGCCTGCCCGAGGTGAACGCCGAGGTCTACGGCGTCATCACGCCGCCCGGCCTCTCCGGCACTGCCGACGGCATCAGCGTGTACACCCAGCACGTGATCGACCTGCTGCGTTCCCAGCCGGACCGGCCCTCGAACGCCCGGCTGCACGCGCTGGCGGCGTCCGCCGCCCCCCTCCCGCCCGGGACGCTCGTCCTGCCGAACACCGCGGAATCCGCCGCCCCTTACCCGCACGACACCGCAGAAACCCAGCCAAAGGCACCGATCAAGCGGCTGCTCTCCGGTGACCGGGCGCTGCTCCCCACCCTGCGGCGGCGGGACCCCGAGCCGGTGCCCACCCCCGTGGACCCCGACCCGTTCCCGCCGCTCGCGACGTCCGTGCCGTACGAGGCCCGCCACCACGCCGACGAGCAGTCCCACGGGCGCCAGGAGCCATGGCAGGCCGCGCCGGGCCCGTTCCCCGGAACCGCCGCCCCCGGACAGTTCCCCGGACAACCGCCCGGCCCGTTCATGGAGCAGGCGGCCCACCCCGCGCCGCTGCCGCCCGCCGCCGGTCCCGCGCCGGTGCCGGCCCAGAGCGCCGCGCCCGTGCCCACTGCCGCGTTCCTCGCCGGCCCGGCCCTCCCGGCCGCCCCGGAGCACCCGTACGCATCCCCGACGCCCGCCGAGCAACAGCCCGCGCCGCACGCGCCCCCGCCTCCTGCGGCACAGCCGGCACCCCCGTCACCTCCCGCGCTCCCGCAGCAACTTGCCCCGGCAGCGCCCCCATCGGCCCCCGCCCCCGCGGCGCCCGCCGAGCCGTCGCCCGCACCGGCCGCCGTCCCGACCACCGCCCCCGACCCCCGGCCGCTCATCTGGCAGGCGGCGCAGGCCGGGCGGCACGACCAGGCCGCCGAGATGGCCGCGTCGTGGGAGCAGCAGGCGCTCCAGCGGTACGGGTACGACTCGCCGCAGGCCACGCAGTGGGCCGAGATCCGGGCCGACCTCGCCCGGATCGCCGGGCGTTGGCCGCTCGCCACGCAGCTGTGGGTGGCGGCCGCCCGGACCCGGCTGGCCCATCAGTCGTCCGACTCCGCCGAAGTCCTCAACGCGGCCCGCGGCGCCCACTACTGCTGGAACCAGATCGCCGACACCGAGCAGGCCATCGAGAACGGCCCCGAGCTGATCAACCTGTTGCGGCAGTTGCCCGCGCTCGACCCGCGGCACGTCTCCACGGCTCAGACCCGGCTCCAGTACCTGCACCAGCATCCGACCGGGCGCGCATAGCGACCGCGACCGGGTGCGCAGGCCGGTCGCCGCCCCGCCCCGAGGCGTCCCGGCCGACCGGGGCGCACCCGTTTCCGTAGGGCGGCGTTCACGCGGGTGTCACGGAGAATCCGGGTCCGCGGTCCGGCGCCTCACGTAGGGATGGGGGGCTGGCCCGGGCGGGTCGTTGCCGGTCGGTCCCGACCGGCCGGCGGCACGGGCCAGTTGTCGTGGACGAGCCGTTCGCAGCCCGAGGAGCAACCAGTGCATCGCAGATCCCTGCTCACCGCAGCCACCGGGGCGGTGGCCGCCGTCGCCGTCGCCCCGACCCCGGCGAGTGCCCTGCCCCGGCCGGGCCATCCGGTCACCGCCTTCAACGTCATCAGCGACATCCAGGGCGACCTCAACGACCTGGGCGTGGCCCTGCGGGACATGCGGGCCACCAATCCGGGCAGTTCGGGGCTCGCGATCGCAGGCGACATCACGCCGCGCGGCTACGACTCCGAATACGCCGCGGTCCGGGCGGTGTTCGACCGGAACGCCCACCCGGGCACCGTTGCCTGGGCCATCGGCAACCACGAGTTCTACGTGCCGAAGTGGCGCGACCCGGACACCCTCGCGCAGGCGACCTGGCCCAACGGCACCACCGAGGACTCGCTGTTCCGCAGCTTCTACACGTTCGCCGGTCGCAACACCGTCTTCGCCGAGCACTCCTTCGGCGGCATACCCGTGCTGAGCCTGGGCACCGAGCGGTACATGCATTACCACGACCCGCAGTTGTGGGACGAGGTCTGGTTCAGCGAGGCGCAGTTCACCTGGCTGAGGGAGCGACTGGCGTACTGGGCGCGACGGGGCAGGCCGGTCATGGTGATCACGCACCACCCGCTGCCCGACACCGTCTCCGGCAGCCGCAACAAGCTCTACCTGCGCGACTACCTCCAGGCGGAGCGGCTGTTGGGAATCCTGGGCCGGTACCAGGACGTCTTCGTGTTCTGCGGACACACGCACTGGGACCTGCGGCTGTCCGACTGGTACGTGCGCCGGGTCGTCAGCGGCACGGCCAACCTGTCGGGCTTCTCGGTGATCAACACGGGCGCGGTGCAGACCGGTTACACCGACAACGGCCAGGGCGGCGAGGTCGCCGTGTCCGGCGCGTTCAACCAGGGGCTCCAGGTCGAGGTGTACGCGGACCGGGTCGTCGTCAGGGCCCGGGACTTCGCGACCGGCACCTGGTTGAAGGAGATCACGGTGCCGCTGTCGACCCGGGGAACCGACGGCTGATCCCGGCGGGCGAGGCCGTCCGGGAGCTGGTCGCCGCCACCGCCCACCGCCGCCCACCACCGCGCCGCGGGGTGGCGGCGGTAGGACACCGGCTCCACGCGCCCCAGGGGCGGGGCGTGTGGAGGCGGTGGCACCGGGGAGCGTCAGGCGTGCTGCTCTCCGACCTGGGCGAGGCGCGCGGCGACGCGGGTGCGGTGGACCATCTCGTCGCCGTACAGGGCGTGCAGCCAACTCGCGTGGTAGATGGTGTCGAGATAGCGTTCGCCGAGGTCGGGGGCGATGGCGACGGCGGTGAGGTTCTGGCCGGGGCGCTGGGCCAGCCACTCGACGGCGCCGCTGACGACGGTGCCGGTGGAGCCGCCGAAGAGGAAGCCGTGCCGGGCCAGGCGGTGGCAGGCCCGGATGGTGTCGACCTCCCGGACGTGGATGACGTCGTCGACGAACGACTCGTCGAGCAGGGCCGGTTTCACGCTGGTGCCGAGGCCGGGGATCATCCGACAGCCCGGTTCTCCGCCGAAGGTGACCGAGCCGACGCTGTCGACCGCGACGACCCGCACCTGGCGGTGCAGTTTGCGGAAGTAGCGGGCGCAGCCCATCAGCGTGCCGGTGGTGCCGGTGCCGACGAACAGGACGTTCAGGCGCGGGAAGTGCCGGGCGATGGCCGGGGCGGTGGTGCGGTAGTGCGCCCGCCAGTTCGCCGCGTTGGCGTACTGGTTGAGCCACACGTACCGCCTGTCGGAGGCGCACAGCCGCTGCACGAGGGCGATGCGGGCTCTGAGCAGGCCGCCGCTGGCCGCCGGTTCGGACACGATGTGGACCTGGGCGCCCATGGCCTCCATGAACCGTTGTGCGGAGCGGTTGCAGCGGGCGTCGGTCACGCACAGGAAGTCGTAGCCCTTGCTGGCGGCGATGATGCTGAGGGCGACGCCCAGGTTGCCGGAGGAGGATTCGATGAGGACGGACCCCGGTCGCAGGGCCCCGGACTCCTCGGCGGCCTCCACCATCTCGGTCGCGGCCTTGAGCTTGATGGAGCCGGCGAAGTTGAAGCCCTCACACTTGAGGAACAGTTGGTGCCCCACGATCGACCGCAGGTCGACGTAGAGGTCCTCGGCGTTGAAGTCCGTGGGAACGGAGATGACTGGCATGACGTCTCCTTCCTCATCAGGAGTGCGGTCAGGAGCACGGAGGTCGGCCGGTCCGCCCGGGCGGTCAGCCGTAGCGGCGCAGGTCGTGGAAGAAGTCGTCGACGACGTGCAGTTCGCCGGAGCGGGCCACCTCGTCGTAGACGTGTTTGCCGACCGCGAGGTCGAGGACCCCGAGGCCGAAGGGCGAGAACACCACGGTCCGGTCGGCCGGCACGGTCACCCGTTCCGTCAGTACGTCGTCGAGCGTGCCCAGGATGAAGTCCCGGGTGCCGGTGCGCTGTTCGGCCAGGTGGGGGGAGGTGTTGGCCTTCAGGCAGTGTTCGACGTCGTCGACGATGTTGGTGGCAGAGAGCAGGATCTCGGGGGCGAGGTCGCGCAGCGAGATGTGGAGCACGAGGGGGTGGTGGTCGAACCACGCGGGGTCGGTGAGGTGCGGTTCGCCGGCGATGGTGGCGAAGACGATGAGGTCGTGGTTGCGGATGAGCTGTTCGGGGCTGTCGTGGAGGGTGATCCAGGACGGGTTGCCGGTCTGTTCGAGGTAGAGGCGGAAGCCGGCGGCGCTGTCCGGGGACAGGTCGTGGATGCCGATTTCGTCGAATTCCCAGCCGGTTTGGGTGAGGAAGGTGTGGATGTAGCGGGCGATGAGGCCGGTGCCGAAGAAGCCGATGG
>NZ_JBJMAB010000059.1:0-36460 GCF_045799175.1 Streptomyces sp. VTCC 41912
GTGACCGCCAAGGACCTGGGCACGGGCAAGGAGCAGAAGATGACCGTCACCGGCGGCTCCTCGCTGCCGAAGGACGACATCGACCGGATGGTCCGCGACGCCGAGCAGTACGCCGAGGACGACCGTCGCAAGCGCGAGGCCGCCGAGACCCGCAACCAGGGCGAGCAACTGGTCTACCAGACCGAGAAGTTCCTCAAGGACAACGAGGACAAGGTGCCCGCCGACGTCAAGACCGAGGTCGAGTCCGCCGTCGGCGAGCTGAAGGAGAAGCTCAAGGGCGAGGACGGTGCGGCCATCCGCACCGCGTCCGAGAGGGTGGCGACCGTCTCCCAGAAGCTGGGCCAGGCCATGTACGCCGACGCCCAGGCGGCCCAGTCGGCCACCGGCCCGGACGGTGCCGGTGCCGGTGCGCAAGCCGGGGCGGGCGGCGAGGACGACGTGGTCGACGCGGAGATCGTCGACGACGACAAGCAGGAAGGAGGCGGACGATGAACCGTCCGACCGACGTCGGCCGCCTCCCCCGCCCGCCGCTCGCCCTGGTCGGGCGCACCGGGCCGGAACGAGGCGCGCCCTCGGCGCCCCGCGCGCAGCCGGACCCGGCGCGGCCGGACCGGCGCTCCGCGCCTCCGGGGCCCACCCGGCGCGGTGCCGAGGTGCCCGACGCCGAACGGCTGGCGGCCGAACTGCGCGAGCGCACGGCCGATCTGCAACGGCTCAAGGCCGAGTTCGACAACTACCGGCGGCGGGTGCGCCGCGACCGGTTGGCGGTCGGTCAGGTCGCCGTGGTCAACGTGCTGGCACGGCTGCTGCCGGTGCTGGACGCGATCGCCGAGGCAGCCGAGCAGGGCCAGCTGACGGACGGCTTCGGGCGCGTCGCCGACGTCCTGGAGACGGAGTTGGCGTCCCTGGGCCTGACGTCCTTCGGCACGGTGGGCGAGCCGTTCGACCCGACCGTCCACGAGGCCGTGGCCTACACCCCGCCCGAGCGGACCGGGCCGGCCGCCCGGGGCGCGCCGGACGGCACCGCGGTCTGCGCCGAGGTCGTCCGCCGCGGCTTCCTGGTCGGCGACCGGCTGCTGCGTCCCGCCGAGGTGTCCGTGACCGGTGCACGACCGGGCCCCCCGGCCGGCCGACTCACCTGACCGGCAGGCCGGTCGCGCCCTTTCAGCCGGTGCTTCGGGTGAGCGTCGAAGGGCGGCGGCCGGCGGTCGCGCCGGCCACGAGCAGCGCCCCGACGCCGGCCAGGCACAGCCAGGCGAAGCCGTCGCCGATCCGGTCGTAGACCGTGGTGGTGCCGTGCACCGGGACGTACGCCACGGTGGCCTGGCGGTCGGTGGTGAAGTAGTCCGTGCTGGCGAGTACCCGCCCCTGGTCGTCGAAGGCGGCCGTGACGCCCTCGGCGTCCGGGCGGACCAGCGCGTAGCCGGCCTCGACGGCGCGCAGGGCGGCCTTGCGGGTGTGCGCGCCCCCGTATTCCGCCCAGTCGTGGGAGGGGACCAGCATGATGTCGGCGGGCACCCGCATCATGCCGGGGAAGTCGGCGTCGTAGCAGATGACGTTGGCCAGCCGGCCGTACGGGGTCGCCGCGGTCGGGACCCGGCCGTCGCCGGGGACGAAGGTCTCCGAGCCGGGTATCGGATGGGCCTTCTGGTATGTCCAGCGCACCGTGCCGGCGGGGTCGATCAGCAGCGTCTCGTTGCGGCCGTAGGCGGGTGGCCGGGCGGTGTGCACGCCGAGGCCGATCTCCAGGTAGACCCGGGAGCGGCGGGCCTGCGTCCGGGCCGCCGCGATCGTCGCGGGCTCGTCGGCGGCCAGCACCCGCACGCCCTGCTCGGGCCAGACGACGATCTTCGCGCCGGCCGCGGCCTCGCGCCGGGTGGCGGCCAACAGACCGTCCAGGACGGCGCGCTGGGCCGCCCGGAGGCCCGGCGGCGGGTGGGCGACGAGGTCCGCGCGCCCACCGGTGGCCCGGGCGTACGCGGCCTTCTGGGCCCGGATCAGGGCCGCGTCGGCGGTGACGGCGGCGATCCGCACCGTCGGCCCGTCCGGCGGGAAGAAGGCCAGTCGCGCGCCGCCGGCGAGGACGACGGCCAGCAGGACCGACGCGCAGGTGACCACGGTGCGCCGGGCCGCGCGCCACGAGGCCGCCTCCCACAGCGCGTTGACGGCCGTGGCGCACCAGGCGAGGAGGAAGCCGATGCCGTAGGAGCCGGTGACCGAGACGAGTTGCAGCAGCGGCAGCACGTCGACCTGGGTGGCCGCCTGCGAGCCGTAGGCGGTGCCGAACGGGGAGAGCAGGGTGATCAGGAACTCCGTCGCGGCCACCGACGCGGGGAACACCAGCAGCGCCGCCCAGGGGCGCAACCGGCGGACGAGCAGCCGGTCCAGCAGGTACGGCAGGGTCAGCAGGGCGGCCAGGCCGGCCGCGCCCGCCAGGGTGAAGGGGGTGATCAGCGCCGACTCGGCCAACCAGCCGACCGCGGCCGCGGTGTTGGCCAGCCACAGCCACAGGGCGCCGGACCAGGCCCGGCCCGTGCGGGCGAAGCGCAGCAGCAGGACGGGGAAGATCCAGGCCGCGGCGGCGATGTCCCAGCGGCCGCCGACGGCGAGGAGGTGGGCGGCCGTGCCCAGCGTCAGCCAGGCCCAACGGGCCCGGGGCGCGGGCCGGCGGAGGCCGGTGCGGTCCGTCCGCCCGGCGGGGTTCGTGGTGTTCACGTGGTGCGTCGGTCCCTTCGAGGTGGCGCCGGGTGGCGCGCTCCGGTCGGACCTCGACGCTAGGGAGGCCGGGGGGTTCGCGGCGTCGTCCTGGGTGGGGATCCGGGGCGGGGCCCGCGCAACCCTGGTTGCGTCGGCGGTGTCCCGTTCCCTCCTCGGGCAGGATCGCCGGGGCCGGTGCGGCTGGTTAGCCTTGCGGTCAGTCATGGACACGCATCCCTCGGCCGCGCTGCGCGGCATCCGGCGCCGGTTCGCCGTGCGGCGCGGCTGGCTCACCGACCTCGCGCTGGGCGGCGGGCTGACCGCCTTCGACGTGCTGACGCTGCTCTCCCGCGCACCGGCGCCGGGACCGCTCGGCGTGCTGCTGTGGGGGCTCCAGACGGTGCCGTTGGCCTGGCGGCGCCGTCGGCCGCGGGCCGTGCTGTGCGCGATGACCGCGGCGTTCGTCGTCTTCGAGGTGGTGGATCCGGTGCCGGGCAAGATCCCGGGCCCGTACCTGCTGGTCTTCGCGGTGTACGCGGTGGCGCGGTACACGCCGGTGCCGACCGGGGCGCTGTGGACGGTGCTGTCCCTGGCCACCGCGGTGACGACGGACCTGCTCACCGGCCGGACCGGGCCGCCGCAGCCCGGTTCGGTGGAGCCGATCACCGCCACCACCTTCGTCGTCTTCTACGGGGTCGCCTGGCTCGTGGGGTACGGGCGGCGGCGGATCGTGCTCCAGGCCGACCGGCTGCGCGACCTCAACGAGCGGCTCGGCGAGGCCAACACCCACCTGCGGGACGCCAACGAGCGGCTGCGCGCCGAGCGGGCCGTCAACGCCCGGCAGGCCGTCGTCGCGGAGCGGGCCCGGATCGCCCGCGACCTGCACGACGTGGTCGCGCACCACGTGAGCGCCATCGCCGTCCAGGCCCGCGCCACCGAGGAGGTGCTCCCCGAGGCACCGGCGGACGGCCGGCGGGGCGTGGCCCGGATCGCGACGACCGCCGACACCGCGCTGATCGAGATGCGGCGCATCCTGGGCCTGCTGACGGCCGGTGGCGAGCGGGCCGCGGAGCAGGACGGCCTGGTCGGCCCGGCCCAGGAGCCGTCCCTGCGCCACCTCGACCGGCTCTTCGCGGCGGTGGAGGCGGCTGGCTGCCGGGTGACCTCGACGGTGGACGGGGCCCTGGGCGACCTGCCGCCCGCGCTCCAGGTGTCGGTCTACCGCATCGTCCAAGAAGCCCTCACCAACGTCCTCAAGCACGCCGGAGGCGCGGACGTGCGGGTGGTGCTGCACCGGGACGGGACGTCGGTGACGGTGAGCGTGGAGAACGGCCCGGCGGGCGACGGGCACCGGCCGCCGCCCGGTTCCGGCCGGGGTCTGTTGGGGGTGCGCGAACGGGTCGGCGCGTTCGGCGGCACGGTGCGTGCCGGGCCGTGCCCGGACGGCGCCGGCTGGCGCCTGTCCGCCGCCCTTCCGCTGGAGGTTCCGGCATGACGATCCGGGTGCTCCTCGCCGACGACCAGGAGATGGTCCGGGACGCGCTGCGGGCGGTGATCGGCCGTCGCCCGGACTTCGAGGTCGTCGGCACCGCGGCGGACGGCGCGGAGGCGGTGGCGCTCGCCGTCGCCCTGCGCCCGGACGTGGTGGTGATGGATGTCCGGATGCCGGGTACGAACGGCGTCGAGGCCACCGGCCGGCTGCACGCCGAGTGGCCGCACCCCGGCCCGCCGCCCCGCGTCCTGGTGTTGACCACCTTCGACCTGGACGAGTACGTGCACGCGGCCCTGCGTGCCGGGGCCGGCGGCTTCCTGCTCAAGAACAGTCCGCCGGACCAACTCGCGCACGCCATCAGGGTGGTGGCCGGCGGCGAGGCGATGCTCGCGCCCAGCGTCACGCAACGCCTGATCGGCGCCTTCACCGCGCTGCCCGCCGGACTGCTGCCCGGCGCCGCGCCGCCGCCCGGCCACGCCGAGCGGCGCGTCGGCGCCCTCACCGCCCGCGAGTTGGAGGTCCTGGTACTGCTCGCCCGGGGCCGTTCCAACCTTCAGATCGGCGAGGAACTGGGGCTGTCCCAGGCCACGGTGAAGAGCCGGGTCAACCGCATCCTGACGCGGCTCGGGGTGGAGAACCGCGTGCAGGCCGCCCTGCAGGCCCATGAGGCGGGCCTGCTCCGGCCCGGCCCGGACGCGCCCCGGTAGCCGGGGGCGCCGGGGCGCGGCTCGTCGCCCGTCAGTGCCGTCCGGCCCGGGCCAGGGCGTCGCCGGCCTCGGCTGCCAGGGTGGCGACGAGGTCGGCCGCGGGCGGCCGGTCGGTGACGAGGTCGACGGCCTCGCCCGCCCAGACCGGTGCGGGCGGCACCTCGCCGCTCGCCACGTCGGCACGGTAGGCCCGGCGGGTCGCGCCGGGGTCCGCCACGAGTTCGTCCTCCCGGCCCCGCCACCGGTCGAGGTAGGGGTGCCCCAGGGTGCGCGCCGTGTACTTGGCGGGCCATCGGGAGTTCCGGGCGACGTCGAGGATGCGGTTGCGCTCGGTGTCCTGTCCGCTTCCCCGGACGAGCGCCTCGGCGGTCGAGGCGTCGACGAGGGCCTCGGCCGTCGCCTGGAAGCGGGTGCCGACGAGCGCTCCGGCGGCGCCCAGGACCAGCGCGGCGGCCACCCCCCGGCCGTCCGCGATCCCACCGGCGGCCAGCACCGGCACCGGTGCCGCCAGGTCCACCACGACCGGCACGAAGGGCAGCGTCGACCGGCCGTGCCGGGCGCCGTGTCCGCCGCTCTCGGTGCCCTGCGCCACGATGACGTCGGCACCCAGGTCCAGCGCCTGCCGGGTCTCCTCCAGATCGGTCACCTGGACGATCACCGCCGCACCGGCTTCGCGGACGCGCCCGACGAAGGGGGTGGGGTCCCCGAAAGAGAACATCACCGCGGTGGGGTCGTGCTCCAGTGCCTGCTCGACCGCGGCGATGCCGATCGCCCAGGACTGGAACCCGACGCCCCACGGCTTCCCGCAGCCCGCCACCAGCGGCAGTTCGCGCGCCAGCCACGCCGGCTCCCCGCCGCCGGCGCCCAGCATCCCGAGTCCCCCGCCGCGCGAAACGGCCGCCGCCAGGGCACCGCCGGCCGCCCCTCCCATCGGGGCCAGGGCGATCGGATGCCGGACTCCGAACGACGCGGTGAACGCCGTCGACAACGTCATGACCGTCCTCCTCGTGTACGCGTGACCGTCCTGGCTACCTTCCCCGGGGAGCAGGGGGCCGACACGCCGGCACGGCCCCGCCCAGGCATCGAGATATCGTGGTGTGTCGGAATGCCTGGCGAGAGAGGTGGCTCATGGGTGCGACGGCGGGACCGGCGGCGGGCGAGTTGATCGAGGTGTTCAAGGCCCTCGGCAACCCCGCCCGTTTGCAGATCATGCAGTGGCTGAAGGACCCCGAAGAGAACTTCGTGGCGTACGAGCCGATCGCGGACCGCCGGTCGGTCGGGGTGTGCGTCACCCACATCCAGGCGAAGTCGGGGCTCGCGCAGTCAACGGTCTCCAGTTACATGAGCACGCTCGAACGGGCCGGGCTCGTGCTGCCCACCCGGGTGGGCAAGTGGACCCACTACCGGCGCAACGAGGAACGGCTGGCCCAGGTGGCACGGGCGATCGACACCAATATCTGATTGACGCATCGCGATACGTCGATATGATTGCGTCATGTCGACCTTCGATGCTGCGCCCACCGCCCTGATCGTGCACGCCCACCCCGAGGCCCGTTCGTTCAGCACCGCCCAGATGACCACCACGGCCCGGACCCTGCGCGACGCCGGGTACCGGGTCGACGTGCTCGACCTCTACTCCGACGCATGGGCACCGGTCCTCGACCGCGCGGAATTCGCACCGGTGGAAGGCCACTTCAAGCCGCAGGCCGAGCAGCAGCGCGCGATCAAGGACGGGACGCTCGACGCGACCGTCAGGGCCCACCTCGATCGGCTGCTCGCCGCCGATCTGCTGGTCCTGTCGTTCCCGCTCTGGTGGTTCTCGCTGCCCGCCATCCTCAAGGGCTGGGTGGACCGGGTCTTCGTGATGGGCGGGGTCTTCGGCGGGGACTACGGACTCTTCGGCGACGCCGCGCTCGCCGGGAAGCGGGCGATGCTGCTGTTCACGACCGGCGGCCCCAGCGAGTCCTTCCAACCCGGCGGCGCCCTCGGCGCGATGGACGACTTCCTGTTCCACATACACCGCGGCATGCTGGAGTTCGTCGGCTACCAGGTCCTCGACCCCGTGATCACCTACGGGCCGGCCCGCCTGACCGAGCAGGACCGGGCCGCGGCACTGGAGACGGTCCGCGAGGCCGTCGCCGCGCGCACCGCGACGGCCGCACGATCCACCGTGCACTGATCCCCGAGCCGCACCGCCCGCGCACGGCGGCCCGCCTGCACCATCCCCCCGACCGGCGGACGCCCGCCCTCCCCTTCCGGCCTCCGCCCGGACGGCACATTCTTCGACAACACCCCTAGAGTGGAGGGGAGTTGACAGGGATCCGTCCCGCTCCGAAGCGGGCTTCACGCAAGGGGGAAGGATCGTGACGGAGCGGACGTCCGTACTGGTCGTGGGGGCCGGACTGGCCGGCCTGGCCAGCGCGATGTTCCTGGCGGGGCGCGGCGTCGACGTGCTGTTGGTCGAGCGGCGCTCCGGGACCTCGATGTTCCCCCGGGCGGTGGGGCAGAACCAACGCACGATGGAGCTGCTCGGGTTCGGCGGCATCGCCGACGCCGTCCCGACGCACACGCCCGGCCGGCCCATGTTCCGGGTCAGGATCGCGGCCAGTCTGCGGGGGCCGACCCTGCACGAGGAGCGCTCGGAGAGCGACCCCGCGGACCTCGACGCGCTGTCCCCGGCCGCGTTGGGCACGGCCGGCCAGGACGCGCTGGAGCCGCTGCTGCGTCGGCGCGCCGAGGAGCTCGGTGCCACGCTGCGCTTCGACACCGAGCTGGTCTCCTTCGACCAGGACGACGACGGCGTGACCGCGGTGCTCCGCGGGCGCTCCGGCGAGCGACCGAGCCGGGTACGCGCGGAGTACCTCGTGGCCGCCGACGGCAACCGCAGCGGCGTGCGCGGCGCACTCGGCGTCGACCGGCACGGCCCGGGCAGCCTGGGCCACAACACCAGCATCATCTTCGACGCCGACCTCGGTGACCTGACCGACCGGGAACCGACCCTGCACGTGCTCCACGCCGACGAGGCCAGCGGCATCTTTCTCACCCTCGACCACACCGCCGGCCGACACCTTTACAGCATCGCCCACGACCTCGCCGACGGGACGTCACCGGCGGACTTCACCCCCGAGCGCTGTACCGAACTGGTCCGCCGGGTCACCGAGTTGCCGGACCTGCGACCGGAGATCAAGGCCGTGCAGCCGTGGGAAATGGCGGCCTGCGTGGCGGACCGGTTCCGGGTGGGGCGGGTGCTGCTGGCCGGGGATGCCGCCAAAGTGACCCCGCCGAGCGGCGGATTGGGGGGCAACACCGCCATCGGCGACGCGTACGACCTGTCCTGGAAGCTCGCCGCGGTCCTCGACTCGTCGGCCGGGACGGCGCTGCTCGACTCCTACGACGCCGAGCGCCGCCCGATGGCCGAACGGGTCGTCGCCGCGGCGCTGAAGCTGCTCGCCGGCCGCGGGGCCGTACCGGCCGGCGAGAGCACCGAGCCCGAGCCGGCCACCGACCAACAGGGCACGCTGCCCGTGACGCTCGGCTTCCGCTACCGCTCGTCCGCGGTGCTCACCGAGGACGACGACCCCGCCGACTCCGAGGATCCGTACCGGCCGAGCGGCCGACCGGGATTCCGTGCGCCGCACGTGTGGTTGCACCACGACGGCGGCACGACGTCCACGGTGCACCTCTTCGGCCGTGGCTTCGTGCTGCTGTCCGGTGCCGAGGGCGGCTTCTGGTCGGGCGTCGCCGCCGAGGTCGCGGCGCGCCTCCGCACGAGCGTGCGGTCCCACGTCATCGGTCAGCAACTGACCGACCCGACCGGCGCGTTCCTCGCCCGCTACGGAATCGGCCCGTCGGGCGCCAGCCTGGTCCGGCCGGACGGCGTCGTCGCCTGGCGGACCGCCGAAGCACCGGGCGATCCGGCCCAGGCCCTGCACCGGGCGCTCACGGCGGTCCTGTCGCGGTAGGCACGGGCCGGTGGCGCGCCCACCGGGCCGCCCCCGGGCGCAGGCGGGCCGGCGCCTCCTGCGTCCGGCCCCGGCCCACCGGTGCCGCCGGCTCAGTCGTCACCGCCGTCGTGGCCGTCGTCCGCGGCACGCGGGGAGACGGTGCGCAGGGCGCCGGTGTGCGGGTCGACGAGCAGTTCGTGCTCCGTGCCGTCGCCGGTGACGGTCTCGACCTCCCACACCGGCGTGGCGCCGTGGCCGTCGGCCAACTCCACCGAGGTCACCGTGCCGTGCCCGGCGGCGGCCTTCCGGACCGCGTCGACGGCGCCCGTCCGGGCACCGACCAGGGTGGCGCGTTCCCGCGCGTGATCGTCGTCGTCCCCGCGGTCGACGCGCTGGCTCACCACCCGGGCCGTGCGCGCGTCGAGGGTGATCTCGTGCCACCGGCCGTCGTCGCCCAGCACGTCCACGTCCCACACCAGGCCCGGACGATCGCGGTCCAGATCCAGCTCGGAAACCTTGCCCGGGACGGCCTGGAGGGCGGCGGAGGCGGCCTGGGCGGCGGTCACCCGGGCCGCGCGGGCCTCCTGGAGGTCCTCGACGTCCGGGCGGCCGTGCCCGCCGGTCGGTGCCGTCGCCGGAGCGCTGCCGCCGGAGCCGTCAGCGCTGACCGCGACGGCGGTGACCGTGCCACCGGCAAGCAGGGCTACCGCGGCGGCGGTGGCGATGACGAGGTGGCGCTTCATGGGTTCTCCTCCGATGGTGGGGCGCGACCCCGGTCCTCCGGGGCCGGCGCTGTCGAACGCTGTGCCACCACAGTGGCCGAACCCACCTGAAGCCCAACTGAAGCCACCTGAAGATTCCTTCAGGTGGCTTCCGCTCCCCCGGGCGGCCGGTGCCGGCGCCCGCGCCCGGCCCCGCGTTCGCGCTGGTGCGCCGCACGGCGATCGGGGCGGTCCGCCCCGGAGCGGACCGTGCCGGCCGGCAGGACGGGCACCCGCCGCTGCCCGTTCCCCGGGCGCAACTCCCCCTCGTTGACGGCATGCTGAGGAGGACCCGCGCCGCCACCCACAACCACCGCACCGCCCCGCACCGCCCGTCCCCCTCGACGGCAGGAAGGCCCCATGCCGCCCTCCCGCCCCGCCCGCACCGCGGCCCGCGCACCCGGCGACGCCCTGCGCGTGATCGGTCTGATGTCCGGCACCTCCCACGACGCCATCGAGGCCGCCGCCGCAGACCTCACCCTGCACGGCGACACCCTGCACCTGCGCCCCCTCGGACACCTCTCCGCCCCGTACCCGGAGGACCTGCGGAACCTCTTCGCCGCCACGCTGCCCCCGGCCACCACCACCGCACGGGACGTCTGCGCCCTGGACACCGGCATCGGCCACGCCTTCGCCGACGCCGCCGAACGCGCCCGGCACGAGCTGTGCGCCGACGCCGCCGACCTCGTCGCCTCCCACGGCCAGACGCTCTACCACTGGGTTGAGGACGGAACCGTCCGCGGCACGCTCCAACTCGGCCAACCCGCCTGGATCGCCGAACGCACCGGCCTGCCCGTCGTCTCCGACCTCCGCAGCCGGGACGTGGCCGCCGGCGGACAGGGCGCCCCACTGGTCAGCATGACGGACGCCCTCCTGCTGCGTGCGCTCCCCGGCACACCGGCGGCGCTCAACCTCGGAGGCATCGCCAACATCACCGTCGTCGCCCCCGACGCCGCGCCGCTGGCCTTCGACACCGGCCCCGCCAACGCGCTCCTGGACGCCGCCGTCCACCACTTCACCGGCGGCGCAGCCCACTGCGACCGGGACGGACACCGGGCCGCCGCCGGCCGGACCGACCCCGACCTGCTGCGCCGACTGCTGGCCGACCCGTACTACCGCCGGCCCGCCCCCAAGACCACCGGCAAGGAGCACTTCCACCTGCCCTACCTCCGGCGAACGCTGCACAGCACGCCGGGACTCGACCCCGCCGACGTCCTGGCCACCCTGACCCGGCTGACCGCCGTCACCGTCGGCGACGCCTGCCGCGCCCACCGCGTCACCGAACTGATCGTCTCCGGGGGCGGGACCCGCAATCCGACCCTCCTGCGGATGCTCGCCGAGGAACTTCCCGACGTGCCGCTGCGTCCGAGCGACGCGCTCGGCCTGCCCGCCATGGCCAAGGAGGCCCTGGCCTTCGCCGTCCTGGGCTTCCTCACCTTCCACGGGCTGCCCGGCACCGTGCCGGCCGGCACCGGCGCCCGACGGGCCACCCTCCTCGGAAGCATCACCCCGGGCCGCACGCCGCTCCACCTCCCCGCACCAGCGCCCCGTCCCCCGCGCGTCCTGCGGATCGCGACGTGAGGCCGGCGTCCCGTGCGGGCCCGGCCCGAGGGCGGGGCCCGCACGGGACGCGCAAGTTCAGGACAGCATGTGCACCTTGTACTGCATGAACCGGTAGTTCCTGGGGTCGTACCACTGGCTGACGACGATGTGGAAGTCGCCGAACGTCGAACCGGGGACGACGAATCCGCCGTACGGGCTGGCGACGAGGTTGCCCACCTCCTGGCCCGGAGCGCCGGGCAGGATCATGGTCTGCTCCAGCGTCCTGGTCAGGTCGGACGTCGGGAGCGGGAAGACCATCGCCCGGATCGACAGCGCGTTCATGTTCAGCCAGGTGAGGACGTACTTGCCGTCCATCGCGCGGAAGCAGATCTCGCCCCACTTGCGGACGCCGAAGACGGTGGTCGGGGGCGCGCCCCACCGCCAGGCGCCGTCGGCGTAGCCCCACGGCTCGTAGGCGCCGGGGTTGCCGAGGCTGTCCTTCCGCACGCGGTGCAGGAGCATCCCCGACTCCACCTCGCGGTTGAAGACCGTGGACAGCACGTAGCAGAAGCCGTCGTCGGCCACCGCGTAGGTCTTCTGCTGGAACTGGCCGCCGTGCAGGTCGGCGGGCCACTGGCACAGGTATTGCCAGGTCTCGCCGTTGTCGGTGGAGCGCCAGAAGTCCGTGTGGTGGGTGTCGTAGATGACACCGCGCATGAGGTGCATGTACATGACGCCGTCGACGACGAACACGTCGGAGGGGATCGCCGTGGTGGCCTTGTCGCCGACCGGGTTGTGCGGCTCGTCGACGAGGCTGTTGGCGTGGCCGCCGCCGACGCTGCCGTCGATGCGCAGGTTGTTCAGGTCCGCGCTGTTGGAACGCAGGCCGACCGGGGCCCGCCAGTCGTCGGCGGGCTCGCCGGGCTGCGGGACGTGGTCGCCGTTGAAGGTGTCGCCACCGACGAACAGCATGGTGCCGTTCGGACAGCGCACGGGGATGCCGAGGTCCGTCCACGGCGAGGCGAACGGACCGGTCTCGGCCGGACCGCTGAGGTTCTTCACCTTGTAGGCGATGGTCGGGCTGGAAGGATCGTTGGGCCCACCGGCCCGCGCCACGCCGGCGGTCGAACCGATGACCCCGGCCCCCACCGCGGCGCCGATACCGATCTTGAGGAGCTTGCGGCGGGAGTGCCCGCCGACCGTCGCGTCCCGCTCGTCCGATGGACGTGTCATTGCATCGATGCCTTTCAGAGCCAACTGACGGGTACGAGGAGCTGCCCTCGGCGCCACTGTCCTTGCCGAGGGCGGTAGTTGGGATTCCCGATCACGTGAACGGCGGACTGCGGAGGCACTGGACGTGCCGTCGCATCCGGGCTGGCCGCCGGCCGCCGCCGATGCCGGCGAGGTGCGCGCCTGGACCGCCGACGCCGTTCCCGACGCGCGTCGAAGCTAGCCAGCACCGATGAAACGGCGATGACATGACGATGACCTCGCTGATGGGCGGGGCCCCGTCCACCTCCCGCCACGGCCCCAACCGGTCGCGGGCGGCCCGCCGTTCGCCGCTCGACCGTCAGCTCGTGTGGTGCTCCAGGGCGTCGAGAAGCTGCGGCCAGAGAGCGCGCGGGCGGTCGTGCCCCATGTCGGGGATCAGCCGCAGTTCGGCCCCGGGCACCAGGTCCGCGGTGCGTCGCCCGCCGCTGGGATCGATCAGCGTGTCGTCCAGCCCGTGCAGGACCAGCGTCGGCACCCGCAGCTCCCGGAGCGCGTCCGCCCGTGAACCGCTGAGGATCATCGCGCCGAGCTGACGCCCGATCCCGGCGGGGTAATGGGAACGGTCGTAGCTGAGCGCCGCCAACTCCCGCAGGGCCGCGGCGTCACCGTAGCGCTTGGAGGCCCACACCAGTTCCCGGTCCGCCGCCGCGACGTACCCCTCGCGGTCCGCCGGCTTCGGGCTGAAGAGCACCGCCTGCGCTTCCGGGGTGGGCTGGCCGTACGCGCCTTCGCCGGTCGAGGACATCATGGACGTCAGCGTCAGTACCCGCTCCGGATGGCTGATGGCCATCGTCTGGGCGATCATCCCGCCCATGGAGGCGCCCACCACGTGCGCCCGCTCGATGCCGAGCGCGGTGAGCAGGCCGAGACCGTCGTCAGCCATGTCCTGGAGCCGGTAGGGCACCATCGCCAGGGCGGAGGGGAGGTCTCCCGAGCTCACCGCCGCGATGAACCGACCCATGTCGACGGGGTGCCCGTCGAACTTCGTGGACAGCCCGCAGTCGCGGTTGTCGTACCGGATCACGTAGCGCCCGCGGTCCGCGAGCGCGCGGCAGAGGTCCTCGTGCCAGGCGATCATCTGGGAGCCGAAGCCCATCACGAGCAGAACGGGGGCGTCACGGGGATCACCGAAGGTCTCATGGGCGAGGGACACTCCGGGCGACACGTCAACGAGCGGCATGCACGCAGCCTGCCAGGGCCGGCAGCCGCCGCGCATCCCCATTCCCCGTGTCGCGCGCGGCGACGGGACGCGACGTCGGCTTCCCCGCAGGGCGTCGCTCCGCCGGAGCCGCCGGCGTCCGCCACCCCGACGGCAACGGGACCGGCCTGCGCCCCTCACATCCGTCATCGGGCGAGAAAGGGGGAAAACCACTGGTCGCGCCCCGAGTGCCAGGCCCCGGCGGACCCTCCGCAGGGGCGGCCCGCTGCCCTGCGGTGCTCGCCGGACGGCCCTCGTCGGCGGCCCGTGACACCCCTCGCCGGGGAATCGGTCGGAAAAATGCCCGTGTCCGTCCGGCGATGTGAGGAATTCGTCGCGACGGAGTCGCGGAGGGGATTTCGCCGAGCGGCCCTAGGCGGTCACAATCACTCAGCGACCTTCCCCGTTCTCCGCGAACCGGGTCCGGTCCGCGCAGCCGCGATGCCTGCTGCCGTGGACCGGTTCCGGCCGCTGTGGGGTGGGCGCTTTCGGATGCCTGAAGGAGATGATCTCCCTTACGAGGAGGCACGTTGGTGGAAGGAAGGCTGGCCATGACGTCGGATGCGCGTGAGCAGGTCGAGCAGTTCATCCTGGGCGACCGGTTCGCCTGCCTGGCGGGACGCTCCGCCTGGCGCCAGGGCGGCATCACACACCGGCACTATGACCTGCTGGGGGGCGCCGAATCGGCTCGGCTGATGGCGCTCGACCTTGCGGAGTTCGTGAACGGGGCGAACTGGAGCGCCCGCTCGTTCACGAGCTTCATCGCGACCTTCGAGCGACCGAGGGGGGTGGATGAGCTGCGGTTCGAGGAACTCCTCTGGGAACATCTGCAACTACTGCACGAGACGGACGCCGAGACCCATCGCTGGGCCGACGGCTACGCGTCGGATCCGCAGGCCAAGGAGTTCGCCTACAGCGTCGCCGGCCATCCGTTCTTCGTGATCGGCCTGCACGAGACCCACCGCCGGTGGGGCCGCCGTCCTCCCTTCCCGATGCTGGCCTTCAACTCCCACGAGCAGTTCGCCCACATCAAGGGCGCCGGCATGTGGGACCGGCTCGCGGAGAAGATACGCAAGCAGGACATCAAGCTGCAGGGCGACATCAATCCCAACCTGACGGAGTACGAGGAGCTCTCCGAGACCCGCCGCTACTCCGGACGCCCCAAGCCCGCCGACTGGCAGTGCCCCTTCGCCGCCCGCGAGACCGATCGCGAGCGGGAACTCGCCCCGTCCGGCGCCTAGCCACCCCGTGTTCGGGCGGCCCGCACACCCACCGGGCCGTCCGACCCTCCTGCCGGAGCCGCTGGGCTCCGCGCCCGCGGGCCGCTCCGCGACGCCGACGACCGCCCGTGCGACGCGTCGGACCCGCCCTACGCCCCGCCGACGGTCGCGTCGTCGCCGAGTTGCTCGCGCAGCCACCCGTCGTCGAAGACCTTGCTCAGGTAGTTGCGGCCGGAGTCCGGAATCACCACGACCACCAGGTCGTCCGGACCGAGCCCGACGGCGACCCGGAGGGCCGCGGCCACCGCGGTACCGGCCGACGCACCCACCAACAGTCCCTCCTCACGGGCCAGTCGGCGGGCGGTCAACAACGAGTCGCGGTCGCTGATCCGCTCGAACCGGTCCACCACGTCGGTGTGGAACGACTCCGGCCAGGAGTCGTCCACCGTCTCGGGGTGGCGGAACAGGCCGATGCTCTCCACCGCGTACGCGGTGCCGGGCCCGCCGGAGTACACGGACGCCTCCGGGTCGGCGCCGATCACCCGGACCCGGCCGTCGCTCACCTCTTTGAGGTAGCCGCCCGTGCCGCTGATCGTGCCGCCGGTGCCGACGCCCGACACCAGGTGCGTGATCCGTCCCTCCGTCTGCCGCCACAGCTCCGGACCGGTACTGCCGCGGTGCGCGCACGGGTTGGCGGGATTGTTGTACTGGTCGGCCAACCACGCGCCGGGCGTGGTCCGGGCGAACCGCTCCGCCGCCGCCCTGGGGTGGTCGGGATGCTCGCGGGGCACGTCGCCGGGGCAGACCACCACCTCGGCACCGTAGGCGCGCAACACAGCCACCTTCTCGGCGCTGCTCTTCTCCGGCAGGGTGAACACGCAGCGGTAGCCGCGCTGCGCCGCCACCATGGCCAGGCCCACCCCGGTGTTCCCCGAGGTCGCCTCCACGATGGTGCCGCCCGGCCGCAGCAGTCCGGCGTCCTCGGCGGCCCGCACCATGGACAGGGCGATGCGGTCCTTGACGCTCCCGCCCGGGTTGACGTACTCCAACTTCGCGTAGACCGGCACGGCAAGGCCCTCGGTGATGCGGTTGAGGCGTACCAGCGGGGTGTTCCCCACCATGTCGGCGAGGGATGCGTAGACGTCCATCGCAGCAGTCTGCCGGAAATGCCCGACGGCCCGGGAGCAGGCCGCCGGCCACCGCGTGCGCGACCGCCGAACGAAGGACCGGACGACCGCTCCGCGGACCTGCCCCGCAAGCCCGGGCCCGGCGGAACCCGCGCTGCCCGCCGGTCAGTCGAGGGCCAGGTACTCAGGCGACGGCTGGAGCAACGCGGGATGCTCGACCGGATACCGCGCGCCGTGGATCGCCGACATCGCCCAGTGCCACGCCTCGTCGTGGAAGACGAGACCGCGGTACGGAGCGTCGCTCGGCTCGTACGGATAGTTCCGCAGGGCCGCCTCCCGGGCTTCCGCGTCGGGCAGCGCGCCGTGCCGCCGCATCACCCACGCGTAGCGACGCCGCTCGCCGTGCAGGATCTCCAGGTACTCGGTCTCGGTCCACGTCATGCGCCGAGCCTACGAGTTCGGCTCGACGTGCCCGGCGGGACTACGCGCCGGGCCGGACCGGGCCGATGACGGTGCCGGCGTCGACGGTGAGCCGGCCGTTGGCGCTGGACTCACCGGGGATCACGCCTCCGGGGGCCTTCAGCGTGAAGGTCGCCTCGTCGGCGGAGGTGCCGCCGGCGCTGTTGGGCACCTGGATGTCGAAGTGCACCGGGTGCCCCGGGCCGAAGGTCACCACCGTGCCCTGCGGGCCGTAGTGGCCGGCGGTGACGCCCCTGAGGACACCGTGGTGGTAGAAGCGCACGTCGATCGGCGAACCGGCCAGCTCGCACGGGTCGTAGCCGGGCGCCGCGGTCAGCGTGACGCGGTAGTGGTGGTGCCCGGAAGTGGCGGGGGCCGGGGTGATCTTGGCGGTGTGGTTCGCGGGACGGCATGCGGAGGGCATCCCCTTGCCGGCCGCCGCGGCCGTCGGGGACGAAGCCTGCGCCACTCCCCCGCCCACTCCCACCGCGCCCACCAGCGCGACGGCGGCAGCGGTGACGACGATCTTCCCACGGGTACGCATCATGAACACTCCACTTTCGCTCGGCGGTTGACGGGTGATCCGCCGGACCCTGGTCACCTCCATTCCTCCCCTCCCGCCGGGCCGACAAATGTCATAAGTCCGTCACGAATGGGCCAGAGTTCCGCCTGTTCGCCGTCACGTCGATGCTCGGACGCGTCCGGTCCGCCACACCGCCGAACGAGCCCTTGACCTGCTTGGTCACCACGAGGTTCCCCCGTCACCGAAAAGTGCGTCCTCCCATGTCAGGAGTCACTCTCCTACGGTGCCCGAGTCACCACTGGAGACCACAGGGTCTCGTGCGACGAGGAGGCAACAGCATGGCCACCACCCTGGTGAACCCCGACGGACTGCCCGCGATCGACGCCTACCGGCAGGTGTCGATCGCATCCGGATCGGGACTGGTGTAGGTCGCCGGACAGGTCGCCTGGGACGCCCAGGGCGTCACGGTCGGCGAAGGCGATCTCGCCGCCCAGGTCGAGCAGTGCTACCTCAACGTCGGCACCGCCCTGGCCGCGGCCGGCGCGTCCTTCGAGGACGTGGCCAAGCTGACCGTCCACGTGGTGGATTGGACCCCCGACAAGATGCCCCTGCTCCTGGCGGGGATCGCCCGGGCCGGCGAGACGTTGGGGTGCACTCCGGTCGCGCCGGCCACCCTGCTGGGCGTGGCAGCGCTGGACGTCCCGGAGCACCTGGTCGAGGTGGAAGCCGTCGCGGTCATCGCCTGACACCGACCGGCAGGCCCAGGCGGAGAACGCCGTCGCAGGTCCGACCCTTCGGCAACTCAGCCCGGCTGGTGGGTAGTTATCGCCTCGGCGGCGGCCTTCAGCTCACTCAGCCAGGCGTCCAGGCCCTGGCGCAGGATGGCGGTGGCGGCGGGCACGTCCGCGTCGACCTGGGCGCCGGTGTGGGTCTCCTCGGTGCTCACGCGGACGCCGCCCTTGACTTGGGTGAAGTTCCACACGTGGACGCCGTCGATGCGCAGCCCTTCCCCGATCGCCGGACCGGTCCAGCGGATGCAGGAGTTGCGCTTGAGCTGCTCGACGGTCGAGGTGATCTCCAGGCGGGTGGCGGGAGTTGAGGGGTTGGGGGGAACCGGCATCGTCCAGCGGAACGCCGAACCCGAGCGGAAGGGGCCGTGGTCGAGGCGCTCCGCGGTCGCGACGGACGCCTGCCAGGACGGCCAACGCGCCACGTCGGTCTGCACCTTCCAGATGGTGCGCAGGGGCGCGTGGATCAGCGTCTCGGTCTTGTAGCGCACTCGCGCGTCGGGGTCGACACCCCTCCCGCGGCAGGTCAGGGAGGCATCCGGATCGCGGGAGCCGGCCGCGGCGGGTGGGGCGGCGGCGGTGCCGAGGATGCCGACGACGAGCGGAATGGCGCACAGGGCGGCGCGGACACGGGTGTGACGACTGTCGAACATGGCGTTCCCCTTTGCCTGTTGACCGGTGGGCGTGGTGCACCGGGCGTGCGGGCGCCGGCTCGTGCCGCGCCCGGCTACCGCGCGCCCGACGACACCACCGAGATCTCCTCCGAGATCATGACCACCCTGCTCGATGCCTGTGCGGCACGCACCACGGACGGCCCGACCACGCCGTTCACCACCCACCTGGAAGGACACCGGGGCTGGGCCGAGGGCCACCCCGCCTCCCCCGCCGCCCTCCGCCAGGCACTGGCCTTCTGGACCCGCCTGCACGGCGCCCTGTCCCTCGAACTCGCCGGGCACTTCGCCGGAATGGACCTCGACCCCGCCCTGCTCTTCGCGGCCGAACTGGACGACCTGCTGACACCCGACGCCTGACGTCGGGCACGGAGACGGGACGGGACGGGAACGTCGACGCGCGAAGGCCCGAAGTCGGCCTCGACGATGCAGCGATCGCGGCGAACGGGACGACTCCGGGCCGGCGTGGTGTGGTGATCAGGCGGCCCAGCCGACGGAGGAGACGTAGGTGTAGGCGTCCCAGTCGGTGCCCAGGCCACCTTGGATGATCTCGTCCCAGATCGCTTCGAGTTCCCGCGCGTCGTGCGCGATCCACGCATCGACGGCCCGATCCCAGATCAGCCCACGGACATTGATCGAACGCGTCTCCACCTCCCGGCGGTGACGCGGGTCCACCTGCGACTGGTCGGCGGGATCGATCTCGACGCGGGTCCCGCGACCACGGTTGGTGAGGCGACGTTTGAGGTCGGCGACCACGTTGCGGCGCCGCAGGTCCCAGTACGCCACGTCCAGGCGCGCGAGGTTCGCCTTGCTGGGCATGCGTTCCTCGGCCAACCAGGCCATGAGGGTGCGGGGGCGGACGTGGATACCGGCGCGGTCCATCGCCTCGTAGCCCGCGTCGGACGCCGTCAGGTACCGCAGGCGGGCGGACAGACCACGCTCGGAGGTGACCGGGGATTCGATGCCGGTGACCATGCGGTCGATGCCTTCGGCGGTGCAGACCCAGCCGGGCAGGGCCCGGGCGCCGTAGTGGCCGATCCGGCGCCACCGCGAATCCAGGGCCATCAGCGGGCCACCCGGCCGACGGTGTACTCACCGGAGGCTTTGGCGTCACTGTGCTTGATCTTCATCTGGGCCAGGCCGCGCCCCTCGGTGAAGACCTGCCGCCAGTCACCGGCGAGATGGAGTTCGTCGGTACCCATCATCGCGATGACCTCCAGCCCCGCCTGGTGGGCCTTGTACGCCTTGCCCCACAGGTTGGCGTACGCCTGACTGTGGATGATGTGCATCCAGTCCGGGCGCTGGATCTCGCGGTTGTGGATCGACTCCCCCATCGTCGAGATGAACTTCGAGTACATCGCCTTCACATACCCCTCGGTGATCCAGTCGTCCTCGGCCAGGGCCGTCTCCCGGGCGGCGGCCAGGACCTTGCGCAGGGCGTCGAGGAAGTTCTCCGTCGCACCCGACGTCCACGACTCGTGCACCGTCGGCGCCTCGATCAGAGCGTACTTCGGGCCCGACAGGCGCAGTAGCAGACGCAACGTCGCGTCGGTGATCCACAGGGCGCCGGGCTCCTCACGGTCGCCGAGCGGGTCGGGCAGGTGCGGGTGGTCCCACGGTGCGGGGGTGACGAGATGGACTCCCGCACGCTTGGGATCGACGCCGTCGTCACCGGCGTGGTGCTCCAACTTGCCGATCGGAAGCCAGCACTTGAGGGCGGAGAGGTACGCGGCGTTGGCGTCCAGGGCGGTGACGTGGACGTCGCCGGGGGCCTTGAGGGAGTAGTGGGGGTGGTGGAAGTTGGGGCGGGCCTCCCAGATCTGGTCCGGCTCCCGCTTCGAGGGCTTGTGCAGGATGTCCGGCAGCGACGGATACGCCGTGTACTGGTACCGCGCCGTCGCCCGCGTCTCCTCGAACAACCGCATCACATCCGGAATCGCCCGCTTCACCAACGCCTGCAACGCGACATCCGCATCACCCTCGGCACGCTCCAACTCCTCATGCACCGCACCGGCGATCAACGTGTTGGTCTCCGCCTGCGCACGAGCGGACGACTGGGCCCGGCGCTGCGGCCGCGACGGCACCCGCGCAGGGGTGGGGCTGGGGGCCGGCGCGGTCCGGGGGCTCGCGACCGGAGCCTGGGCGACGACTGCCTGGACGACGGCCGCCTGGGGCGGTAGGGCGGTCGGCGCGGGGGCGCTGGCCTGCGGGTTGACGGCCGGGGGCTGACACATGGCGCCGGCGTGCAGCGGGCGGCCGTCGGTGGACTGGAAGGGCGTCGGCACACCGCAGCGGACGCACGGACCGGGCTCGCCCTGGACGGCCAGGCCGTCCGGCCGCCAGGCAGTCTGGGCCGCGAAGTCCGGCGCCACCGCGGCACCGGGCGCGGAGTGCGTGACGGCCACGGGCTCCGGATCCCGCGCTGCTGACCGGGCCGGTGCCGGGTGAATCTGGGCGAGCCCCTCCAGCAGCCGCAGGTACTTGATGCGCCCGGGCGGCTGCGGGTCCGTCTCGCCGGACTCCCAGTTGGCGACGGTCTGCCGCCCCACACCGACGGCGGTCGCCACCTGGGCCCGCGACAACCCAGCCGCCTCGCGCAGCCGCAATCGTTCCGCGGGCTCCGGCATGCGCGCCATGAGCCGCGCTTCTTCCAGCAAAGCCTCAACACTGTCGAGCTGACCCTCACTCATGGCTCAAACCTACCCCAGCCTAGCCGCATTCTGGCGCTGCATTGGGCAGCGCCTCGCCTTTCATTTGGCAGGTATGAGGCAAACGGGGCACCGATCCTCAGGCGGGATCCGGCTCCGGCCCCGGAGCGCCGTGCGTCGTCAGTTCCACCACCCGGCCGGTGGGCGACACCCGCACCTCCAACGTCCCGGGCTCCGCGGCGTCCGGCGCGGTGTACCGGTAGCGCAGCACGTGACCGCGCCGTTCGTCCTGCGACGGGAGGGACGTGGCCTCGGCCGCCACCTGCGGGAACCACTTCCGCACGAACCGGTCGCCGGCGGCACGGGCCCGAGCGGCGGGCAGCGCACCGGTGTCACCGGCGGGGCCGTCCCCAGCCGGCCACGCGAAGCGTTCGAGCCGGCGTTCCGGCCAGCGGACGACGAACGAGCCGCGCCGCTCGACTTCCACGGTCAGGCGCCAGCCGCCATCGGGCAGCCGCTTCCGCCGCACCGCCATGGCCGAGTTGCCGCCACCGAACAGGTCGGTGGCGGCCCCGTCGAGCCAGTTCTCCTGTCCTCCCGACTCGACGCGTCGTGCCTGCGCCCGGGCCTCGTCGTCGGACGGTTCGACGGCCACGACGAACGCCCCCACCAGCAGTGATCCGCCGAGCGCGGCCGCGGCGGCACCGCGCAGGGCGTCCCGGCGGGTCAGCGGGCAGCGGTGCCGGGCGGCCCACAGGCCGACGACGCCGAGGAGGACGCCGAGGCACCCGCCGAGGGCGTTCGCCTTGAGGTCGTCGTAGCTGCACGCGCGGCCGAGTTCGGTCGTCCCCTGGAGGAGTTCGATGCCGCCGGTCAGGAGCAGGCATCCGGCCAGGACCGTGACCGGGCGGCGGAAGAGCAGGACGGCGAGGAGGCTCGGCGGGACGAACAGCGCGATGTTCAGCCGTGCCGACTCCGAGCCCAGGAAGGCCCATCCGGGCAGGCCGACGTCGCAGGACCCGCCCTGTCCCGATCCGCCGCCTCCCGGCGGCATCGTGACGACGAGCACGCCGGCGAAGGCGACCGCACACAGCACGGACAACGCGACCGGGGCGCCCCTCGCCCTGCTCAGCGCAGCGGCGCCCGCCCCCAGGACCGCGGCGAGGACGAGGAACGCCGGCAGGAGTCCCGGTAATGCTCCGACGGCTGCTTCGATCACGTGGTTCTCCCATGCCTCGATCCGGGGCGACGGGGCATCATGCCAAATCACGCCGGTGGGCGGGGCGCCCTTGCGGGGCGGTGCGGGCGGGGCCAGGGTGGTCGTGGTCGTCCGTCCGCCGGCGGTGCCCGGCTCGGAACACAGCGGGAGAGCGCGTGGCTTCCTTCGTCCTGCCGCACACCCTGCACGGTCGGGGTGCGCACGAGGTCATCGCGGTGCGCGGAGGGTGCGCCGACCGGGCGGCCGGCGGCGGGCCGGTGGCCGGGTGACCGGCAGCACCGGCGGGGCCGGGCGGGTGCCCGGCCGGGAGCCGGCCCGGTCCCCGGACGTGCCCGACGTCTTCGATCCGCGCCGCTACGCCACCGGGCTGCCGCACGACGCGTACCGGCTGCTCCGCGACCACCACCCGGTGGCCTGGCAGGACGAGCCGGAAGTGCTGGGTTGGCCGGCCGGCCCCGGGTTCTGGGCGGTGACCAGGCACCGGGACGTGGTCCGGGTGTTGAAGGACGCGCGGACCTTCTCGTCCCGTCTGGGAGCCACCCAGATCCGCGACCCCGCCCCCGCCGACCTGCCGTTCATCCGGCGCATGATGCTCAATCAGGACCCTCCGCAGCACAACCGACTGCGGCGCCTGGTCAGCCGCGCCTTCACGCCGCGCCGGGTCGACCGCTTCGAGAACTCCGTACGGGATCGGGCACGCACCCTGTTGGCCTCGGCCGTGGACGCGGCACGGGCTGCCGACGGGGTGTGCGACCTGGTCGGGACCGTCACCGACGACTACGCGCTGCGCAACCTCGCCGACTTGTTGGGCGTGCCGCCCACCGAACGCGGTCTGCTGTTGGACTGGACCCGGCGGGTCATCGGCTATCAGGACCCGGATGAGGCCGGCCCGGCGGTGACCGGCGCGAGCGGCCGGCCCGTCGACCCGCGCTCCCCCGCGATGCTCCAGGACATGTTCGCGTTCGCCCGCGAACTGGCCGCGCACAAGCGGCGGCACCCGGGCGACGACGTGATGACGGTACTGGCCGCCGACCGCGAACTGGCCGTTCCCGAGCTGGAGATGTTCTTCTTCCTGCTGACCATCGCGGGCAACGACACCGTGCGGAGTGCGGCGCCGGGCGGACTGTCGGCGCTCGCCGGGCATCCGGACGCCTACGCGGCGCTGCGCACCGGCGCGGTGCCGATGGGCCCGGCCGTGGAGGAACTGCTGCGCTGGCACCCGCCGGTGCTCAGCTTCCGCCGCACCGCCGCGGTCGACACGGAGTTGGCCGGCCGGCGGATCCGCGCCGGCGACAAGGTCGTGGTCTTCCACGCCTCGGCCAATCACGACGAGCGGGTGTTCGCCGAACCCGGCCGGCTGGACCTGGGCCGCGCCCCGAACCCGCACGTCTCGTTCGGGGACGGTCCGCATGTCTGCCTGGGCGCGCACCTTGCCCGGTTGCAGCTGCGGGTGCTCTACGAGGAGACCTGCGCGCTGCTGCCCGCGGTGGCGGTCGCCGGACCGCCACCGCGGCTGGTGTCGAACTTCATCAACGGGCTGAAGTCGCTGCCGCTACGGGTGGCGACGTGAGCCGGTGGGGGGTCAGTGCGGCGCCGGCGTGACGTGCCGGCCGGGGGTGGGGGCCGTCGTCCAGTCCACAATCTGCACGGCCGCGCCGGCGGCCTCCCGGCCCAGGCAACGGGCGTGGTGGCGACGGGCGATGGCGTCCAGGTCGAGGGGGCGGGCGAAGGCGGGGCGGGCGGCCAGTCGACGGGCGTAGGACCACAGGTGGCGGTGGCCGGCGATGCGCTGCACCGCCGCGGCGTCGAGGTGCCAGCGGTGGACGGTGTCGAGTTGGACCAGGGTCACCCACAACTGGACGTCTGCTGCGGTCAGTTCGGAGCCAAGGAGGTAGGGGCGGTCGGCGAGCTGTTGCTCCAGTGCGGCGAGTGCGCCGAGCAGGGTGTCCAGGGCGGACGCGTAGCCGGGGTGGTCGCTGCCGAGGCAGCCGGCCTGTTGGGCTGCCTGGTTGATGTCCTGCTCGCAGCGGTGCGCCAGCGCGTCGATGGCGTGCCGGGCGGGCGCCGGGTACAGGTCGGGGCCGGGGCCGGCGAACCGCTCGGCCAGGTCGTGGAGGATGTCGGGGGCGTGGGTGCTGACGATCCGTCCGGTCCAGTCGTCGCTGAGCACCGGGGCCGCGGCCGGTCCGCGGTACTGGTGGGCGCTGGCCTCGTAGAGGGGGCGGAGCGCGGCGTAGCCGCAGTCCGGGGCGTCGGGGACGGCGGGCAGCCGCGTCACGGGCAGGGTGTCGCCGAGGTCGAGCAGGCCGTGGGTGATGGCGATGCCCAGACAGTGCGGGCAGGACGGGGAGAGGTGGAGTCGGTAGCGGTGCGGTACGGGGTAGTGGCCGCTGCGTGCGTCGGAGCCGATCCGGCCCCGGAAGGCCGGGTCGGCGGCGGTTGCGGCGAAGGTGGTGGTCATACGTGTCCCTGGGTGCGAGGTCCGGTGCGTGGACGTGCGGGCGGGCACCTGGCGGCGCACGGGCGGGCCCGGGCGGGCGGACGCACGGTGCGGCCGGGCAGGGGCCGGGCCCGGCGGGTGGCGCGGCGTCAGGGGAACCGGTCCGCCGGCGCCTCGTGGGGGGACTACGCCGCGCTGCAGACGCGCAGCAGATCGATGTGACGGCGGGAGGTGAGGAGGGGAAGCGGCCGGTCCGCGCGTCCCGCGCGGTCGCCGTCCCGCTCTGCTTGCCCCATGGTTTCCCACCCGTTCACTAGGGTTCCCGCCTTGAGTGTCGAGGCGGCACAGGGCTGCGTCAAGGGTGGTGCGCCGGTCCGATGGAGCTGGTGGGGTGGCTGGTGGTGCGTGGTGCGGGAGCGTGGTGGGGTGGGCGCCCCGCCCCGGGCCCGGTGCGCTCGGGGATAATGCCGGCATGCGGATTTCAGCCAGAGCGGACTACGCGGTGCGCGCCGCCCTGCAACTCGCGCACGCCCGGGACGGGGGCCCGCTCAAGGCGGAGGCCATCGCCGACGCCCAGGACATCCCGCACAAGTTCCTCGAAGGCATCCTGAACGACATGCGGCGCGGCGGCCTGGTCCTCAGCCAGCGCGGCGGCAAGGGCGGGTACCGCCTGGCCAAGGCCCCGGAGGAGATCAGCATCGCGGACGTGATCCGGGTGGTGGACGGGCCGCTGGTGTCGGTGCGCGGCGTGCGGCCACCGGAGTTGTCGTACAGCGGGCCCGCCGAGTCGTTGCTCCCGCTGTGGATCGCCCTGCGGGCCAACGTCCGGCAGATCCTCGACGGCGTGTCGCTGGCCGACGTGGCGTCGGCGGAACTCCCGGACGAGGTGCTGGCGTTGACCCGCGATCCGGCCTCCTGGACGAATCCGTAGCCCACGGGTCCGTGACCGGCGCGACCGCCTGCGGCACACCGTCTGTGCCCGGCCGACCGGTGGTCCCGCAGCCCACAGTCCCACCCGGGGGCGTCCGAAATGCGACCCCGATCCGTCCACCCCTTGAACACCCCTTGCCCGGAACGAAAGTTCGGCAGCATCATGCCCGTATTCCCTACCAATCCAGTGGGAAAACTAGGAAAGCATTGCCGGGCAAGCCCGACCGGGACGGCCACGCCCCGGTTCCAGCCGACGAGGACGGTGAACGGCGCCATGCCGAAGAGGTCCGCAGTACGCCCCGCCGCCCCGCCGGCCAGCCCGCCGGCGGAGGACGCGATCTGGCCGCGCGTCACCCGGGAGGTCGCCGACGACCTCGCCGTCGACGCACTGGCCCGCGACCGGGCCGGGAAGCCGCCCTTCGACGAGCTGTCACGGCTGCGCGAGGCCGGTCTGCCGGCCCTGCTGACCCCGCCGGGGCCGCTCCGCGGCGGCAGCGACTGGCGCACCGCCTGTGCGGTCATCCGTGAGATCGCGGCCGCCGACAGCTCGATCGGCGAACTCCTCGCCCGTCACTACGCCCTCACCTGGAGCGCCCGGTTCTTCGGCACCGCCCACCAGGCCGACACCCTCGAACGCCGGGTGGCGGAGGAGCGGTGGCTGCTGGCCGGCGACATCGGCAACCCGGCGGCCGACGCCGAACCGCCCGCCCCGGAGACCGGACCCGACCTCACCCTCACCCCGCACGGCTCCGGCCACGTCCTGAACGGCCGCCGGTCGTTCGCCGCCGGCGTCGCCGTCGCCGACCGGCTGGTCGTCGGTGCCGCCTGCACCGAGACCGGTGACTGGCTGATCGCCCTCGTCGACCCGGCCCACCCGGGCATCACCACCGACCCGGCCCACGACCGCCTGGGACAGCGCCTCGCCGGCGCCGGCAGCATCACGTTCGACTCCGTGCCGGTGGCGGCCGAGCAACTCCTCGGCACCTCCCCGCACGACGAACAACACGTGACCGCGTACGCCACGTTGGCCCCGCTCGCCCTGCGACTGGCCCTCGTGCACGTCGCGCTGGGCATCGCCGAGGGGGTGCTCGCCGAGGCCCGCGACCTCAGCCGCGCCGCCCCGCGCACGTGGCAGGCCGCGGACGCCCTCCCCGCCCCGTACGCGGAGCAGCCGGGCGGCGACCCCTACTTGCTGCTGGCGTACGGCGAACTGGTCGCCGCCGCGCACACCGCGGCGGCCGTGGTGGAACCGGCCACCGAGGCGTTGGCGCGGGGCCTGCTGATGGGTCGGGATCTGGGCGTCAACGAACGCGCCGACATCGCGGTGCTGGTCGCCGCGGCCGAGGCGGTCACCGGCCAGTCAGCGCTCCAGATCACCACCCGCATCCTGGAACTGACCGCCACCGCGGACGCCGACGCCGGCGACCCGGGCTTCGACCGGTTCTGGCGGAACGCCCGCGTGCTGACCGCACAGCGTTCGGCCGCGCACAGTCTCCGCGCGATCGGCGACCACTACCTCAACGGCATGCATCCGCCGCTGACCCTGCGGATCTGAGGGTCGGCGGCGGACGTCGGCGGCGGGTGGCTCAGACGGCGGCGAGCATGCTCCGGCCGAGCCAGTCCGAGGCGTCCCGCACGCCCGGCAGTGCGAAGAAGTAGCCGCCGCCGGTCGGTGAGATGTAGTCCACCAGGGGCTCGTCGATCAGCCGCTCCTGGGTGGCCTCGAACTGGCGGCGGACGTCCTGCTGGTAGCAGCAGAAGACCAGGCCCATGTCCAGGTTGCCGACGTTGTCGACGCCCCGGTCGTAGTTGTAGCCGCGGCGCAGGATGCGGGAGTCGTCGGACTTCGCGGTCCGCGGGTTGGCGAGCCGGATGTGGGAGTCCAGCGGTATCGCGGTGCCGTGCGGGTCCTTGTGGTACGCGGGCACGTCGAACTCGTTCGCACCGTCCAGCGGGGCGCCGGTGTCCTTGCGCCGGCCGAACATCTTCTCCTGCTCGGCCAGCGAGACCCGGTCCCAGAACTCCACCAGCATCCGGATGATCCGGATGACCTGGTAGCTGCCGCCGGTCGCCCAGGCAGGCTCGCCGTGGCCGTCGCCGACCCACACCAGGCGCTCCATCTCCCGCCCGGACTTCACGTCCGGGTTGGCTATCCCGTCCTTGAAGCCGAGCAGGTTGCGCTGGGTGCCGCTGGGCCGGGGCGCGTTCTGGAAGCCGTCGACGCGCCACTTGATCTGCATGCCGCCGCGGGTGTGCCGGGCGATGTCGCGCAGCGCGTGCAGCACGGTGTCCTGGCGCTCCGCGCAGATCTGCAACGAGAGGTCGCCGTGGCACTCGGCGGCCTGGAGGTTGTCGTTGGGGAAGGTCCGCATCGGGACGAGCTTGCGCGGCTTGGCCTTCGCCAGGCCGTAGCGGTCGTCGAAGAGCGAGGCGCCCACGCCCACGGTGACGGTCAGCGCGTCGGCCGGGACGACCGGGCCGAGGATGCCGTTGTCGGACGGCGGGGCCCCGACGCCGAGGTCCTGCGGTGCGCCGCCGGCGGTCAGGAACCGGGCCCGCTCGGTGATCGTCCGCAGCAGGTCGGTGAGTTCCTTGCGGTTGTCCGCAATGACGTTGAGCGAGACGAAGGCGGCGGCGGTGGGCTGCGGAGTGAGGATGCCCGCCTGGTTGGCGCCGTGGAACGGCACCTTCCCGGCGTCGGCGGTGTCGGCGGCCCGTGCGGTGCCGGCGTTGCTCTGGCTCAGTGCGAAGCCGCCGCCGGCCAGCGCCGCACCGGCCGCACCGGCGCCCAGCGCGGTCTTCACGAACGAGCGCCGGTCGGCGGGACAGCGGCCCTGCGGGCCGGGCGTTTCGGCGGACATCTCGTGGGTTCCCTTCGGAGCGTGCGTGGTGTGGTGCGGTGTGTCTGGGTGGGGGCGAGGGACGGGGCGCTCGGCGCGTCCGGCGGGATGCCGGCCGGCGTTCGGGCGCCCCGGGCCCTCGGGGCGGGTCAGGCGGACTTGCGGATCTCCAGCAGGTCCGGCACCGGCGCCAGGTGTTCCAGCAACTGGCCGGTGACGCCGTTCAGTCGCTGCCGGGTGGTGGCGTCGAGCTTCTCGACCGGCGTCCACGTCCCGTCGTGGTGCGCGTCGTCCAGCAGCTTCTGCATCCGGGCGATGTCGCTCTCGATGGAGGCGAGCAGCTGCGGCTCGCGCTTGGCGATCAGCGGGCGCAGGACGTTGAGGAGCTCCTGGGTGCCGGCGAGGTTGGCGTCGGCGGTGGCGAGGTTGCTGCCGCTGCCTTCGTCGGTGTCGCCGGTCAGCTCGAACTGGAGGGTGTTCTCCAGGATCTCGTGGGTCCGCAGCGGCAGGTCACCGGGGTCGAATGCCTGGGTGGGGAACGCCTTCCGCAGCCCCACCACGTCGTCGTGCAGCTGCTGCGCCGGGCCGCTCAGCTCCGCCGCGGACGCGCCGTGCCAGAGGCCGTACTCGATGCGGTGGAAGCCGGTGAAGTCCTTGTCGTGCACGCCGTCGGGCAGCCCGTCGGCCCGCCCGTTGATCTTCTTGTCGAAGTCCTCGAACGTGCCGTAGGCGGCGCCCAGCGAGGAGTAGGTGCGGTGCGCGGTGAGCCAGTCCGTCCGGGCCGCGTCCAGGTCGTCGCCGGCGAGGTCGTCACTGAGCTTCTGGGTCTGGTCGGTCAGCGTGGCCAGGCCGTGGTCGACGTACTGCTTGTAGGCGCGCAGCGGCGCGGCGAGGTCCTGCTCCGCGACCGGCACGACGGCCTTGGCGCCGCCCCCGCCGCTGACCCGCACGGCGGCCGAGGTGACCGCCTTGCCGCCGGTGGGCACGCAGCGCCAGGCGTACGAGCCGCCGGCGATGGTGGCGACCAGGTCGCGGGTGGTGCCGGGGGCCAGGCCCTCGATCTCGCCGTAGACCGCGTTGGTCCCGGGGTCGACGAGGTACACCTCGGACGTCTTGTCGCCGGTGTTCTGCATCTGGAAGGTCTGCCGGCCGGGCTTGGGCGCGGTGAAGCCCTTGCCGCACTCCTTCTCGGACACCGCGATGGTCGGCGCCCCGGCAGGCTTGGACGTGCCGAAGGCCACGATCCCGCCCGCGACGACGGCCGGCACGGCCACCACGGCGACCGGCACCAGCCAGGCCGGCCGCTTCCGCCCGGCACCGGCCGACTCCGACGCCGACTCCGACGCCGACTCCGACGCCGACTCCGACTCCGGCTGCGCCGTCGGCTGCGTTTCAGGGGCGTCCCCGTCCGCCGTCTCGCCCTCAGCCGGTCCTTCCTCGGCCGAAGCGACCTCGGCCGCACCGTCCTTCGCGACGGGCGCCTGCTCACCGTTCGGCTGGGCCGCAGGGGCCGGGGCCGGCTTGGGGGCCGGCTTCGCGGCGGTCCGCACGCCCCGGACGAACAGCGTCATCACGATGGCGAGGTACCCCGCGTAGCCGATGACCTGGAGCCACGTCATGGCCGGCATCAGGTTGAACACGCCCTGCACCAAGGTGGTGTACCAGGCGCTCGGGTCGATGCTCTGGCTGAGGTCGAAGGCGAACGCGGCCTTGCCCGGCAGGACCCCGCCTTCCTGGAGGTCCCGCAGGCCGTACCCCAGGACACCGGCGGCGATGACGATCAGCACGGCGCCGGTCGCGGTGAAGAACTTGGTGAGGTTGATCTTCAGCACCCGGCGGTAGAGGCCCCAGCACAGCCCCGCCGCGATGACCAGGCCGACCCCGGCTCCGATCATCGGCCCGACGGACTCGCCCGCCGCCCGCGCCGTGGTCCACAGGAACAGCGCGGTCTCCAACCCCTCACGGCCCACGGCCAGGAAGGAGGTGACGATCAACATGCCCGAGCCCATGGCGAGCGCGCCGGTGACCTTCTCCTTGATCTCACCGGAGAGGCTGCGTGCCGAGCGGCGCATCCAGAACACCATCGCGGTGACGAACGCGACCGCGATGATGCTCAGCGTGCCGCCGAACGACTCCTGCGCGGTGGCCGAGAGCGACGCCGCGGTGAACGTCAGGACCGCGCCGAAGCTCATGGCCAGCGCGATCGCGGCCAGTACGCCCGTCCACACCTGCGGGAGACGGGACTTGGCCCCGGCCCGGACGAGCGTGGCGACGAGGATCGAAACGATGAGTCCGGCTTCCAGCCCTTCCCTCAATCCGATCAAGAAGCTCGGAAACGCGTCGTCCCACATAGTCGTCCTCTCCGGCCCGCGCAACCGCACCGGTATGCCTTACCTCAGTTAGCGAAGGCATACCTTAGTCAGACCGTCCGAAGATGTCTACATCGCTGTAGTCACATCGTCACGAGGGGATAACGACCCTAGTTCAAGCCCCACCCGCCCCCGCCACGCACCCCCACCGAACCGCCCCACTCCCCCGCCCCCACCACCCGGCCCCCGTACGCCGACCAGCCACCCGACCGGCCGGCCAACTGGCGCCCCGCCGTGACCAGTCACCCGCGGAGCGCGTTCTCCCGACATGAACAAAGCCACCATCACCGGCACTTCACTCATTCTCGGCATGGCGCGCATCGCGCCTCAGTCGCCCCGCAGTCCCCTTGTACCCCCGTCACCCTTCCCACCCCTCACGCCGCCTGCGCCCTTCACGCCGCTCGCACGACTCGTCGTCGTCGCGGGTCTCGCGCTGACCGCCCTCTTCACGACCGGTCCGGCACACGCCGACGGCGGCACCATGCCGCACCTCAGCGGCAAGGGACTGGTCGCCGCCTACCACCAGCTCGGCTACGACACCAAGGTGCAGCTCAAGGACGGCCGGGGCGCCGGTCGCCACGTCCTGTGGCCCGCCAGCTGGAAGGTCTGCGACCAGCACCCCAAGGCCGGCACCCCGTTCTCGCACCAGCCGATCACCCTCACCGTGGTCAAGACCCACGAGTCCTGCACCGGCGGCGACCGCTAGCACGGAGACTCGCGGCGGACGCAAGGGGGGAGCGGGGAACGGAGCGGCGAACCGACGGTCCGGGCCCGGTGGCGGGGACAGCAGTGAGCGGGCCGCACCGGGCGGCCCGCTCATGAGACGCGATCCGAGCCGGCGGGCCTGCCCTTGCGTCCAACCCATCAGCTGGGCGGGAGGGGGCCACTCACCGGCTCCGGACGACACAGTCCCCGGGAGTCCACATCGCCACCATCTACCTCAGTCGTCGCCGAGGCTCCGGTTCGCGGGGCTTCCGGGGGCCTAGCCAGAACCACGTCAAGGGTCTCTTATCAACAAACGTCTTTGTCGATGGTGCGGCTCTCCGGCTTTCTGGTTAACAACCAGTTTCCTCCGCTTTTGACCAGAGTCAAGAGGTATGTCTAGAGCAGGGGGATAAAAGGCTATCTGGGTAGATCAGCAGGTAGTGCTGCACATCAAGAGCGCATAAAGATTGCCGGAATGCGGCAATGTGCGGTGCCGTCCCCACGTGTCACGATCGTTCCCGTTCGAGCGGAACGAGTGAGCGGGGGAGGGCTGAGCATGGCCTGGTTTCTTGGTCTCGGCATCGGCGGGATCGCCGTCCTCGCACTCTCGTTGATCTTCGACGGGTTGCTGGAGGGCCTCTTCGGCGGCGTGCTGGGCGGGCTCGACGGCCTGCTGTCACTACCGGTCATCGCGGGCTTCCTGTCGATGTTCGGATTCGCCGGCGCGATCGTGTCGGGCGGCACCGGGCTCGGTGCCGCGGCGGCCGTCGGCATCGGACTGGCGGCGGGCACCGCGGCCGGGGCCGCCACCTGGAGGCTCAGCCGGGCGCTGATGCGCGACCAGACCGACTCGGCGCCGCGTCGGGAGGACCTGGTGGGCACCGCCGGATCGGTGGTGACCGCGATCCCGGCCGACGGGTACGGCGAGGTGCTGCTCCGCCTCGCCGGGCACCCCGTGAAACTGGCCGCCCGCAGCGTCGCGCCGGTGGCCCGGGGCGCCGAGATCTGGGTCGAGGCATCGCTGACGTCCACCTCGGTGGCGGTCCGCCCCGTCGAACGCTGAACGGGGGCGGGGCCCGACCCGGCCGCCGATGCGGGCCCGGCCCCGCCCCTCCCCCGGCCCCGTCGCACCCGCCGCCGGACCGGAAACGCACCAACCACCATCTTGATCTGCCTACCCCCAGGAAGGCAGGGGGGATTTGTTATGAGTTCAGTCATCGTCGCCGTCGTAGGCGCCGTCGTCCTCGTCGTGTTGCTCGCCCTGGCGGTGATCACGCGCTACAAGGTCGCCGGACCGAACGAGGCGTTCATCATCACCGGCCGTCGCGGCAAGAAGTCCACCGACCCGCAGACCGGGCGGATCAGCGTCGACAACAGCGGCCAGAAGGTCGTCGTCGGAGGCGGCGTCTTCGTCGTCCCGTTCGTCCAGCAGCGCTTCTCCCTGGACCTCTCCAGCCGGCACCTGCCGGTCGCGGTGCGCGGCGCGGTCACCCTGCGCGGCGTGAAGGCCAACCTCGACGGCGTCGCGATCGTCAAGGTCGGCGGCAGCGAGGACGCCATCCGGGCCGCGGCGCAGCGGTTCCTCCAGCAGCAGGACGGCATCGTCGGCTTCACCCAGGAGGTGTTGTCGGGCGCGCTGCGGGCGATCGTCGGCCGGATGTCGGTCGAGGACATCATCCGGGACCGGGCCGCGTTCGCCAGCCAGGTCGCCGAGGAGGCGGAGGCCAGCCTGTCCGGCCAGGGCCTGATCCTCGACGCGTTCCAGATCCAGGACATCACGACCGAGGGCTCCTACCTGGAGGACCTGGGCCGGCCCGAGGCCGCACGGGCCCGCCAGGAGGCGGACATCGCGGAGGCGAACGCCCAGCGGGTTTCGGAGCAGGCGCGGCTGAAGGCCGCCGAGGAGATCGCGGTCGCGGAGCGGACGCTCTACCTCAAGCAGGCCGAGATCCGGGTCGAGACCGAGGCCGCGGCCGCCAAGGCGAACGCGGCCGGCCCGCTCGCGGAGGCCGCACGCCAGCAGGAGGTGCTCTCCGAACAGGAGAAGGTCGCCGAACGCCAGGCCGCGCTCACCGACCGGGAGTTGGACACCAAGGTCCGCAAGCCCGCCGACGCCGCCCGGTACCAGGCCGAGCAGGAGGCGGAGGCCCGCCGGATCGCCCAGGTCAAGGAGGCCGAGGCCACCGCGGAACGCGCCCGGCTCACCGGTGAGGGCGAGAAGCTGCACCGCGCCGCGCTCGCCGAGGCCGTCCGGCTGGAGGGCGAGTCGGAGGCGGCGGCACTCGCCGCGAAGGGCACCGCGGAGGCCGAGGCCATGCACAAGAAGGCCGACGCCTTCGCCCGCTACGGTGACGCGGCCGTCCTCCAGATGCTGGTCGAGGTGCTCCCCCAGGTCGTCGCCAAGGCGTCCGAACCGCTCGGTGCCGTCGACAAGCTGACGGTGATCTCGACCGACGGAGCGGGCCAACTCCCCCGCACGGTGGCGAACAACGTCGCCCAGGGCGTGGAACTCCTCGACTCGGTCGCAGGAGTCGACCTGGCGAGCATGCTGAAGCGCGTGACCGGGGGCAGGGGCGGCAGCACCGCACCCGACACCACCGCCGATGCGGCCCCCGCCTCCGCAACCGCCTCCCCCAACGGCAAGATCGAAGTCACCGACTAGCGCCACCGGGGCGGCAGTTGGCGCGCCGCACCGCAGAGGGGCTGCGCGTGCGCCTGCCGAGCACTTCCGCACCTCCCACCGGGGCTGCCGGACCGGAACGTATCCGCGTCCGGCAGCCCCGCAGTGCTGCTCAGCGGCCCCGGCGGACGGGGATTGCGCTCCTGGGAGCCCGAGTGCCGCTGCGCCTGCCTGACCGGATTCCCCCTTCCTTCTCGTTGAACGATGAAGCAAAGTGACTCGCGTTGCCCCAGGCGACCGGGGTCACGGGCTTCCTTCATGGCATTCCCGACATGTGACGAGAAGTGAGGTAACACCTGTGAAGACGAACCACCGCCGTGCGACCAGAGCCGTCGTCGCCGCCGCCGCGGCCACCCTGTGCCTGGCCGGGGCGAGCCAGGCACAGGCCGCCACGCTCGGCAGCGTCACCTTCTACACGGGCGCCGACCGGACCGGGACCGCCGTCCAGCTCGACCTCACGAAGGTCGGGGTGTGCCAGGAACTCACCGCCCCGATCCGCTCCTTCCACGCCGCGTCGAACCAGTCCGTAGACGTCTTCTTCAACGAGGACTGCACGACGGGCGCCCCGGGCCAGGCGGGCGACCTGTACTTCCGGACGGGCACCCTCGGACAAAGCAACTTTCCCTACGTCGCGGTCAGTTACCGGATCCGTTCGACCGGCTGACAGGCTCCCTGCCGACCCCTGACCCCGGCGATGAGCACGTCGATGAGCACGTCGATGAGCACGTCGACGAACGCCTCGCGCGCCGCCTCCGCCGAGGGGCGGCCCCGGGTGCCCGGCTCAACTCCGCCGGCGGGCGCCGGAGTCCCGCTCGGCCACCTGTCGGGCGACCGGGTCGGCGGCACCGGACCGCACGTCACGCTCCTCGGCGTCGCGGGTGGGTGCGCTGCGGCGGAGCCGGTGCAGGGTCCAGCCGTCCACGTCCTCGACGTCCTCCGGCGAGGCGAGCGGGTTGGCCAGCAGCCGGGTGGCCCTCTCGAAGATCTCCTCGGCGCGGCGGTAGGAGAGTCGGGCCCGGCCCGTCTCGGGGCACACATCCGCCGACGGTGTGCGGGCCGGGGCCTTGCGGTCGGTGAGGAACAGCGGGCCGCGGCCCCGGCCCGCGATCAGCCGGGGCAGGAGCTGCGCGGTGCCGGACTGCCAGTGAATCCACTCCGTTGCCCCGTCCTTGGCGGTGATCCGCCCGCGCCGGTCCGCCGGGTGCAGGTCCTCGACGTTCAGGCACAGCACCTCGTCGGCCCGCGCCGCCGATTCGTGGAGCATTCTCCAGAACGTCTTCTCCCGCAGGGAGACGTTCAGCTGCCGCAGGGCGGCGAGTTGGCTCTCGGCCAGGGCCTTGGTGCGGTCCGGCGGCGCCGGCCGTCGCTCGATGCCGATCGTCGGATCGCGCTCGACCCAGCCCTGCTGCCGCCACCAGCCGATCGCCTTGCGCGCGATCGACAGTTCCCGGTTGACGGTGTGCGCGTCCATCTCGTCCGCCCGGGCTGCCGCCAGTTCGGCGAGCACGTCGGGCAGCGTCGGGGCGTCGATCGCGGCGACGGGAAGGGCCGGCGGCTTCGCGCTGCGGCGGGCGGGGCCGGTCGGAGCCGGTTCGCCCGCGAGCATCCAAGCCCATGTCGTCAGCGAGATCCGGTAGACCCGCGCGGAGGACTGCGCGAGCCCCGCGCAGGTGAGGTACTGCTCGACGGCCGCGGCGTACGACACGGGCGAGGCTGACGGGGGCACCTCCTGGACGCGTGGCCGCCGTGGCTCGCTCCCGCGCTCGGACTCGGTCACCGGTTCGACCGCCATAACCGCCCCGCCCTTCCCGCTCTGCCGCAGTTGATGCACTCGTCTTGCCCCGACTGCCGGAATCGTCTGCCGCAGGTGGCCGTGATCACGGTGGAGTTCCTGCCGCAGCACTCCGGGAAACGCTGTGGCACATCGCTGACAAACCGTCAAATGTCGTACGCCAGTGGGACGGTCGACCTTGAAGCGGATCGACTGCTCCGCCAGGCGCCGTGGCGCCGACCCGCACGACGCACGCGGCCGGTCGCCGAGCCTCACTCAGCACTGGACGCCCGTCCGTCGCAGCCGTGCGAGAACAGGCGTCATCAGCGCGGGGGCCCAGGAGTTGCCGATCGGCATGCCCGGGCCGGCCCTTTCACGGTGGTCAGTTGGCGATGCCGACCGGGTGGACCTGGATGCTCTCGTCGTACGAACCGCCCAGCTTCAGCGCGTCCGCGGG
>NZ_JBJMAB010000060.1:0-36045 GCF_045799175.1 Streptomyces sp. VTCC 41912
TGTCAGTCGTCCGCCAGTACATCAAACAGCAGAACCGTCCGCTCCAGCCTGCGAGCCAGAGCAGCACTCACAATCGCCTCACCTCCCCCGTAAACGGGGGAGCACTGTGATTAGTCCCAGTAGCGGGTCCGGGATGCGGAGCTTGCCGAGGGCCTCGTCGTCGGTGTCGGTGGACTCGAAGGCCAGAAGATCATCCGGTAGCTGCGGGTCCAATTGCTGGACGACCCGTTTCGCCGTGAGTTGATGCCGGGGCCGCGGGCGCATCGTCATCACGAGCGTTCCGTCGCTGGTCTCGGGCCGGGTGAGGCCGGGCAGCGGCGTGAGGTGGTCGCGCAGCGCGCGCACGTGCCGGTAAACGGTCTGCTCCGTCATGGGTCCTCCGGTCGTCTGCTGCATCCCATACGACAACGGCGGGGCCGTCCGGAAGGTGTTCCGGGCGGCCCCGCCGTTGCGTGGGTGGGTGGCGGTCAGCCGGTGTTGCGCAGGCCGGCCGCCACGCCGTTGACGGTCAGGAGCAGGGCGCGGGAGAGCAGCGGGTCGGGCTGCTGGTCGGCGGCGGCCGCGTCGCGCTGGCGCTTGAGGAGGGTGACCTGGAGGTAGGAGATCGGGTCGAGGTAGGCGTCGCGGACGCGGAAGGTCTGCTTGAGCACCGGGTTGGAGTCGAGGAGTTCGGTCTCGCCGGTGATGCGCAGGACCTCGGCGACGGTGAGCTCGTGTTCGGCCTTGATGACGGCGAAGACGTGCTGGAGCTCTTCGGGGACGAGGGTGTCGACGTAGTGCTCGGCGATCCGCAGGTCCGTCTTGGCCAGCGTCATCTCGACGTTGGAGAGGAAGTTGCGGAAGAAGTGCCAGTGCGCGTGCATTTCGTCCAGGACCGTGTCGAGGCCGGCTTCGCGGGCGGCCTTGAGGCCGGTGCCGACGCCGAACCAGCCGGGGACGATCTGCCGGGACTGGGTCCAGCCGAACACCCACGGGATGGCGCGGAGGCCGTCGAGGCCGGCGCCGGAGTCGGGGCGGCGGGAGGGCCGCGAGCCGAGGTGGAGGTCGGCGAGCTGGTCCACGGGGGTGGAGGCGAAGAAGTACGCGGGCAGGTCCGGGTCCTCGACGAGGCGGCGGTAGGCGCCGTGGGCGGCGTCGGAGACGGTCTCCATGGCCGCGTCCCAGCGGGCCAGGGCCTCGTCGGACTGTCGGGGCGCGGTGTGCAGGGCGGATGCCTGGAGCGTCGCGGCGACGGTCAGTTCGAGGTTCTCCCGGGCGAGTGACGGGACGAGGTACTTGTCGGAGATGACCTCGCCCTGCTCGGTGACCTTGATCTCGCCTTCGAGGGTGCCGTAGGGCTGGGCGAGGATCGCGTCGTGCGAGGGGCCGCCGCCGCGACCGACGGTGCCGCCGCGGCCATGGAAGAGGCGCAGGCGCACGCCGTGGCGGTGCGCGACGTCGCGGAGCAGGCGCTGGGCGCGGTGGATCTCCCACTGGCTGGTGGTGATGCCGCCGAACTTCGAGGAGTCGGAGTAGCCGAGCATGACCTCCTGGACGTCGCCGCGCAGGGCCACGAGGCGGCGGTAGGAGGGGTCGGAGAGCATGTCGTCGAGGAGCTGGTCGGCGATCTTCAGCTCGTCGGTGGTCTCCAGCAGCGGCACGATGCCGATCTTGGCCCAGCCGGCGTGCAGGTCGATCAGGCCGGCCTCGCGGGCCAGTACGGCCGCGGCGAAGACGTCGTCGGAGCCCTGGCACATCGAGATGATGTAGGACTCGATGACCTCGGGGCCGAAGGTCTTCTTGGCCCGGCGGATGGTGCGGAAGACGCCGAGGGTCTTGGCGCCGGCCTCGTCGAGGGGCGGCGGGGTGGGGGCCAGCGGCCGCCGGGAGCGGAGTTCCTTGGCGAGCAGCTTGCGCCGGTAGTCGCGCGGCATGTCCACGTAGCGCCAGGACTCCTCGCCGAGGCGGTCGAAGAGCTGGCCGAGGGCGTGGTGGTGGGCGTCGGCGTGCTCGCGGACGTCCATGGTGGCGAGCTGGAGGCCGAACGCGGAGATGGTGCGCAGGGTGCGTTCGAGGCGGCCGTCGGCGATCAGGCCGCCGCGGTGGGCGCGCAGCGAGGTCTGGATGAGGGCGAGGTCGTCGAGGAGCTCGCTGGTGCCGAGGTAGTCGCGGCCCGGCATGTGCGGGGTGTCGCCGGCGAGGCGGTCGCGGGTGTTGAGGAGCTTCTGCCGGATGCAGGTGGCCTTCAGGCGGTAGGGCTCTTCGCTGTTGAGGCGCTTGTAGCGGGGGCTGATCTCGGGGAGGAGGTCGAGGTCCTGCTGGAGCGAGGCGAGCAGCTCGTCGGTGGCGCCGCAGTTGCGGATGGAGTTGGAGAGGGCGCCGCGGAGTTCGTCGACGTGCTCCAGGGCGTCGCTGATGCCGTGCTCGTGCTGGAGGATCAGCACGTCCCAGGTCACCTGCGGGGTGACGTTGGGGTTGCCGTCGCGGTCGCCGCCGATCCAGGTGCCGAAGGTCAGCGGGCGGGTGCCGGCGGGGAGTTCGGTGCCGGCGCGCTCGAGTTCGGCGGCGAGGTCTTCGAGGACGTCGCCGACGGCGCCGCGGCCGAGCTCGTCGAGGTAGTAGATGGCGTTGCGCGCCTCGTCGGTGGGCTCGGGCCGGGCGACGCGGAGTTCGTCGGTCTGCCAGATGAGGTCGACGTTCTCGGCGAGGCGGAGGTCGACGCGGCGGCGGTCGGCGGCGTCGGTGCGGTCCAGCAGCTCGGCGATCTTGCGGAGCTTGGTGAGCACGGAGCGGCGGGCGGCCTCGGTCGGGTGCGCGGTGAAGACCGGGCGGACGCCGAGGTTGCGGGCGGTGGCCCGCAGGTGCTCGGGGTCGGCGTCCTTGAGCATGTCGGCGGTGCGGGCCAGGATGCTGCCCTCGGAGGCGCGCCTGGCGCGGAGCTCGCGACCGCGGTGGACCTGCTCGGTGACGTTGGCGAGGTGGAAGTACGTGGAGAAGGCGCGGACCAGCTTGGCGGCGGTGATCAGGTCGGTCTCGCCCAGGAGCCGGGCGGCGGCCTCGCCGTCGGAGCGGGTCAGGGCGCGGACCTGTTCCACGAGGTCGAGGAGGTCCTGGCCCTCCTGCCGGACGAGGGTCTCGCCGAGGAGGTCGCCGAGGCGGCGGATGTCGGCGCGCAGGGCACCGTTGTCACCGCTGGTGCCCTGGGTGGCCCCGGGGGTGGTGGACTCGGCGAGGTTGTTGTCGGCACTGCTCACAGGTGCGGCTCCTTGCAAGGGATGGTGCAGTCATTGAGCACGTCTTGGCGGGGTGCGGACCGCGCTGTCCGACGCCCCCAGGATAGGTCTGCCCGCCGACCGGGGATCACACCGTCCGAGGGTTGGGCATCCGGGGTGCGGGGCCGGCGGTGGGGCCTGTCACGGCCTTGCCCGGGGCGGTGTCGCTGCCATACTTACGAGACCGTAGGTTACGGTCCCGTAGGCCGTAGCCGTGCCCCGAGCCCCCGACGAGGGACACCACATGACCGCTGGTCCGAATGCCGTGGAAGAGTCACCGATGCCGCTCGATGTGCCCGCCGGTTCTTCTGCCTCCTCCCCCCTGCCGTCCGCGACGCTGGGCGGCGAGCAGCGCAGATCGCTGGAACAGATCACCCTGCTGATGTTCATCACCGTGCCGTTCCTGGCCTTGATCGCCGCGGTGCCGCTGGCCTGGGGCTGGGGCGTGAGCTGGCTGGACCTCGGGCTGATGACGGCGATGTACTTCATCGGTTGTCACGGCATCACCATCGGCTTCCACCGCTACTTCACGCATGGTGCGTTCAAGGCGAAGCGTCCGCTGCGGATCGCGCTCGCGGTCATGGGGTCGCTGGCGGTGGAGGGGCCGCTGGTCCGCTGGGTCGCCGACCACCGCAGGCACCACAAGTTCTCCGACGCGGAGGGTGATCCGCACTCGCCGTGGCGGTACGGCGAGACCGTCCCGGCGCTGCTGAAGGGCCTGTGGTGGGCGCACGTCGGCTGGATGTTCGACGAGGAGCAGACGCCGCAGCACAAGTACGCGCCCGACCTGATCAAGGACCGGGCGATCCGGACGATCTCCCGCCAGTTCGTGCTGTGGACCACGGTGTCGCTGCTGATCCCGCCGCTGGTCGGCGGGCTGGTGACGTGGTCCTGGCAGGGCGCGCTGACCGCGTTCTTCTGGGGCTCCCTGGTCCGGGTGGCGCTGCTGCACCACGTCACGTGGTCGATCAACTCCATCTGTCACGCGGTCGGCAAGCGCCCGTTCAAGTCCCGGGACCGCTCCGGCAACGTCTGGTGGCTGGCGGTGCTCTCCTGCGGCGAGTCCTGGCACAACCTGCACCACGCCGATCCGACCTCCGCCCGGCACGGGGTCCTGAAGGGCCAGCTGGACTCCAGCGCCCGGCTGATCCGCTGGTTCGAGCTGGCCGGCTGGGCGCACGACGTGCGGTGGCCGAACGCGGCGCGGATCGACGCCCGGCGCCAGGACGGCGCCCGAGGCGAGGAGAAGGCCCCGCTGGGGGCATGATTGACGGGTGGCGATCGACAGCAGCGCGAGCAACGGCAGTAAGGGAAAGTCCTCCGGCTCCTCCGGGACCCCGTCTTCGGGCACCCGACGGGCCCGCCGGGTGCGGATGACCGGCGCGGAGCGCCGTGAGCAGTTGCTGGACATCGGCCGCACGCTGTTCGCCGAGCGGGGGTACGAAGGCACGTCGGTGGAGGAGATCGCGGCCAAGGCCGGGGTCTCCAAGCCGGTGGTCTACGAGCACTTCGGCGGCAAGGAGGGGCTGTACGCGGTGGTCGTGGACCGCGAGATGCGGCAGCTGCTGGACATGGTCACCGGTGCGCTGACCGCCGGGCACCCGCGGGAGCTCCTCGAACAGGCGGCGTTCGCGCTGCTCGACTACATCGAGACGTTCACCGACGGCTTCCGGATCCTGGTCCGGGACTCCCCCGTCGCGCAGTCCACGGGCACCTTCGCGTCGCTGATCAGCGACATCGCCACCCAGGTCGAGGACATCCTGGGCCTCGAATTCAAGGCCCGCGGCTTCGACCCGAAGCTGGCGCCGCTGTACGCCCAGGCGCTGGTCGGCATGGTGGCCCTGACCGGCCAGTGGTGGGTCGACGCCCGCAAGCCGAAGAAGGCGGAGGTGGCGGCGCACCTGGTGAACCTCGCCTGGCACGGGCTGGGGAACCTCGAACCCAAGCCGCGGCTGATAGGGCACCGGAAGAACTGAGGGCGAGCACCGGCGGTCGCCGGGTGCGTGCCGGCCCGGTCGCGGGCGAGGGTTTCTGAGTGATCGTCACGGTGGACTGCCGTCAGGGCGGATTGCCGTCGGGCCGTCGTCGTCACGGGTGCCCCTGCCACCTGGGCCGACCCCAGGGTCCGGCCATCGTCTTCACGCTCCGGCGCGGTCGCCTTCGGAGCGGTCCGCGCGCCCGCGCCGGCCTCGAACCAGCAGCCTTCTCCTGCCTCCCCAGGCCGGCGGCGAGCTGGATGTGGTCGAGGCCGGTGCTCACTGCGGAGCCTTGGGAATCAGGCGGTCGGGGCGGCGGGGGCGGCGCCCCCCTCGGGCGGCGCCGCGGGCCCGGGCTTCTGGGCTACGGCGAAGATGCGGCGGAACGGGAAGACCGTGCCGTGCGGGCCGGTCGGGTAGGCGCGGCGCAGGGCGTCGCGGTACTCGGTGAGGAAGGCGTCGCGCGCCTCGGGGTCGCCTTCGAGGGCGGTGAGGACGGGGCGCAGGGCCGTGCCCTTGACCCAGTCGAGGACCGGGTCGTCGCCCTGGAGGAGTTGGACGTAGGTGGTCTCCCAGGCGTCGGTGGCGCAGCCGAGGTCGGTGAGGCGCTGGAGGTAGTCGGCGGGGTCGAGGATGTGGACGAAGCGGCGACCGTGCCGGTCGAGGCGCTCGGACCACTGCGGGGAGTCGCACAGTTCGCCGAGGAGGGCGTGGCTGGGCGAGGTGAAGTTGCCCGGGACCTGGAAGGCGAAGGTGCCGCCGGGGGTGAGGGCGTCGATCCAGCGGGCGAAGGAGTCCGGGTGGTTGGGGACCCACTGCAGGGCCGCGTTGGAAATGATCAGGTCGAAGGGCTCTTCGGGGGTCCAGTCGGCGGCGTCGGCGGGGGCGAAGTCGAGGTGGCCGCCGCCGCGGGTGGGGCCGGCGTGGGACTCGGCCTCTTTGAGCATGTCGGTGGAGTTGTCGAAGCCGGTGATGTGCGCGTCCGGCCAGCGGTCGGCGAGTTGGACGGTGACGTTGCCGGGGCCGCAGCCGAGGTCGGCGATGCGGGCGGGGCGGTCGGGGCGGGGGAGCTCGGGTATCCGGGCGAGGAGGTCGTGGAAGGGGCGGGTGCGGTGACCTGAGTGGTGGAGGTACTGCTGGGGGTCCCAGACGGGTGCGTCGTGCATGTTCGATAACCCCTTTGCTGATGCAGGGCCGGCACGGTTCTGTTGTGGAGCCTGTCGAACGGCCTCCGAGCGAGTTTTGGCCATCTCGGGCGGATTCCGTGCTGCGCCCACGATGCCCAGTAGTCCAGGAAAATATATCTTGATATCGAGAAGCTCGCCATCAAGAGACTTTATGTCGACAGACCCTTTACACTGATCGCCATGGAGGACGAGGTCGATCGACTGGTCGCAGCATGGCGCCGCGAGCGCCCGGACCTCGACGTGGAGCCGCTTGAGGTCCTCAGCCGCGTCTCCCGCCTGGCCAGACACCTCGACCGGGCCCGTCGCCTCGCCTTCTCCGAGGTGGGCCTGGAGCCCTGGGAATTCGACGTGCTGACCGCCCTGCGGCGCGCCGGCGCCCCCTACCAGCTCTCCCCCGGCGCCCTGCTGACGCAGACGCTGGTCACCTCCGGCACGATGACCAACCGCATCGACCGGCTCGCCAAGAAGGAATTGGTGGAGCGGTTGCCGGACCCCAGCGACCGGCGCGGGGTGCTGGTCCGACTGACCGCCAAGGGCCGCGACAAGGCCGACGAATCGCTGGCCGGGCTGCTCACGCAGGAGCGCGCCATCCTCGCCGAGCTGTCGCGGCAGCAGCGGCACGAATTGGCCGGACTTCTGCGGCGGTTGACCGGACCGTTTGACAACGTGCCGGGTTAGGTCCACAGGGGGCGCGCGGCCGGGGTGCTCTTGCCGGGCCGCCCCGGGGTGGGCTTGGATCTCCGCATGAGCCAGCAGGGGACCGGAGGAACGGGCTCCGTGCCCGTGGGGCCGTACGGCAGTGGTGGCAGGCGCGGACGGCGGTTTTCGGGGCGGACGGTGCTGGTCACCGGCGCCGCCGGCGGCATCGGGGCGGCGACCGCGGACCGGCTGGCCGCCGAGGGCGCCGCGGTGCTGCTGCTGGACGTCGACGACGCCCGCGGCGAGCGCGTCGCGCGGCGGATCCGGGCGGCCGCCGGGCGGGCCTCGTACGAGCACTGCGACGTGGCCGTCGAGGACGACTGGCGGCGGGCCGTCGCGGCGGCGCACACCCGGTACGGGCCGGTGGACGGCCTGGTCAGCAACGCCTACCTGGCGCACGTGGCACCGGCGGACCGGACCTCGCCGGTGGAGTGGGACCGGCAGCTGGCGGTGAACCTCACCGGGGCGTTCCTGGGCGTGCGGGCGGTCCTCGCGGACCTGCGGGCGCGCGGCGGGGCGGTGGTGCTGACGTCGTCGGTGCACGCGCTGGTGGGGCTGCCGGGGCGGCCCGCGTACGCGGCGTCCAAGGCCGGATTGACCGGACTGGGCCGGCAGTTGGCGGTGGAGTACGGGCCCCAGGTGCGGGTGAACTGCGTCCTGCCGGGTCCGGTGCTGACCGCGGCGTGGGACGGCATCGACGAGGAGCAGCGGCGGGCCAGCGCGGCCGAGACCGCGGCGCGGCGGCTGGGGCGGCCCGAGGAGGTGGCGGCCGCCATCGCGTTCCTGCTCTCCGGGGAGGCGTCGTTCGTGACGGGGGCCAGCCTGGTGGTGGACGGCGGCTGGAGCGTGTACAAGAACTCCTCGTGAGGCAGACCTGAAGACGGGCGGCGCTCCGGGAGCGGTCGTGGCGGGGCGGTGCCCGTGCCGTGGCGCCGCGCGGCGCACCGGGTCGCTCGGCGCCTTCATCCCGCATGCGAGCCAGGGGGTCCGATGGGCATCCGATTCGGCGGCGACTACAACCCCGAGCACTGGCCGGAGGAGGTGTGGGCCGAGGACCTGGCGCTGATGAAGGCGGCCCACGTCTCCATGGTCACGGCCGGGATCTTCTCCTGGGCGAAGGTCGAACCCCGGCCGGGGGAATGGGACTTCGGCTGGTTCGACCGGGTCATGGACGGCCTGGCCGGGGCCGGGATCGCGGTGTGTCTGGCGACGATGACGGCGTCACCACCGCCGTGGTTGAGCCGGGCGCACCCGGAGATCCTGCCGGAGGGCCCGGACGGGCAGCGCCGCTGGCCGGGCGCGCGGCAGCACTTCTGCCCGTCCAGCCCGGTGTTCCGGGCGCACGCGGTGCGGCTGGTGGAGCAGGTCGCGGCGCGGTACGCCGACCATCCGGCGCTCGCGCTGTGGCACGTGGGCAACGAGTTCGGGTGCCACACCCGGCAGTGCTTCTGCGACGTGTCGGCGGAGCACTTCCGAAGCTGGCTGCGGGAGCGGTACGGCAGCGTGACGGCGCTCAACGACGCCTGGTCGACGTCGTTCTGGTCGCAGGCGTACGGGGACTTCGCGGAGGTGCTGCCGCCCCGGACCGCGCCGACGTTCGCCAATCCGGCGCAGCAGTTGGACTACCTGCGGTTCGGTGACGCGGCGCTGCGGGAGTGCTATCTGGCGGAGCGGGCGGTCCTCACGCGGCTGGCGCCCGGGGTGCCGGTGACGACGAACCTGATGCCGCAGCACAAGCCGGTGGACGCGTTCGGTTGGGCGCCGTCGATGGACGTGATGGCGCTGGACTTCTACCAGGACCCGCACGTGCCGGACGACCACGTCCGGGCGGCCTACGTCTTCGACCTGATGCGGTCGGCGCGCGAGGGGCAGCCGTGGCTGTTGCTGGAGCAGGCGCCGGGCGCGGTCAACTGGCGGCCGCGCAACGGGCCCAAGCCGCCCGGGGCGATGCGGCTGTGGAGCTGGCAGGCGGTGGCGCAGGGCGCGGACGCGGTGCTGTTCTTCCAGTGGCGGCAGTCGCTGGGCGGGGCGGAGAAGTTCCACTCGGCGATGGTGCCGCACGGCGGGACGGACACCCGGATCTTCCGTGAGGTGTGCGCGCTGGGGCGGGAGTTGGCGGCGGTGCCGGGGATCGAGGGGGCCCGGTCGCGGGCCTCGGTGGCGCTGCTGGCCGACTGGCAGAGCTGGTGGGCGCTGGAGCTGGATTCCCGGCCGTCCACGGCGCTGGACCACTCCCGGATCGCGCTGGCCCACTACCGGCCGCTGTTCGAGGCGGGGGTGGCCTGCGACGTGGTGCCGCCGGGACGGGAGTTGTCGGGGTACCGGATGGTGGTGGTGCCGAACCTGTACCTGCTGACGGAGCCGGACGCGGCGCGGCTGGCGGCGTACGTGCGCGGTGGCGGGCAGCTGGTGGTGTCGTTCTTCTCGGGCATCGTCGACGACTGCGACCGGGTGCGTCCGGGGGGCTACCCGGGGCCGTTGCGGGAGTTGCTGGGGTTGCGGGTGACGGAGTTCTGGCCGCTGGCCGAGGGACGGTCGGTGGCGGTGGGCGACGGCGATCCGACCGCGGCCGGGCGGGGCCGGCAGACCGGGCGGGCCTACGCCGGTCGCGCGGACCTGTGGTCGGAGGAGATCGAGGTGGCCGGCGCCGAGGTGGTGGCGCGGTTCCTCGACGGCGAGTTGGCCGGGCAGCCGGCGGTGACCCGACACGACCACGGGCGGGGCACCGCCTGGTACGTCGGGACCCGGCTGGAACCGGCCCTGATGCGCGCCCTGTTGGACGACGTGCGGGCGGCGGCGGGCGTGGCGCCGGTGCTGCCGGACCTGCCGCCGGGCGTGCAGGCGACGGTGCGGGAGGGCGCCGGCGGCCGGTACGTGTTCCTGCTGAACCACGGCGGCCGGGCGGTGGAGGTGGCACTGCCGGAGCCGCTGCGGGACGCGTGGGAGCCCCGGGCGGCGCCGGTGACGCGGGTGACGCTGGCCGCCCGGGGCGTGGCGGTGCTGACCGGTCCGGAACGGGAGGGCGGTGGGGGCGCCCCGGAGTGATCCGGTCGGGCGCGGCCGGGGTCAGGGCAGGGTGAGCGGCCCGGCGCCGGCCGGTTCGAGGTCGGCGGGGCCGACGCCGGCCCGGCGGGCCAGCGCGACGGCGGCGAGGGTGGAGTGCACGCCCAGCTTGCCGAGCACGTTCTGCATGTGGGTGCGGACGGTGTGCGGGGAGAGGAAGAGCCGCTCGGCGACCGCCTTGCGGCCCAGTCCGGCGACCATGCAGCGCAGCACCTCGCGTTCGCGCGGGGTCAGGGACTCCACCAGCCGCTCGCTCTCGCTGCGGTGCTTGCGGGCCGCGGTCAGCTCCCGCAGCACGCCGGTGAGCAGGGCGGGCGGCAGGTGCGTCTCGTCGCGCAGCACGCCGCGGATGACGGCCAGCAGGCGGGAGAGCGAGGAGTCCTTCGCGACCCAGCCGGAGGCGCCGGCCTGGAGGGCTGCGGCGGCCCGGCGCGGGTCGTCCCGGTCGGCGAGGACCACGGTCCGCAGGTACGGGTGGCTGGTGCGCAGGCCGGACACCAGGGCGATGCCGTCCAGCGGGGCGCGGGGCGGGCTCTCGCGCGGGGTGCCGTCGCGGGCGGGCCCTTGGGGCGGCACGGCGAGGAGCGGGGCGGCCAGGTCGGCGTCGGCGAGCAGCACGTCGAAGCGGCGGCCGTCGGTGGTGGCCCGGTCGAGCGTGCGCAGCGCCGCCGGTGCGCTGCCCGCCGCGGCGACGTCCACGTCCACCTCGGCGGCCAGTGCGGCCGCCAGGGACTCGGCGAAGATGCGGTGGTCGTCGACCACCAGAACCCGGATTCGTTGCACGCAAGACCCCCTGTCTCGGTGAACGGACCATAGCGGGCACGGCGTCCGGATTGAAGATCGCCTCGGCCGGGCGGCGGACGCCGCCGGCCGGTGACCACCCGCCCCGGGCGCGGTACCCGAGCGGTCTCGCCCCCTGATCTGCGCCGGCCCCCACCGGCGCTGGTGACAGCGTACGGACGGGGTGCCCGAGCGGAAGGTGATTGACGAAAGTGGCCGGGGAACGGGGGGCGCCCGGCGCACGGACGGCGGTTCGCGGACGCCCTACGGCCGGAGGCGGTGGGCGCCGGGGCCCGGCACGGCCGGGAAGATCCGGGGCGGGGTGTGGCCGGCGGCGGTGAACGCCGCGTGCAGGGCGTCGGTGACGGTGTCCGCGGCGGCCGCCTCGACGAGCACGAGGGCCGAGCCGCCGAAGCCGCCGCCGGTCATCCGGGCGCCGAGCGCACCGGCGGCGTTGGCGGTGTCGACGGCGAGGTCGAGTTCGGGGCAGGAGACCTTGAAGTCGTCGCGGAGGGAGGCGTGTCCGGCGGTGAGCAGGGGGCCGATGGCGCGGGGGCGGCCGGCGTCCAGGTGGGCGACGGTCCGTTCCACGCGGTGGTTCTCGGTGACGATGTGGCGGACGAGGTCCCGGACGACCGGGTCGGACGCCAACGTGTCGAGGGCCGCGGGCAGATGTGCGTACGGGACGTCGCGCAGCGCGCGTACGCCGAGCGCCCGCGCGCCACGTTCGCATCCGGCGCGACGCTCGGCGTACGCGCCGTCGCCGAGTTGGTGGCGGACGCGGGTGTCGACGACGAGGAGGCGGAGCCCTTCCGCGGCCAAATCGAACGGGACGTGGCGGTGGCTGAGGTCGCGGGTGTCCAGGAAGAGGGCGTGGCCGGCGGTGCAGCAGGCGGCCGCGGTCTGGTCCATGATCCCGCAGGGCACGCCGACGTAGGCGTTCTCGGCGCGTTGGGCGAGGCGGGCCAGTTCGGCGCGGGGCAGGCCGAGGCCGTACAGGTCGTCCAGGGCGAGGGCGGTGGCGATCTCCAGGGCGGCCGAGGAGGACAGGCCGGCGCCGAGCGGGACGGTGCTGGAGTAGTGCAGGTCGGCGCCGCCGATCGGCAGGCCGGCCGCCCGCATCGCCCACACCACGCCGGCGGGGTAGGCGGCCCAGTCGGCTCCGCGGGCCGGCGGGGCGAGGTCGTCGGTGCGGAGGGTGACCGGGCCGCCGGGGGCGCCGGCGGAGTGCAGCCGCAGCACCCCGTCGGTACGGGGTGCTGCGGCGGCGATGGTGGTGTGCGGGAGGGCCAGGGGCATCACGAAGCCGTCGTTGTAGTCGGTGTGTTCACCGATCAGGTTGACCCGGCCGGGGGCCGCCCAGGTGCCGGCGGGCTCGGCCCCGTACACCGCGTGGAAGGCCGCCGCGGTGCGGGCCGCGCCGTGCTCCGTGTCTGTCACGTGGACTCCTTCGTGCTGTCCCGGCCGGGGCTCGCGCCCCGGGCGGGTCTCGAACTCCCCCGGCTACGGCTGGGAGGCGCCCCCGGCCGGGCCGGGGTTGTCCGGGCTGGTGGTGGCCCGGGCGAACGCCCAGGCGTCGGCGATGATGTCGGCCAGGTCGGTGCGGGTGGGGCGCCAGCCCAGCCGGTCGATGGCGGTGCGCGCGGAGGCGACCAGGACGGCGGGGTCGCCGTCCCGGCGCGCGGCGGTGACCTCGGGAATCGGGTGGCCGGTGACCTTGCGGACGGTCTCGATGACCTCGCGGACGGAGAAGCCGTTGCCGTTGCCGAGGTTGCAGATGAGGTGTTCGCCGGGGCGGGCGGCGGCCAGGGCCAGCAGGTGGGCCTCGGCGAGGTCCGCGACGTGGAGGTAGTCGCGCACGCAGGTGCCGTCGGGGGTCGGGTAGTCGTCGCCGTAGACGGAGATGGCGTCGCGCCGGCCCTGGGCGACCTGGAGGACGAGCGGGATCAGGTGCGACTCGGGGTCGTGGCGTTCGCCGTGACTGCCGTACGCGCCGGCGACGTTGAAGTAGCGCAGGGACACCGCGGCCAGGCCGTGCGCGGCCGCCTCGCCGGTGATCATGTGGTCGACGGCGAGCTTGGTCGCGCCGTAGGGGGAGGTGGGGGCGGTCGGGTCGGTCTCGGTGATCGGGGTGTTGACCGGCTCGCCGTAGGTGGCCGCGGTGGACGAGAAGACGAGCGTGCGCACGCCCGCCGTGCGCATCGCGGCGAGCAGTTCCATGGTGCCGCCGACGTTGTTGGTCCAGTACTTCTCCGGCTGTTGGACGGACTCGCCGACCTGCGAGAACGCGGCGAAGTGCAGGACCGCGTCGTACGTGGGGGTCCCCCCGGCGGAGCCGGGGGGAGCGTCCAGCCACCGGTGCGCGTCGCGGATGTCGCCCTCGACGAACGTCGCCCCGGCGGGCACGGCCTGGCGGAAGCCGGTGGAGAGGTTGTCGAGGACCGTGACGGCGTGGCCGGCCTCCAGCAGGTGCTGGGCCACCACGCTTCCCACGTAGCCCGCGCCGCCGGTCACCAGGTAATTGCTCATGACTCGCTCGCTACCTCTCGCAGTCGCTCGGCCGCAGCCTCCGGCGGCACGTCGTTGATGAACACGTTCATGCCGGATTCGGAACCCGCGAGGAACTTCAGCTTTCCGGGAGTCCTGCGGACGGTGAAGAGCTCAAGGTGGAGCGCGAACTGGGAGCGGTCCGCGGCGTGCACGGGCGCCTGGTGCCAGGCGGAGATGTACGGCGTCGGGGGCGCTTCCGGCCCGAAGATCCGGTCGAACCGGCGCAAGACTTCCAGGTAGATCTGTGGGAACTCTGTGCGGGCCGGCCCGTCCAGCGCCAGCAGGTCCGGGACCCGGCGCTTGGGGTAGAGGTGCACCTCGTAGGGCCAGTGCGCGGCGTACGGGACGAAGGCGACCCAGTGGGCGCCGTCCAGGACGATGCGCCGGCCGTCGGTGCGCTCGCGGGCGACCACGTCGTCGAAGAGGTTGCGGCCGGTGGCCTCACGGTGGGCGGCGAGGGACGCCAGCATCCGCTCGGTGCGGGGGGTGACGAAGGGGTACGCGTAGATCTGGCCGTGCGGGTGGCCGAGGGTCACGCCGATCTCGGCGCCGCGGTTCTCGAAGCAGAAGACCTGTGCCACGCCGGGGAGTTGGGAGAGCGCCGCGGTGCGGTCGGTCCAGGCGTCGAGGACCAGGGCGGCCTGTTCCTCGGTGAGGTCGGCGAACGAGGCGTCGTGGTCGGGGGTGAAGCAGACCACCTCGCAGCGGCCGTGTTCGCCGGCGAGCGAGGGGAAGCGGTTCTCGAAGACGACGACGTCGTAGCCGTCGGCGGGGATCTCGGTGTGCCGGCCGGCGGCGGAGGGGCACAGCGGGCAGGCGTCGACCGCGGGGTGGTAGGGGCGGCCCTGGCGGTGCGAGGCGACGGCGACGGCGTCGCCGAGGAGAGCGTCGGTGCGGATCTCGGCGGTGGTGGCGACCGGGTCCAGCGGGCGGGCGTCGGCGGCGGTGCGGTCGGCGGCGTCGGACGCGTCGTAGTAGAGCAGTTCCCGGCCGTCGGCGAGCCGGGTCGTCGTCTTCTTCACCGGGAGCTCCTCATCATGGCGGGCACACCACCCAAACACAAACAAACACAATGAAGCACAACCCAACAGAGACGTCAACGCACGCCCTCACCCGCCCCCTTGAGATCCCATACCGCCCATAGCGGATAAATCTCCACTCAATCCACAGCCTTCGCTCATGATCCAACAACTGAAACGCACAAAACTATTCAGTTTTCGGTCGAGCGTGCGTACGTTTTTGTGCGTTCACTTCGCGGACATCGCCGCGCTCCCCGAAAAGGCTGCACTCCCCCGGAAAGAGGGCTCATGATCACTCTGGCCGACGGGCTACGACTCCCGACAAACGGGCTCGACTACACGATCCTGGCCATCTACTTCGTCGTCGTCCTCGGCATCGGATTCGCCGCCAAACGCAGCGTGCGGACCAGCCTGGACTTCTTCCTCTCCGGACGGTCGCTGCCCGCCTGGGTCACCGGACTCGCCTTCGTCGCCGCCAACCTCGGCGCCACCGAGATCCTCGGGATGGCGGCGACCGGTGCGCAGTACGGCGTCGCGGTCGTCCACTGGTACTGGATCGGCGCCATCCCGGCCATGGTCTTCCTGGGCCTGGTCATGATGCCCTTCTACTACCGCTCGAAGGTCCGCTCCGTACCGGAGTTCCTGCTCCAACGCTTCGACAAGTCCGCGCACCTGCTCAGCTCGATACTCTTCGCCTTCGCCGCCGTCCTGATCGCGGGCGTCAACCTCTACGCCCTGTCGATCGTCGTCGAGGCGCTGCTCGGCTGGCCGCAGTGGGTCGCCATCGTCGTCGCCGGACTCTTCGTCCTCGCCTACATCACCATCGGCGGACTCTCCTCGGCGATCTACAACGAGGTGCTCCAGTTCTTCGTGATCCTCGCCGCGCTCATCCCGCTGGTCGTCCTCGGCCTCAAGCGGGTCGGCGGCTGGGGCGGCCTGACCGACTCGCTCACCGCGTCGCACGGCCACAACTTCCTGACCGCCTGGGGCGGCACCGGCATCGGCCAGGCCAACCCGCTGGGCGCCAACTGGCTGACGATCATCCTCGGCCTGGGCTTCGTGCTCTCCTTCGGCTACTGGACCACCAACTTCGCCGAGGTGCAGCGCGCACTGTCCGCGAAGAACCTCTCCGCCGCCCAGCGCACCCCGCTCATCGCGGCCTTCCCGAAGATGTTCATCGTCTTCCTGGTGATGATCCCGGGCCTGGTCGCCGCCGTCCTCGTGCCGAAGCTCGGCGCCCCCGGCGGCCTGCAGTACAACGACGCGATCCCCTACCTCATGCAGGAGCTGCTGCCCAACGGCGTGCTCGGCATCGCCGTCACCGGCCTGCTCGCCGCCTTCATGGCCGGCATGGCCGCCAACATCTCGTCCTTCAACACCGTCTTCACGTACGACATCTGGGCCAAGTACGTGAAGACGGACCGGCCCGACGGCTACTACCTGCGCTTCGGGCGGCTGATCACCGCGATCGGCGTGCTGGCCTCGATCGGCACCGCGTTCATCGCCTCGTCGTTCTCCAACATCATGGGCTACCTCCAGACCCTGTTCTCCTTCTTCAACGTGCCGATGTTCGTGGTCTTCATCATCGGCATGTTCTGGAAGCGGGCCTCGATGAAGTCCGGTGTCTGGGGCCTGCTCGCCGGCACCACCGCCGCGATGGTCAACTACTTCTGGATCTACAAGCAGGGCGTCATCGCCATCCCCACCGACCAGGGTGCCAACTTCGTCTCCGCCATCGTCGGCTTCGTCGCCGGCGCGGTGGTCATGGTCGCCGTCACGCTCTTCACCGAACCCAAGCCGGAGGCCGAACTGGCCGGGCTCGTCTACGGGACGACCGCGCCGGGCCTCGCGGAGCCGCCCGCCGAGGGCGACGCCGCCTGGTACCGCAAGCCCGCGCTCCTCGGCTGGGGCGCCCTCGTCCTCGCCGCGCTGTGCTACCTGCCCTACTCGCTCTGACCGGAGACCCCACCATGTCTGAACTGCAGAACGAAGTCAGCGAGTTGGAACGCACCTCGGCCACCGCCGCCCGACTCTTCGACATCCGCCGCATCATCGGTGGCCTGTTCGTCGTCTACGGCGTGATCGTCACCGTCGCCGGGCTCACCGCCTCCGACGCGGACCTGGCGAAGGCCCAGGGCGTCAACATCAACCTGTGGACGGGCCTGGGCATGCTCGCGCTCGGCCTGTTCTTCCTGGTCTGGCTGATGCTGCGGCCCACCGTCCCGCCGTCCGCCGCGGAACTCCGCGACGCCCAGGGCGCCCCGGCCGACCGCCCGGATCAGGAGGGCTGACCCCCAGGGACCTGCTGGACCCGCTCCAACAGGCCGGTGCGGGCGGCCAGCGCGGCCGCCTCCAACCGGGAGCCCACCTCCAGCTTCATCAACACCCGCTGGACGTGGGTCCTGGCGGTGCTCGGCGCGATGTCCATGCCCGCCGCGATCACCCGGGTGTCCTCGCCCTCCGCGACCCGGATCAGCACCTCCACCTCGCGGGGGGTGAGCAGCGACAGCAGCCGCGCGCCCTCGTCGTCGGGCTGGGCGGCGGGGTGCAGCAGCTCCTCGAACGCCTGCCGGAGCAGTTGCGGGGCGACCGCCGCCTCACCCGCCCGGGCCTTGAGCATGGCCCGCTCGACGCCCTCGATGCGTTCGTCGTTGCGGACGTAGCCGGAGGCGCCGGCGGCGAACGCGGCGGCGATCCCGCGCGGGCTGGGCACCGGCCCGAGCACCACCACCGCGACCTGCGGCCGCTCCCGCTTGATCCGGACGACCGGGTCGAAGGCCCCTGGTTCGGCGGGCCCGGCGGTGCCCAGCAGGCACACCTCCGGCGCCCGGCTCACCACCAGGTCCGCGGCCCCGGCGCTGGGCGCGGCGGCCGCCAGGACCCGGTGCCCGCGCAGCTTCAGGGCCGAGGCGAGCGCCTCGGCGAGCAGACGGTGATCGTCGACCACCATGAGCCGCACGCCCATCGAGCGGACCCCCTCAACTCCCCGACCGGCTGTGTGTTCCCGGGAAGGTACACGGTCGGCTGCCGATGCGCTCCCCCTAGCGGGGAGAAGACCACCGGAACGCGGGAATCCAGGCCAATCGGGGCCGATTGGCGCCCTTGCGCCCGGCCCCGCGAGCCCACCGCCCGCGGGCCGGCCACCGGGCGCCTACGCGTCCTCGGCCAGCTCCAACCAGCGCATCTCCAACTCCTCGCGCTGCGCGCCGAGTTCGCGCAACTGCGCGTCCAGGCCGGCGATCTTCTCGAAGTCGGTGGCGTGCTCGGCCATCTGCCCGTGCAGCGCCGCCTCCTTCTCGCCGATCTTGTCCAGTTGGCGCTCGATCCGCTGGAGCTCCTTCTGCGCCGCGCGGTTGACGGCGGCCGGCTTCTTCGGCGCCGCGGCGGCCGGCTGGGCGGGCGTCGGCGTCGCCGCCTCGATCACCTTCTGCCGGCGCTCCAGGTACTCGTCCAGGCCGCGCGGCAGCATCCGCAGCGCCGCGTCGCCCAGCAGCGCGAACACCCGGTCCGTCGTCCGCTCCACGAAGTACCGGTCGTGGCTGATGACGATCATCGAGCCGGGCCAGCCGTCGAGCAGGTCCTCCAACTGCGTCAGGGTCTCGATGTCGAGGTCGTTCGTCGGCTCGTCCAGGAACAAGACGTTCGGCTCGTCCATCAGCAGTCGCAGGATCTGCAACCGCCGCCGCTCGCCACCGGAGAGGTCACCGACCGGCGTCCACTGCTTCTCCTTCGTGAAGCCGAACTTCTCGCACAGCTGCCCCGCCGTCATCTCCCGACCCTTGCCGAGGTCGACCCGGTCGCGGATCTGCTGGACGGCCTCCAGCACCCGCAGCGCAGGATTGAGCTCGGCGACCTCCTGCGAGAGGTACGCGAGCTTGACGGTCTTGCCGACCACGACCTTGCCGGCCGCCGGCTGCTGCTCGCCCCCGCTGCGGGCGGCCGCCTCCAGCGTCCGCAGCAGCGAGGTCTTGCCCGCGCCGTTCACGCCGACCAGACCGATCCGGTCACCCGGCCCCAACTGCCACGTCAGGTGCTTGAGCAGCACCTTCGGCCCGGCCTGGACGGTCACGCCCTCCAGCTCGAAGACCGTCTTGCCCAGGCGCGAGCTGGCGAACTTCATCAGCTCGGCGTTGTCGCGCGGCGGCGGCACGTCCGCGATCAGCTCGTTGGCCGCCTCGATCCGGAACCGCGGCTTGCTGGTCCGGGCCGGCGCACCGCGCCGCAGCCAGGCCAGCTCCTTGCGCATCAGGTTCTGCCGCTTGGCCTCCTCGGACGCGGCGATCCGCTCCCGCTCGGCCCGCGCGAAGACGTAGTCGGAGTAGCCGCCCTCGTACTCGTGGACGGCGCCGCGCTGGACGTCCCACATCCGCGTCGCCACCTGGTCCAGGAACCACCGGTCGTGGGTGACGACCACCAGCGCGGACCGCCGCGCCGCCAGGTGCCGGGCCAGCCAGGAGATCCCCTCGACGTCGAGGTGGTTGGTCGGCTCGTCGAGCACGATCAGGTCCTGCTCGGCGATCAGCAGCTTGGCCAGCGCGATCCGCCGCCGCTCGCCACCGGACAGCGGCCCGATGACGGTGTCCAGCCCCTGCGTGAACCCCGGCAGGTGCAGATCCCCGAACAGCCCGGTCAGCACGTCCCGGATCTTGGCGTTGCCGGCCCACTCGTGGTCGGCGAGGTCACCGATCACCTCGTGCCGGATGGTGGCCGCCGGGTCCAGCGAATCGTGCTGGGTCAGCACGCCCAACCGCAGGTCACCGGCGTGCGTGACCCGGCCGACGTCGGCGGACTCCAGCTTGGCGAGGATCCGGATCAGCGTGGTCTTGCCGTCGCCATTGCGACCCACGACGCCGATCCGGTCGCCCTCGTTGACGCCGAGGGAGACACCGTCGAGCAGCGCACGTGTCCCGTACACCTTGTCGACGGCTTCCAGATTGACGAGGTTGGCGGCCATCTCACTCCTGCTCTGTGCGTCCCCGGTCGGGGGCTCGATCGACCTCCCAGGGTAGTCGCCGCGGGGCGGGGGCCTTCGGGGGAGGACGGGGATGGCTCACGGGGGGGGCGCAGGGGCGCGCGGGGGCGGTCACCCTTTGTGATGACGTGAGGGGGATGTGGCCGTTACCGTGGACTGGCAGGCCGAAGAATCCCGTCCAGGGGAGGAATCACGACCGCCGAGTTCGTCCTCGACAAGCGCAACGGTCCCGAGCCAGCCATCTCCGTCGTCCATGCCCGAGCCGTCACGGGCCGACGCCAGACACACTTCAAGGCAGCCGACGTCCTGCTCGCCATCGAGGTCGTGTCACCGGACTCCGAAGCCCGCGACCGCAACTTGAAGCCCGGCAGGTACGCCGCGGCTGGCATCCCCCACTTCTGGCTGGTCGACATGGCAGGTCCGGACGACCACCCGGTCGTCCAGGTCCACGAGCTCGGCAAGGCCACCGGCACGTACGCGCCGACCGGCATCTACCACGACCGCGTCAAGCTCAGCGTGCCCTACCCCATCAACATCGACCTGGCCGCCATCGACGAGCTCTAGGCGTCAGGCCGCCACGAACGACGCCCACCCCGCGGCCGAGAAGACCAGCGCGGGCCCCTGCGGATCTTTGCCGTCCCGGACGGGGACTACGAGGGGCACAACTCACCACCACCATCTGCTGGTTGCCCGGGACTACGTGATTCCTCGGCACGCTACGCGCGTGCGGTGCCGCCACGTGCCTGATTCACCACAATGCACGCAGAAGGGGCGCCCACCGGATCGTGCGTTTCCGCGACCCGGTGGGCCGGGTCGCGGCACGGCACGACGTAAAGGCGTAAAGCCCGGGGAAATCCCCTTCCCAACCCCACCGGCCTCCCCAGCGGCCTCCGCACCGCCCCGCCACTCACACGGGTGACATATGCCAACTCGATTGGTTTTGAGGTGGGTTGGGCGGCATATGCTCGCCGCGACCGGTGCACACCTGCACGACCGCACACATGCTTCGGCCCTCGCCAGGACTGGCATCCCGAACGAGGGCCTAACCACCAAGGAACAACCCTTCCCGATGGCTACCACCCAGGAAACAACCCTTCCCGATGGCTCTAGAGAACCGTAGCGTGCCCATGCGCCCCACGTCCCGCGTTCCCGCGACGACTCCCCCGTCCGGGGTCATTCACGTCAACTCCCGGCACAGCAACCGCTACACGGTGGTCGGCAACCACCTCGCCCAGCACCGCGGGCTGACCCTCGTGGCGATCGGGCTCGCCGTGCACATCCAGTCCCTGCCCGCCGGGGCACGCATCGGCATCAAGTGCCTGACCGCCCGCTTCCCGGAGAGCGAGGCCCGGATCGCCTCCGCGCTGCGGGAGTTGGAGGCCGCCGGGTACTTGGAGCGCACGCGGGAGCGACTGCCCAGCGGCCGGGTGGTGACCCGCACGGTGTCGTACAACCAGCCGGGGGCGGCGCCCCACCGCCCCGCACCCCGCCCCGCCGACCGGGCCCCCAGGCCGCGCCGGGAACCGAGGCCGAGGCCGAGACCGGCGCCGAAGCGGGAGCCTGCGCCCCTGCCCGCACCGCACCGCCCCGACCCGGTGGCCGCACGCACGGCCCACCGCATCCTCGCGGAGCTGCGGCGCGACGATCCCCGCCTGCTGCTGTCCGAGACGGACGTGGCGCGGCTCGCCCCGGCCGTGCACGCCTGGCTCGAACGTGAGGCACCCCCCGACGCCGTGCGCCGCACCCTGACGGCCGACCTGCCGCCCGGCCTCCGCAATCCGGCGGCCCTCCTCGCCCACCGGCTCACGGCGTCACTGCCCCCACCCCTCCCGGCCGGCGCCCCGCCCCCCATCCGCCCCGACCCCCTCCAGACCTGCGACGCCTGCGAACGCGCCTTCCGCGCGCCACACCCGGGACGGTGCCGCGACTGCCGTTCCAGCCCCTAGGAGGCCGCCTAGCATGAACGTGACGACCCTTGCCCCTGGGCACAGAACGAGGAGCGCGCGCCATGACCTTCGCCCCGGACAACGCGCAGCAGAGTGCCTCCCACCTGTACCTGACCATGCGAGGCGTCGTTCAGTCGATGGACGACGTCATCCCAGGGAAATTCGAGATCACCAAGGAAGGGATCGTTCACGACATGAGGTCGCCGGGAGGGCCTCACGAGGTCACGGCCGCACACGTCAGCCGGCGTCTGGAGAAGCTGATGCCGGACGAGTTGCTGGCCCACAACGGCACACCCGATGTCGAAGACGAGCCCGAGGGCATCATGCGGCACCCTGACGTGATGGTGATCGCCTGGACCGATCTCAACGTCGAGGGCTCCATCGATCCCCGTACGGTGATCGCCGCCATCGAGGTCGTCTCCCGCTCCAACCCGGACAACGACTGGGTGGGCAAGACCCGCGACTACCCCCTCCTGGGCATCCCCGTCTACGCGGTCTTCGACCCCCGCACGGGAACGGGCGCGGTCTTCTCCGACATCCACTCCACCCCGGACGGCCCCCGCTACGCCACCCGCAAGGACTTCGTCTACGGCGAGGACGTCACCATCGCCGAGTGGACGATCTCGACGGACGGCCTGCCGCGCTACGCGTGACGACGCCCCGCCCGCCCCTCAGTCCACGTACTCCACCGTGACCGGGGCGGTGTTGTTCGTCAGGTCCGGGTCCGGGTGCTCCGGATCGGGCTGCACGGAGACCGTGCCCCGGGCGCCCTCGACCCGTTTGTCGATGCGGAACCGCAGTGTGGGCGGGTCGATCAGGGGTGCCGGGCACAGCACCTTGCGGTTCTTCTCGTCGACGTAACCGCAGTAGAGCTCTTCGTGCCCTTCGCCTGTGGGGTGCCACGCCAGGCTGACGCCTTCGGGCAGGGTCAGGAACACGCCACCCTCGTAGTAGCCGTCCAGGTCCTTCACGCTGATGTCGTTCGTCTGGCCCACCTGGCCCCTGAGGGCGAACCCGTTGACCTGTAGGTCCCGGGTCCGGGTCGTGCGGAACTGCACGGCGCTGTAGGCCGACTCCCGGCCGAACGTGGTGAACAGGCCGCCGTCGACCGGACGGAACCCGAGCGGCGCGCCGGTACCCCGCGGGGCCGAGTCGGGCAGCCGCGCACTGGACGGCGTGTTGGGGGCGGGATACACGGTGTAGGTGATCGCGCCCTGTCTTCCGGTCTCGGCGACCTTGGCCGTGAACGACTGGTCGGTCTCGTACGCCGCTCCGGCGGGCAGCGGCCGAGGGAACGTACAGACCGCCTTCGTCGGCGCGTCGGCCCTGTCGTAGCGGCAGTTGCTGAACTGCCTGCGCAGCGTCGCCTGCCCCTTCACGTCCACCACGACGCTGAGGTCGTCGTCCAGACCTGATTTCCCCCTGTTGCCGAAGGCGGGGCGCGCCTTCACCTCGGAGCCGGGCGCCACGTCGGCCAAGCCCTCGCCTTCACGTACTGCCAACTCCGGCGCCCCGATGACCAGTTGAATCGTCCGGTGGATGGTGGGGGTGTTGTCACTGGTCACGGTGATCTTCATGGGCCCGGCCGGGCCGTCCTGCGCGTTCCGCCTCACCCTCATGTCGAACAGCCAGACGTTCGCGGAGTCGCCCGACGTGAGGTTCTTCGGGGTGCAGGTGACGAGACCACGGACGCCCTTGCACACCTGCTCCCGTTTCCTGGTGTCGAACGTCACCGACTTCGTGGCGGTCGTGTCGACGGTCACCTTGATGTTCCTGGTGCTCACCCGCCCCGTGCCCGGGGAAACCCTGCTCGCCGCCAGGTTGACGTAGAACGGCTCGGAATTGTCGCCGGTCATCTCCTCCAGTTCCGACTCCGTGAAATGCCGGAGGTAGCTCGTGGTCAGCTCGTCCTGGAACGTCAGCTTCGCCCGCTGTGGCTCGTCCGCCCGCGGGGACGCCGCGCAGCCGGAGGTCGCCATCCCGCCGAGCACCACCAGCAGTGCCGCCGCCCCAGCCGTGGTCGCGCGCCGTCGCCGGATGCCCGCTCTCGAATCCGTCATGCAGGTCCAGACTCGAACGCCGGGTCGAACGGTTGCCGGCGGACGAACACGGTACGGCCACGGATCGGACACGGCCTGACCGCCCCTCAGTCCGCGTACTCCATCGTGATCGGGGCGGTGTTGTTGGTCAGGTCCGGGTCCGGGTGCTCCGGGTCGGGTTTCACGGAGATCGTGCCCCGCGCGCCCTCGACCCGCTTGTCGATGCGGACGCGCAGTACGGGGAGGGGGTTGTCGGGCGCCGGGCACACGACCTTCCGGTTCTTCTCGTCGGTGTACGCGCAGAAGAGCATTTCGCTCGCCTCGCCCTCCTGGTGCGCGATCAGGCTGACACCCTCGGGCAGGGTCACGTACGAGTCACCGTCGAAGTAGCCGCCCGCGTCCATCACGTCGATCTCCCTCGTCTGGCCCACCTTGCCCTTGATGGCGAACCCGTTGACCTGCCGGTCGTATCTGCGGGTGGTGCGGAACCGCATGTCGCCGAAGGCCAACTCCCTGTCGAAATGATCGAAATGGCTGCCGTCGGTCGGGCGGAAACCGAGCGGAGCGCCGCTTCCCCGCGGGGCGGAGTCCGGCAACAGGTCGCGGGTCGGCGTGTTGGGGGCGGGATAGAGGGTGGCGGTGATCTTGCCCTGGCTGCCGGTCTCGTCGACGGCCGCCGTGAACGGCCGGTCGGTCTCGTACGCCGCTCCGACCGGCAGCGGCCCGGGGATCGTGCACAGCGCCTTCTTCGGTGCGTCGGCCTTGTCGTAACGGCAGTTGCGGTACTGCCGGCGCAACGTCGCCTGGCCCGACACCTCCACCGCGACGCTGAGGTCACCGTCGACGTCGACGGCGCCCTCGTTACCGAACGCGGGCCGCACCTCCAGTTCGGAGCCGGGCTCTATCGGATCGGACGCCGGGTGCAGGTCCCGGCGCGCGCTCAGGCCGGGCGAACCGATGACCAGTTGGGAGGTGAAGCTGATGGTGGGGGCGTTGTCGCTGGTCACGGTGACCTTCATGGACCCGGCCCGGCCCTTCTTCGCGTCCCGTCTCACCACCATGTGGAACAGCCGGAGGTTCTCCTGCTCGCCCGACTCGATGTCCTTCGGGGTGCAGGTGACGAGACCACGGACGCCCTTGCAGCCCTGCTCCCTGTTCATGGTGTTGAACGTCACCGACTTCGTGGCGGTCGTGTCGACGGTCACCTTGATGTTCCTGGCGCTCACCTGCCCCGTGCCCGGGGAAACCCTGCTCGCCGCCAGGGTGACGGAGAACGGGTCGTAGGCCCCGGCCGCCGCCCACTCCCGTTCCGACTTCTCGATGTACCGGAGGTAGCTCGTGCCCACCGGGTCCCGGAACGCCAACTCGGCCCGTTGCGCGGCCTTCTCCCCCTCGGGTTTGCCCGCACCGCAGGACGTCACCGCCCCGCCGAACACGACCAGCAGGGCGGCCGCCCCGGCCGTGGTCGCGCGCCGTCGTCGTGGGCCCGTTCTCGAAACCGTCATGCAGGTCCAGACTCGAACGCCGGGTCGAACGGTTGCCGGCGGACGGGCACGGTACGGCCACGGATCGATCACGGACCGTAGCGCCCGACGCCGTACGGCGCACTCCCTAGCCCTGGGGCAGGACCGTCGCTCCGGGGGCCGGGGCGGCGGTGGTGCGGGCCGCGCGGCAGGTGCCCGAGGCGCGCAGGGCCGCGGCGACCCGGTCGGCCTGGTCCGCGTCGGCCACCAGGAACGCCGTGGTCGGGCCGGAGCCGGAGACCAGGGCGGCCAGCGCCCCGGCGTCGGTGCCGGCGGCGAGGGTGGCGGCCAGCGACGGGCGGAGGGAGACCGCGGCGGCCTGGAGGTCGTTGCTCATCGACGCGGCCAGGGCGGTGGCGTCGCCGGTGCGCAGGGCGTCCAGGAGGGCCGGGGTCGGCTCGGGGTCGGGGATGTCGGCGGTGGTCGCGCCGGTGCCGGAGGCGTCGCGCAGGCGGTCGCACTCCTTGTAGACGGCGGGGGTGGACAGGCCGCCGTCGGCGACCGCGAAGACCCAGTGGAAGGTGCCGCCGACGGGCAGCGGCTCCAGCAGTTCGCCCCGACCGCGGCCCAGGGCCGCGCCGCCGACCAGGCTGAACGGCACGTCGCTGCCCAACTCGGCGCAGATCGAAAGGAGTTCGTCCTGCGAGGTGCCGGTCCCCCACAGTGCGTCGCAGGCCAGCAGGGCGCCGGCGGCGTCCGCGCTGCCGCCGGCCATGCCGCCGGCGACCGGGATGTCCTTGGCGATGTGCAGGTGCACGCGGGGGTCCAGGCCGTGCCGGGTGGCCAGCGCGCGGGCGGCGCGGGCGGCGAGGTTGGACTCGTCCAGCGGGACCTGGTCGGCGTCGGGGCCGGTGCAGGTGAGCGTCAGGGCGTCGGCGGGGGTGACGGTGACCTCGTCGTGCAGGCCGACGGCGAGGAAGACGTTGGCCAGGTCGTGGAAGCCGTCCGGGCGGCGGCCGCCGACCGCGAGCTGGACGTTGACCTTGGCGGGCACGCGGACGGTGACGCGGTAGGGGGCGTTGCGGGTCATCGGGCGGTCTCCTGGTCCGTGGCCGCGACCTTGTTCTCGGCGATGGCGATGAACTCCTCGATCGTCAGCGCCTCGCCACGGGCCTGCGGGGAGACGCCGGCCGCGACCAGGGCCGCCTCGGCGGCCTGCGCCGAGCCCGCCCAGCCGGCGAGGGCGGCCCGCAGGGTCTTGCGGCGCTGCGCGAAGGCGGCGTCGACGACCGCGAAGACCTCCTCCCGGGAGGCCCGCGAGGGCAGCGGTTCGGCCCGGCGGACGAGCGAGACCAGACCGGATTCGACGTTGGGCGCCGGCCAGAAGACGTTGCGGCCGATCGCCCCGGCCCGCTTGACCTGGGCGTACCAGTTGGCCTTGACCGACGGGACGCCGTAGACCTTGTTGCCCGGGCCGGCGGCGAGCCGGTCGGCGACCTCGGCCTGGACCATGACCAGGGTCCGTTCGATGGTCGGGAACCGTTCCAGCATGTGCAGCAGGACCGGCACCGCGACGTTGTAGGGGAGGTTGGCGACCAGGGCGGTGGGGGCCGGGCCAGGCAGCTCGGTGACGTGCAGGGCGTCGCGGTGGACGAGCGCGAAGCGGTCGGCGCGCTCGGGCAGCCGGGCCGCGACGGTGCCGGGCAGCGCCGCCGCGAGCACGTCGTCGATCTCGACGGCGGTGACCCGGTCGGCGGCCTCCAGCAGCGCCAGGGTCAGCGAGCCCAGGCCCGGGCCGACCTCGACGACCACGTCGTCGGGGCGGACCTGCGCGGTCCGCACGATCCGGCGGACGGTGTTGGCGTCGATGACGAAGTTCTGGCCGCGCTGTTTGGTGGGGCGTACGCCCAGCGCGGTGGCCAGTTCCCGGACGTCGGCGGGGCCCAGCAGCGGGCCGGTTTCGTCAGTGGTCTTGCGGTCGCTCACCCGTGAAGCTTACGGCCGCAGACCGGCCACGGGCTCGCGCCCCGGGTGACGTAGAGCTTCTTGGCCCGGAAGGTCTGCTCGGCGGCGGGGGCGTCCTGGGGTCGGCCGGAGCCGCCGAGCCCGTGCCAGGTCCCGACGTCGAACTGGTAGAGCCCGCCGTAGGTGCCCGAGACGTCGACCGCGTCCGGGCGGCCGCCGGCCTCGCACTGGGCGAGCGCCTCCCAGGCCAGGCCGTCGGCGCCGCTGACGGAGGTGGGCAGCGCCTGGGTGCCGACGTGGATGATCTGCGGGCGGGGGCGGTGGACCGTTTCGACCGCCACCTTGTGGGGCTTGCGGCGCACCCCGTTGACGGTGTCGCGGCGGTAGGTGACGCGCCGCAGGCCGGGGACGCCGGGGCGGACCACCACTTCGGTGCCGCGGGGCAGCGCCGGGTCGGGCCGCCTGACGGTGCGGAACGGCACGGGCTGCTCGCGGACCTCGGTGGTGCCGGTGATGCGCAGCACCGAGACGGTCTGGCCGTCGCGGGGGAAGCTGTCCGGCGGCACCGAGGTGGTGTCCCTCTCGCGCAGGGCCAGGCCGGCCTGGGCGAGGGCCTCGCGGACGGTCGCGGCGTTGGTGCGGACGTGGTACTCGCGGCCGTCGGCGACGAAGACCAGGGCGCGTTCGGTGCGGACGTGCAGTTCCAGGCCGTGCCGGGCGATGCGCTGGGAACGCGCGGCGGAGAGGTAGGCGCCCTCGGCGCGCACCCCGAGCTGGTGCAGGGCCCCCTCGACAGTGTCGGCGGTGGTCCACACCTGGCGGCGCTGCCCGTCGAGGGTGAGCATGACCGGCCGGCCGTGCCGGACCACGATCTCGTCGCCGCTGGCGAGGTCGGTCCCGGGGGTGGGGGCGACGATGTCGTGGCGGCCGATGTCGAGTTTCTGGTCGGCGAGGAGTTCGTCGACGTCGTCGGCGAAGGTGTGCAGGGTGCGCGGGTCGCCGTCGACGCTGAGCTTGACGGCCTTGTCGTGCGCGACGAAGGCGGTGGTGCCGCCGGCGAGGAACGCGACGACCAGGGCGCGGGGCAGCAGCCGGCGCAGTTGTTCCGGGGTGTCGGCGGCGCGCCGGCGGCGGCCCCGGCCGCGCCCGACGCGTTGGCCGCTCTGCGATGGACTCACGCTGCACCTGCCACGGGTGTCGTCCGGTAACCGGTCAAGCGCGGAATGTAGCGGAGTGCGGGCGGCGGGCCCAACTCGCCGCGGTGGCGCGGGGTGGCCGAACCGAGCCCGACCGCGTCAGTAGTCGAACGCGCGGGCGGTGTTGGCGGCTACGGCCGAGGCCAGCGCGTCCTCCGTCATGCCCTTCACCTCGGCCATGGCGCGCAGGGTGAACGGGATGAGGTAGGGGGCGTTGGCCCGTCCGCGGTACGGCGCGGGGGTGAGGAAGGGGGCGTCGGTCTCGACGAGCACCAGTTCGGGCGGGGCGACGGCGAGGGCGTCGCGCAGCGGCTGGGCGTTCTTGAAGGTGACGTTGCCGGCGAAGGACATGAAGTAGCCGGCGGCGGCGCAGGTCTCGGCCATCGCGGCGTCGCCGGAGTAGCAGTGGAAGACGACCCGGTCGGGCGCGCCCTCCTCGCGCAGGATGCGCAGCACGTCGTCGTGGGCCTCCCGGTCGTGGATGACCAGGGCCTTGCCGCGCCGCTTGGCGATCTCGATATGGGCGCGGAAGGACCGCTGCTGGGCGGCGGTGCCCTCGGGGCCGGTGCGGAAGTAGTCCAGGCCGGTCTCGCCGACGCCGCGGACCTCGGGGCGGGCGGCGAGGGCGTCGATCTCGGCGAGCGCGTCGTCGAGGGCGGCGTCCCCGCCGGCGGTCCGGGCCGCCTGCCGCGACCGGTCCGCCCGTAGCCCACCGCCGCCTTCGGCGGGGTCGCCCTGCACGATCCGGGGTGCTTCGTTGGGGTGCAGGGCGACGGCGGCGTGGACGGCGGCGTGGGCGGCGGCGGTGTCCGCGGCCCAGCGGGAGCCGGCCAGGTCGCAGCCCACCTGGACGAGGGTGGTCACACCGACGGAGGCGGCCTTGGCGAGCGCCGCCTCGACGGTGGTGTCCTGCATGTCCAGGTGGGTGTGCGAGTCCGCGACCGGCACCCGGAGGGGTTCCGGCAGCGGGGGCGGGGTGTCGTTGTCCTGCTTGGCCATGGCCGCGATCCTACGAGGGCCGCGGCCGGCGCCTCACCTGCGGTGGTGCTGGAAGGGGTGCAGCAGGTCGGAGAGGTGCCAGTGGTGCCGGTCGGGGTCGGCGGTGCTGCCGGTGCGGCCGGAGCCGTCGCGGGGGCCGGCGTCCTCGTGCCCGGCGGCGTCCTCGCGGTGGGCGGCCTTGCGGTGGTGCTGCGGTCGCTGGTGCAGGTGCGCGATCGCGTCGGAGACCATCGAGACCTGACCGGAGCGCATGATGCGGACGACGTGGCCGCCGCAGTTGGCGCACGTGGGGTGGGTCAGGGGGGACGGGACACGCTCGCCGTCCGCGTAGTAGACGGCGTGCGTGACGCCCTTGGCATCCACCTGGTGCTCGATCTCGTACGCCTGTTCCCAGCCGTGGCCACAGCCCATGCAGCAGAAGGCGTACGCCTCGTGGGCCGCGGGCTCGGACCGTCGGGGGTGGGGCGGAACGGGGTGTGCGGGCGCCGCACCGGGGGTACCGGCGGTGGTCTTCGTGGTGTCGCTCATGTGCGCTCCTCTTGTCCGCTGGACAAGCTCTCCGGGGACGGGAGGTCCCGGTTCCCAGGGAACGCCTTTCGGGGGCGGAACGCAGCCGAGCTGCTACCTATTGGCCCAGATTTGGCAGGTCGTAGGAAAAACGCACCGCTGGACGGGTGATCGCTTTACCTTCGATGCCGGCCGTTTACCTTCCCAGAGGTCGGATCATGGCTCTGGTCTGGGCTTTTGTGCTCTCCCGAGCGGTTTGACGCTCAGCCGGGCGGGGTTGTCACACCGTCCCGGCCGCGCCCCGTCCGGCGTCCCGCTCGGCGTTCTTCGCCGCCACCACCGCGTCGAAGACCTCCCGCTTGGGCAGCCCGGCGTCCGCCGCCACCGCCGCGATCGCCTCCTTGCGGCGCTCCCCGGCCTCCTCGCGGACCCGCACCCGGCGCACCAGCTCCGCGGCGTCCAGCTCCCCCGGCCCGCTCTCCGGGGCGCCCTCGACGACGACGGTGATCTCCCCGCGGACGCCCTCGGCGGCCCACTCGGCCAGCTCGCCCAGCCCGCCGCGCCGGACCTCCTCGTAGGTCTTGGTCAGCTCGCGGCAGACCGCCGCCCGCCGGTCCGCGCCGAAGACCTCGGCCATCGCGGCGAGGGTGTCGTCCAGGCGGTGCGGCGCCTCGAAGTAGACCAGGGTGCGCCGCTCCTCGGCGACCTCCCGCAGCCGGGACAGCCGCTCCCCCGCCTTGCGCGGCAGGAACCCCTCGAAGCAGAACCGGTCCACCGGCAGCCCGGACACCGCGAGGGCGGTGAGCACCGCGCTCGGCCCGGGCACCGCGGTGACCTTGATGTCGCGCTCGACGGCCGCCGCGACCAGCCGGTAGCCCGGGTCGGAGACCGACGGCATGCCGGCGTCGGTGACCAGCAGCACCCGCGCCCCACCGGCGAGCGCGTCCGCCAGCTCGGGCGTGCGGGCCGCCTCGTTGCCCTCGAAGTACGACACGATCCGGCCGACCGGCTGGACCTCCAGCGCCTGGGTCAGTCGGCGCAGCCGCCGGGTGTCCTCGGCCGCGATCACGTCGGCGGCGGCCAACTCGGCGGCGAGCCGCGGCGGGGCGTCCGCGACGTCACCGATGGGCGTCCCTGCAAGTACCAGCGTTCCAGTCACGCCCCCATCCTCCCAGCCCCGCGCCGGTGCCCGGCCGGGCCCGGGCCGGTGACGCGCGGCACCGCCCCGGCGCCGCGGGCCCCCGCCGCACAGACCGCTTCCCTACGATGGGCCGGGTGACGAGTGACACCAGTGCGACGCCCCCGGCCGCCCTGCGCACCCCGGAGGCGACCGACCGGCCCCCGGCGTGGCAGCGGCGGCTGCGCCGGTTCGGGTACGCCGGCCGGCCCGAGGCCGACGTCCACACGCGGCTGGTGGCGCCGTTCCCCGAGCCGGACGGGCGGGTGTGGGCGCTCTTCGGCACCGGCCCCGACCTGGCCCGGCGGCTCGCGCGCTGGTCGGGCTGGATCGGGCCGCTGCTGGTGACGCTGTTCGCGGGCGTGCTGACGTTCTGGAACCTCGGCAGCCCGCGCAAGGTGATATTCGACGAGACGTACTACCCCAAGGACGCCTGGTCGCTGCTCCAGTACGGCTACGAGGGCACCTGGGCGAAGAACGCCAACGACGCCCTGCTGGCCCATCCCCCGCAGATCCTGCTCTCGCCGGAGCACTCGTACGTCGTCCATCCGCCGATGGGCAAGTGGCTGATCGCGCTGGGCGAGTGGGCGTTCGGGATGAACCCCTTCGGCTGGCGGTTCATGACCGCGCTGCTCGGCACCCTGTCGGTGCTGCTGGTCTGCCGCATCGGGCGGCGGCTGCTGCGCTCGACGGCACTGGGCTGCCTGGCCGGCGGGCTGCTGGCGGTGGACGGGCTGCACTTCGTGATGAGCCGCACCGCACTGCTCGACCTGATCGTGATGTTCTGGGTGCTGGCCGGCTTCGGCTGCCTGCTGGTGGACCGGGACCGCACCCGGGCCCGGCTGGCGGCGGCGCTGCCCCTCGGCCCGGCCGGGGTGGCCCGACCGGACGACGAGGTCGGCGACCGGCTGCGGCTGGGCTGGCGACCCTGGCGGATCGCGGCCGGCCTGTGCCTGGGCCTGTCGGCGGCGACGAAGTGGAACGGCCTGTACTTCCTGGCCGCGTTCGCGCTGATGTCGGTGCTGTGGGACATGGGCGCGCGGCGCACCGCCGGCGCCCGCCGCCCGTTCCGGTCGGTGCTGCGGCGCGACGCGCTGCCCGCGTTCGGCGCGACGGTCGTGGTGGCGCTCGCCACCTACCTGGCGTCCTGGAGCGGCTGGATCGCCACCAAGGGCGGCTACTACCGCGACTGGGCCACCTCCCCCGAGGGCCGACAGGGCTCCTTCACCTGGCTGCCGGACTGGCTGCGCAGCCTGTGGCACTACCAGAGCGAGGTCTACGCCTTCCACACCGGCCTGACCACACCGCACACCTACATGTCCAACCCGTGGAGCTGGTTGGTGCTGGGCCGCCCCGTCTCGTACTTCTACGAGGACCCCAAGGCCGGGCAGGACGGCTGCACCGCCGCCGAGGGCTGCGCCCGCGAGGTGCTGGCGCTGGGCACCCCGCTGCTGTGGTGGGCGGCCTGCTTCGCGCTGCTGTACGTGCTGTGGCGGTGGCTGTTCCGGCGGGACTGGCGGGCCGGGGCGATCGCCTGCGGCGTCGCGGCCGGCTACCTGCCGTGGTTCCTCTACCAGGAGCGGACCATCTTCCTCTTCTACGCCGTGGTCTTCGTGCCGTTCCTGTGCCTGGCGCTGGCGATGATGATCGGCGCGATCATCGGACCGCCGGGGGCCGGTGAACGGCGGCGCACCCTCGGCGCGGTCGGCGCCGGAGTGCTCGTTCTCCTGATCGTGTGGAATTTCATCTACTTCTACCCCCTCTATACGGGTATGCCGATCCCCAAGAGCGCCTGGCACAACCGGATGTGGTTCGACAGCTGGGTCTGAGCCCGCCGATGTGACGAACCCGTCACGTCGGTTCGACGGAGCGTCACCGGACCGTGCCCGGATCGAGACTCACCACGCGCCCGTGTCCCTTAGAGTGCGATGGGCGTTCTTGGGTGCGTACTCAAGGATCAAGCTCCTGGGAGGGGATCGGTGGCATGCGCCGCGAGGTGAAGTACGGACTGATCGGCGGGTCGGTGGCCCTGGTGGCGGGCGTCGTCGGCGGGTTCACGCTGTTCGGCGGCTCGGACGACGGGGCTCCGCAGGCGGTCAGGTCGGCGGATGCCAAGTCGGGCGACGGCGGCCCCACGGTGCCCTCCGGCCCGCTCACCGCCAAGGAAGTGAACACCACCGCCCAGACCTTCCTGACGGCCTGGCAGTCCGGTGACGTCGCCAAGGCCGCGGCGCTGACCGACGACCCGGACGCCGCCCGGACCGCGCTGACGGCCTTCGCCCCGCAGGCGAAGTTCTCGAAGGTGACGCTGAAGCCGGGCACCCCGGCCGGCGACAAGGTGCCGTACACGGTCAGCACCGAGATCGACTACAAGGCCGTGAAGACCCCGTTCTCGTACGGCAGCACGGTGGCCCTCCAGCGCGACAAGGCCACCGGGAAGCCGCAGGTCGCCTGGCAGCCCTCGACGCTCTACCCGGGTCTGGCCAAGGGCGACGAACTGCGCACCGGGGAGGCCGAGGCGCCGCCGATCAAGGCGGTGGACCGCAACGGCGTCGAGCTGACCGCCAAGGACCACCCCACGCTCGCCGGGGTGCTGGACAGCCTGCGCACCAAGTACGGCAGCAAGACCGACGGCAAGCCGGGCGTGGAGCTCTACGTCCACCGCGCCAAGGCCGCCGACAGCAACAAGCAGCAGCCCGACAAGACGCTGAAGGTGCTCTCCAAGGGCACCCCGGGCACCCTGCACACGACGCTCGACGCCAAGCTCCAGACCGCCGCCGAGAACGCCGTCAAGGGCAAGAAGTCGGCGTCCGCGGCGGCCGTCAAGCCCAGCACCGGGGAGATCCTGGCGCTCGCCAACTCCCCCGCCGACGGCTTCAACGTCGCCACCCAGGGGTCGCTGGCGCCCGGTTCGACGATGAAGATCGTCACGTCCGCGATGCTGATGGACAAGGGGCTGACGGCGCCGGACAAGAAGAACCCGTGCCCGAAGTTCGTCACCGTCGGCGGCTGGAAGTTCCAGAACCTCAACCAGTCCGAGATCCCCGACGGCACCTTCGCGCAGAGCTTCGCGGCGTCCTGCAACAACGCCTTCATCGGGCACGCCAAGGACCTCGGCGACGACGACCTGACCAAGGAGGCCCGGGACGTCTTCGGCATCGGGCTGAACTGGGCGACCGGCATCCCCACCTTCGACGGCGCCGTCCCGGTCCAGCACGACGCCCAGATGGCGGCCTCGCTGATCGGTCAGGGCGGGGTCCGGATGAACCCGCTGAACGTCGCGTCGATCGCCGCCACCGCCCAGTCCGGCGGGTTCCGCCAGCCGTACATCGTCGCCCCGTCGCTCGACAACCGCACCTTCGCCAAGGCGGCGCGCACCATGAAGCCGGACACCGCGTCCAACCTCAAGGCGCTGATGAAGCTGACCGCCACCGCCGGCACGGGCGCCGAGGCGATGCAGGGCATCAGCGGCGACATCGGCGCCAAGACCGGCTCCGCCGAGGTCGACAGCCAGGACAAGCCCAACGCCTGGTTCGCCGCCTACCGCAACGACCTGGCGGCCGCCGCGGTCGTCCCGGCCAGCGGGCACGGCGGCACCAACGCCGGCCCGGTGGTCCGCGCCATCCTCACCGCCGGCTGAGACGCCCGGACACCCCGCGCGTCCGGGGTGTCCAGCGTCCGGATCTCGTTCGCATGGCCCGTACAGCTTTCGCTAGCGTGCGGGCCATGAGCGATTCCGCGACCGACAACCCTCCGACCGCAACGACCGCCCAGGCCCACCCCCGCTTCGCCGAGGCCCTCACCGCGCTCGACCTCAGCGTCGAGGTGCGCGCGTTCCCCGAGGCCACCCGGACCGCCGCGGAGGCCGCCGCGGCGGTCGGCTGCGACCTCGCCCAGATCGTCAAGTCGTTGATCTTCGTCGCCGACGGCGAACCGGTACTGGTCCTGATGGACGGCGCCTCCCGGGTGGACGTGGCACGGGTCCGCGACGAACTCGGCGCCGCCAAGGTCAGCCGGGCCGACGCCGCGCTCGTCCGCGAGACCACCGGATACGCCATCGGCGGCGTCCCGCCGTTCGGCCACCGCACCCGCACCACCGTCCTCGCCGACCGCCGCATCCTCGACCAGGACACCGTCTGGGCCGCCGCCGGCACCCCGCACACCGTCTTCCCGCTCGCCCCGCGGACCCTGCTCGCCCACGCCGGGGCCCGGCTGGTGGACGTGCGCGAGCAGTCCTCGTGACGCCGCTGGTCGTGGCGGCCGTGCTGCTGGCCGCCGTCACCCACGCAAGTTGGAACGCCATCGCCCACGGGATACGCGACCAACTCCTGGCCTTCACCCTGGTCGGTGGCGGCGGGACGCTGTGCGGCGCGCTCCTGGTCTGCTTCACCCCGCTGCCGGCGGCCGCCGCCTGGCCGTACCTCCTGGGCTCCGCGGTGCTGCACATCCTCTACCAGGGCCTGCTGATGCAGTCGTTCCGCATGGGCGACTTCGGCCAGATGTACCCGATCGCCCGAGGCACCGCGCCGCTGGTCGTCACGGTCCTCGCCGCGCTGTTCGTGCACGAGATCCCCAGCGGCTGGGCGCTGGCCGGCGTCGCGCTGGCCTCCACGGGCCTGGTGGGACTGGCGGTCTGGGGCATCCGCGGCTCCGGCGCCCGCCCGCACTGGCCGGCGATAGCGGCCGCGGTCGCCACCGGCCTGTCCATCGCCTCGTACACCACCGTCGACGGCCTGGGCGTCCGCGCCTCCGAGACCTCGCTGGGCTACATCGGCTGGCTGATGCTCCTCGAAGGGCTGGCCATCCCGGTCTACGCGCTGATCACCCGCCGCGGCCGCCTCGTCGCCGAACTCCGGCCCTTCGCACTGCGCGGGCTGGCCGGCGGAGTGCTCTCGGTGTTCGCCTACGGGCTGGTGCTGTGGGCGCAGACCCGCGCGCCGTTGGCGCCCATCGCGGCGCTGCGCGAATCGTCGATCATCGTCGGGGCCGCCATCGGCACGGTGTTCTTCAAGGAACGCTTCGGACTGCCGCGGTTGGCGGCGGCCGGGTTGATGGTGGCGGGCATCGGCCTGATGCTGGCCGGCTAGACCGCGCCCTTCGGGGGGCTTCCCCACGTTGTCGGGTTTGCCGCCGTGGGGCGTCTGCCGTTCCGCCTTCGGCGGGTGGGGTGTTGTGGGGCGGTGCCCCCTTGTTGTGGGTGGTGCCGGGTCCGGGGGCTGCGGGGCGTGTGGTCGGACTGCTGCGCTTTACGTCCGA
>NZ_JBJMAB010000061.1:0-33332 GCF_045799175.1 Streptomyces sp. VTCC 41912
GGCGCCCTGCCCGCCATCAGCCAACACCTCTCCAAGCTCAAACTGGCCGGCCTCGTCCGCTCCCGCCGCGAGGGCCGGCGGGTGGTGTACTTCGTCGACGACCCGGACACGGTCGCGGTGATGCGCACGCTCGTCGTCCAACTCGCCGCCCGCGAGGCGGACGCGCCGCCGGCCCGCCTGCGCCGACTGGGCGGCTGAGGGCCCCACCGGGCGCGCGGACCGCTCAGGTCGCGTCGGCGTCGAACGGCGGGCGCTCGCCCATGGGGGCGTCGAACGCGGACCGCTTGCGCAGGTCCACCGGCACGCGGCTCGCGTGCGGCGCCGCCGCCGGCTCCGGGTCGAGTGCGGCGCGCAGTTCCCCGATGCCGTCGCGGAGTTCCCCGAGGCCCAGGCCGTCGTCGCCGAGCAGTTGTTTGCGCACGAAGGTCCGCGGGTGCAGGTCGGTGAACTCGAAGTCCTTGAATTCCGGGCCCAGTCCGGCGCGCACCTCCTCCTTGGCCTGGTCGGAGAAGTTCCGCACCTTGCGTACCAGCGCGGTGGCGTTCTGGAGGAACTCCGGTAGTTTGTCCGGTCCGAAGAGCAGCACCGCCAGGATGCCGATGACGAGCACGTCGGGGGTACTCATGCCCAGGAACATCCCGCCACTCCTCTTGGGTCGCCGGTGCGCCGCACCGCTGCGGCACGCACGTCCTCGGACATTTTAGATATTGCGCAATCGTGGAACCAAGACGGGGTTCCCGGCGTTGTCCAGAACGACGGCACAGACAGGATTCAGGACAGCTGGAGGGTTTTTCATGGGTGTGACCCTGTCCAAGGGCGGCAACGTCTCGCTCAGCAAGGAGGCCCCGGGCCTCAGCGCGGTGACCATCGGCCTGGGCTGGGCCGTCCGCACCACCACCGGCGCCGACTACGACCTGGACGCCTCCGCCCTGCTGTGCGCCCAGTCCGGGAAGGTCCTCACCGACCAGCACTTCGTCTTCTTCAACAACCTCACCAGCCCCGACGGTTCCGTGGTGCACTCCGGTGACAACCTCACCGGCGGCAGCCACGGCGACGACGAGCAGATCCAGGTGAACCTGGCCGCGGTCCCGGCCGAGGTCGGCAAGATCGTCTTCCCGGTCTCCATCTACGAGGCCGAGGAACGCGGTCAGAGCTTCGGCCAGGTCCGCGAGGCGTTCATCCGGGTGGTCAACCAGGCCGACGGCCGGGAGATCGCCCGCTACGACCTCACCGAGGACGCCTCCACCGAGACGGCCATGGTCTTCGGCGAGGTCTACCGGCACGGCGCGGAGTGGAAGTTCCGCGCCATCGGGCAGGGTTACGCCTCGGGCCTGCGCGGCATCGCCCAGGACTTCGGGGTCAACGTCGGCTGAACGGCGCGCCGGGCGGGCCGTCCGCCGGACGCCGGCGCGGGGCGGAAGGAGCGGGAGATGGCTGCATCCCGGGTGCGGTGGCGGTGGTGGGTGCTGCCGGGTGCCGCCCTGGCCGTCTGGGCCGTGGCGCACACCGACCGCGGCGGCACCACCCCGGACGCCGCACCGCGCCCGGCCGCCACGTCGTCCGCCGCGCCGGACGCCACCCCGTCCGCGACGCCCGGCGGCAGCACGACCGCCCCGCAGTCGGCGGGGGCGTACGACCCGGCCGACTGCGCCGCCGCGGTCCGCCGGTACGCGGCGGCCGCCGGCATCCACCCCCAGCTGCTGATGGCGATCCTCTACAACGAGTCCTACAAACCGCACGACCCGGCCCTGGAGCGGGCCTGGCAGCGCTACAAACCCGATGCCGCGTTCGGGGTCGCCAACATGCACCGGGCCGCGTTCGACGAGGTCAAGCGCGGTCGGGCGTTCGCCGACCGGAAGTGGGAGGAGCTGCCGGACGACCGGGACCTCGCCGTCGAGGCGGCCGCCTGGTACCTGCACGACCTGGACCGCCAACTGCCCGCACGGCCCGTCGGGCACACCCGAGACGAACTGCTGGCGCTGGGCTACAACGCCGGTGCGGGCAACATGCGCGCCTTCGCGCACGGCACCCCGCCGGGCGTCCAGGCCCAGTCCTACCTGGACCGCCTGCACGAGAACTGGGCGCGGGCCGGCCGGGCCGTCAACCGGTGAGGCGACCGTCACCCCCGCGACGGTCCGGCGACAGGAAGGCGTCAGAACGCGGTGGTGGCGCGCTTCTGACGCCGCCTCACCCTGATACTTCAGGCATTGCGCAAGATAGGGAACCTTGCTGATTTCCTTGGCGTTGTAGCCGACGGACGCCGGATGCCGGGAACGTTATGGAGGAAGCTCATGGGCGTGGCCCTGACCAAGGGCGGCAACGTGTCGCTCAGCAAACAGGCCCCAGGTCTGACCGCCGTCAGGGTGGGGCTGGGCTGGCAGGTGGCGACCGCCACGGGGACCGGTCACGACCTGGACGCCAGCGCGCTGCTGTGCGGCGAGTCCGGCACGGTCCTGACCGACCAGCACTTCGTCTTCTTCAACAACCTCACCAGCCCCGACGGTTCGGTGCGCCACTCGGGCAGCCGGCCCACGGGCGAGGACCAGGAACAGATCGAGGTCGACCTCGCCGCGGTCCCGCCCGAGGTCGCCAAGATCGTCTTCCCGGTCTCGCTCTACGAGGCCGAGCAGCGCCGGCAGAATTTCGGCCAGCTCAGCAGCGCCTACATCCGCGTGGTCGACCGGACCGGCGGCGCCGAGCTGGCCCGTTTCGACCTGTCCGGCCAGGCCGCCACCGAGACCGCCATGGTCTTCGGCGAGCTGTACCGCCACGGCACGGACTGGAAGTTCCGCGCGATCGGCCAGGGCTACGCCTCCGGGCTCGCCGGCATCGCGCAGGACTACGGCGTCGACGTGCTGCGCCAGGAGCCGGCCCCCGCGGCCGCACCGGCCCGGTCCGCGCCGCCCGCCCACCCCTCCACCGCGCCCACCGGGCCCGCCGCCCCGCCGGCGCCGCCCACGCCCACGGTGACGTCCGTGGCCGTGGCATCGGCCGCCGGAGCGGCACCGTCCGGGCCGGGCTTCGCCCCTGCCACCTCACCGCAACCGACAGGAAGTTCCGACATGACCTGCTTCTTCGACCCCAGCCACGGCCCCGGGATGACGCCCGTGACGTGGTCCCCGCAGTGGGGCGTGCCGCGCCAGGTCCAGACCTGCGGCGGCTGTGCGCAGCGGGTGCAGACCACCGCGCCGCCGTTCTACACCCCCGCCCAGGCCGGCTATCCGCAGCCCGTTCAGCAGGGCTACCCGCAGCAGGCGCAGCCGGGTTACCCCCAGCAGGGCTACGCCCAGCAGCCGGACCACCAGCAGGGCGGCGGCCGGCGCTTCGGCACCGGCGCGCTGATCGGTGCCGGTGCCGCCGGCCTGGTGGGCGGTGCGCTGCTGAACGAGGCGTTCGACGACGACGAGCCCGAGGTGGTCGTCAACAACTACTACGAGGGCGACGAGTACTGATCCGCCGCGCGGCAGCACCCGCCGGAGCCCGGTCGTGACCCGTCACGGCCGGGCTCCGGCGCGTTCGGCACCGGGCCGCCCGCGCGCTCACCGGGGCGCGATCCGCACCACCCCGGTGAGGGTGCCCTGCCACCACACGCCGCCCGGCGTGGCGTTGCCCGCCATCTGGAGCGTGTCGAAGAGGAAGCCGGTTCCCAGGCGGTGACGGCTCGTCACCCGTCCGGTCTCCGCGTCGACGGCCAGGAAGTCGTAGCGGTCCAGGATGCCGGTCCGTGCCGGGTCCAGCAGGCCGGTGCGCTCCACGGTGTAGAGCGTGCCGTCCGCGACGGACAGCTTGGGCACGGCGGCGGAGCGGATCCGGGTGTCCCAGCGGATCGCGCAGCCGCTCCCGTCGCGGTCGACGTCGACCCGGGTGAGCCCGCCGGAGAACGGGGCGCTCGCCGGCTCCGCCGCCCCTGCGCCGTCCGGCACCGCCGGGTAGGGGTAGCCGTAGGTGCTGGCCACGTAGACGCTGTTGCCGGCCCCGATGGGCGAGTTCTCGGTGCCGCTGCCGTTGGGGTCGAGGACCGGTATCCGGCACACCGTGCGGTTGTCCTCGGTGGACACCACGATCAGGTGCTCCTGGGGAGCGGCGTTGTCGGTGATCGCCAGGTACTCGGAACCGGTGCGCGGCCCGAAGAACGTCGGGGTGGCGCCCGTCCCGTGGCTGAGCTGCCCCGGTTTGCGGGCCGGCCCGCGGTCGTAGGCCCGCTGCCAGACCACCCGCGGCGTGCCGTCCGCGCCCGCGCGCAGCAGGTACAGCGCGTGGTCGGTGGCGACGGCGGTGCCTTCGGGCGCGGTGGAGATCGAGTTGGCGACGGCCTCGCCGAGGTCCGTCGTCCGCACGGTCTTCGTCGTCGTGTCCACCGTGCCGACGAGGCCGTGCGCGGTCGCGAACCACACCCGTCCCCGCCAGTCCGGGGAGAGCCCGACCACGCTGTCCCCGGCGGGCACGGCGCCGGTCAGCGGTGTCCGCTCGACGACCTTCAGCTCCCAGCCGCCGCCCGCCTTCCTGGCGTGGGCGATCCGCAGCAGGTCGCCGGAGCCGTCGGCGACCACCAGCCGGTCCCGTTCGTCCAGATAGCTGTAGATGCCGCCCAGGACGCTGGACTTGGCGAGTGTCAGTTCGGTGAGCGAGGCGCCGGTCGCCGGGTCGAGCAGGTGGACGTGCGGCGCCCGGTCGAACATGCCGGTGCACACGGCCACCGGGTAGCCGTCCGACCCGGCGACCACGGTCGGGCAGGCGGCCTGGAGCGCCGTGCGGTGGCTGACGGTCCCGCCGGTCCCGGGGCCGCTGCGGGGCGTGGTGTCCGACGAGGCGCTGTCGCCGTGCATGGCCCCCGCCCCGCCCGCGGCGAGGTGGGGGTTGGCGGGCGGGGCCGCGGCCCGCGCGGGCCCGGCCGTACCGAGGACGGCGGCCAGGGCGGCGGCGAGCGCGAGAACGCGGGTGCTGCGAGGGGGCATGGATCGGCTCCAGGATTCGGGAAGGGGGACGGCGCGCGCCGGATTCGGGCGCGCCGGGCACGCGGGCGGGACGGCGCACGCGCGGGTCGCACGGTCAGCGGTGGGGACGGTGGTACGGAACGGGCGGCGCCGATCAACCGGCCCACCGGGAGGATCGGTTGGCATCGGCTCCCCGGGGGCCGGCAGGCGGCGCGGCGGCATCCGGGACGATCGGTCCCGCACGCCGCGCGCACGACGGTCCGGCGCGGAATCGGCCGGGCACGGTGGTCCGACCGCCGTCCGGGACGGCTGACGCCCGGTACGAACACGTACGAAAGCGGATGAACGGGGCGGGGTCAGCGGCCCGCCGGACGACACGCCGCGGACGCGAGCCGCGCGAGGTCCAGGAAGAGGCGTCTGTGGAGCGGGAGTTGACCCATCACGCGCGGCATTGCAGCACGCGCACCGCGAACCCGCAATCCCCGTCCCACCCCTGAAGACGCCCCGCGCCCACCGCGGAGATCGTCAACCGGATGCCTCCAGGGTCCCGCCCTCGGAGGGCAGCGGGCCGCGAGCCGGTGTCCGCGCGGGGTTTGGCCCCTACGGTCGGGGCCATGGCCGAAAACGAAAGTCCCCCAGCGCCCCCTCTGGCGCGCGCCGAGCAGTTCGTCTGGCTGACCGCCCGGGTGCTGGAGCAGCGGCTCTTCGCGTACCACTTCCTCGGCGGCGGCGCGGACCCGGTCGAGACCGCGCTCACCGCGTACCGCAACGACGACGACGGCTACGGCCACGCCCTGGAACCCGACCTGCGCGGCCCGGTCAGCCAGCCGCTGCACACCGCGCACGCCCTGAAGGTCCTGGACCGCATCGAGCGGTGCGACGGCCGCCGGGTCGAACGGATCTGCCGCTACCTCACCCGGATCTCGACCCCCGACGGGGCGCTGCCCGCGGTGCACCCCTCGCTGCGCGGCTACCCGGCCGCACCCTGGATCCCGGTGGTCGACACCCCGCCGAGCTCCCTCCTGGCGACCGGCCCGGTGGTGGGGCTGCTGCACCGCAACCAGGTCTGGCACGCCTGGCTCTTCCGGGCCACCGACTACTGCTGGGCGGTCGTGGAATCGCTGGAGCAGACCCACCCCTACGAGGCCGCGGCGGCCGTGGCCTTCCTGGACGGTGCCCCGGACCGGCCGCGGGCGGCCGCCGCGGCGCAGCGACTGGGCCGTCTGGTGCGGGAGCAGGGCCTGGTCGTCCTGGATCCCGCGCGGGCGGCCCAGACCCCGGTGCCGGAGGGGTACGCCCCCGGGGAGCACCACTTCGCGTACCACTTCGCGGCCACGCCCCGTTCGCTGGCCCGCAGTTGGTTCACCGACCAGGAGGTGGACCGGGCGCTGGACCACCTCGTCGCGCTCCAGGGGGACGACGGCGGCTGGCCCGTCACCTGGCGCCTGTGGGCACCGGGCACCGCGTTGGAGAGCCGCCCGATGGTGACGCTGGAGGCGCTGCTCACCCTGCGCGCCTACGGGCGGCCGCTGGGTTGACCGGGGCCGCGGGCCGGGCCGGCGGGCGGCCCGGCGGCGCGGTCACCCGCCCAGGGCCCGCACCCCCGCGGTGACGGCCACCGCGACCGCGACGATCAACAGGAACGGCGCGCGCAGCAGCAGGGCGACGACCGCGGCGGCGACCCCGGCGGCCTTGGCGTCGAGCAGCAGGTGCCGGCCCTCGCTGAAGGTCTCCTGGGCGGTCAGCGCGGCCAGCAGCGCCACCGGCAACAGCGCGGCCAACCGTCTGACCAGGGGGCGCTCCAAGAGGCCGGCGGGCGCCGACAGGCCCAGGAACTTGACCAGGTAGCAGCCCACGGCGGTGGCGCCGATCGCGATCCAGACGGTCATGCCCGGTCCTCCTTCGGTGCGTCGTGGGACGCGCCGGCCCGCTCCTGCGGGACCGGCGCCACGGGTATCGCCTCCCCCGGGGCGGGCGCCCGCCGGCGCCGCCCGTGGACGGCGAGGACGACGGGCGCGGCCAGCGCCGCGAGCAGCACCGGCACCCCGGCGGGCACGAGCGGCAGCGTCACCAGGAGCAGCAGCACCGCGAGGCCGGCCGTGCAGCGCTCCACGGTGGACCGCAGCATCGGCGCGAGCAGCGCGACGAAGACGGCGGGGCCGGCCGCGTCCAGGCCCCAGGCGTCGGTGTCGCCGAGCGCCCGGGCCCCCAGGGCGCCACCGAGGGTGGTGAGGTTCCACAGGACGTACAGCGCCAGCCCGGTGACGGTGAAGCCCAGCCGGGCGCTGCGCCGGTCGGGCTGGGCCAGGGCGACCGCGGAGGTCTCATCGATGATCCAGTGGGCGGCCAGCGGTCGGGCCGTTCCCCGGTAGCCCAGGACGGCGGAGAGCCGCAGCCCGTAGAAGGCGTTGCGGACGCCGAGGAAGAAGGCGCCGGCCGCGGCCGTCAACGGGTTGCCACCCGCGGCGAGCGCGCCCACCAGGGCGAACTGCGAGGCCCCGGTGAAGACCAGCAGGCTCAGCGCGCAGCTCTGCCAGACGCTGAGCCCGGCCCCGGCGGAGGTCACGCCGAAGGCGAAGCCGGACAGCCCGACCGCGACGCCGACGCCCAACGCGTCCCGGATCACGGCGGAGTCGGGCCGCTGCGGCAGCGGCGCCACCGCCTGGACCGCGTGCTCTGCGGGCGCGCCCCGCGCCCTCCTCGGTGCCGTCTGCCGCGTGCCTGCTTGCGCTCTCTGTTTCGCCACGCCCCGGACCCTAGGAGGCGCCGCCGCCACCGTCTTGTACGTTCTTGCGCGCCACTGGGCCTCCGGGCAGCGGGGGACGGGGCGGCGCCGGCTACCGCTCCGCGTCGCCGCGGGCCCGCGGCCTCCTGGTCCGTGGCGCCCCGGGCTCCCCTCCCGGCGCGCCGTGCGGCGCCGCGCGCTCCCGGCGGTAGGCGCCCGGCGGCACCCCGACGATCCGGGTGAAGTGCCGGTTCAGGTGCGGCTGGTCGGTGAAGCCGACCGCCACCGCCGTCCGTGCGGGCGGAGTGCCCGCCTCCAGGAGGCGGCGGGCGCGCCGCACCCGGGCGTCGGTGAGCCAGGTGTGCGGCGGCATCCCGTACGCCGCGCGGAAGGCCCGCAGCAGCGCGAACGGACCGGTCCCCAGCTCCCGGGCGAGTTCCTCCAGGGTGGGCGGGTCGGCCATCCGCTCCTCCAGGACCGCCCTGGCCCGGGCGGCGGCGCGAGTGCCCGCCGAGCGGGGTGCGCGGGCCGGCAGCGGACCCCCGTGGCCGCGCAGCAGCCGGGCGAGGGCGATCCGCAGCAGGCTGTCGGCGGCCAGCGCGTTGCCGGCCTCGGCGGCCCGGTGGATGCCGGCGATCAACCGGCCGGTGCCGGGCTCGTCGGCGACGGCCCGGACGAAGCCCGCGGTGCCGCGCAGCCCGGTGGTCTCCCGGGCGATCCCGGCGACGACCTCCGCCGACGGGTACAGCGTGGCGTAGCTCCAGCCCTCGGGGGCACCGGCCCGCGCGCTGTGCGGCACCTCCGGGTTGAGCATCACGATGCCGCCGGGGCCGGCGCGGACCACGCCGTCCCGCAGCCCGACCGCCTCGACCCCGGAGGTGACCACGCAGATCACGTAGCCGTCGTGGGCGTGGCGGGGGAAGGAGTGCCCTACGTAGCGGGCCCGCAGCAGGTCCAGGCCGGGCAACTCGGGAGGGCGCCAGTGGCGCGCCCACTCGCCGCGCGCCCGCGGCGCGGTCGGCGCGCCCCCCGCACTGATCATGGCCATGCCGCCATTGTGCGTCCGGCGCGCGGTCGGGCGGCGCGGCGTCCGCCCGGTGGACCGACCGCGACCCGGCCGCGGCCGCCTGCGGACCGGATTGTCAGTGGTCCGGTGCACGATGGGGGACATGACCCAGTCAGCGCTCGACTCCTTCTCGCCCGCGACCCGCGGCTGGTTCGCGGGGGCGTTCCGTGCGCCCACCGCGGCGCAGGAGGGCGCCTGGCGGGCCATCGCCGAGGGGTCGGACGTCCTGGTGGTCGCGCCGACGGGCTCCGGGAAGACGCTGGCCGCGTTCCTGGCGTCGCTGGACGCCCTGGCGAGCACCCCGCCACCCGCCGAGCCGAAGAAGCGCTGCCGGGTGCTGTACGTCTCGCCGCTGAAGGCGCTCGCCGTCGACGTGGAGCGCAATCTGCGCAGTCCGCTGACGGGCATCCGGCAGGAGTCGGTCCGCCGCGGGCTGCCGGAGCCGGACGTCCGGGTCGGCACCCGCTCCGGCGACACCCCGGCCGCCGAGCGCCGTGCACTGGCCACCCGCCCGCCGGACATCCTCATCACCACGCCCGAGTCGCTGTTCCTGATGTTGACGTCCGCGGCCCGGGAGGCGCTGGCCGGCGTCGAGACGGTGATCGTGGACGAGGTGCACGCGGTCGCCGGCACCAAGCGCGGCGCCCACCTCGCCCTGTCCCTGGAGCGGCTGGACGAGCTGCTGGACCGCCCGGCGCGCCGGATCGGGCTGTCCGCGACGGTCCGCCCGGTGGAGGAAGTGGCCCGCTATCTCTCGCCCCGGCGCCGGGTGGAGATCGTCCAGCCGCCGTCCGGCAAGCGGTTCGACCTCACGGTGGTCGTCCCGGTGGAGGACATGGGCGAGCTGGGCAGCGCCCCCGTCCAGGAGGGCGAGACGGGCGAGAAGCCCTCCATCTGGCCGCAGGTCGAGGAGCGGATCGTCGATCTCGTCCAGGCGCACCGCTCCACGATCGTCTTCGCCAACTCCCGCCGCCTCGCCGAGCGGCTGTGCAACCGCCTCAACGAGATCGCCTACGAGCGCACCACGGGCACGCCGCTGCCCGAGCACCACTCCCCCGCCGAGCTGATGGCCGAGGCCGGCGCCGCCAAGGGAGCACCGGCCCTGCTGGCCCGCGCGCACCACGGCTCGGTCTCCAAGGAGCAGCGGGCCCAGGTGGAGGAGGACCTCAAGGCCGGGCGGCTGCCGGCCGTGGTCGCCACGTCCAGTCTGGAGCTGGGCATCGACATGGGCGCGGTCGACCTGGTCGTCCAGGTGGAGTCGCCGCCGTCGGTCGCCTCCGGACTCCAGCGGGTGGGGCGGGCCGGCCACCAGGTCGGCGCGGTCTCCAAGGGCATCGTCTTCCCCAAGTACCGCGGCGATCTGGTGCAGGCGGCCGTGGTCACCGAGCGGATGCGCGCGGGCGCCATCGAGGCGCTGCGGGTGCCCGCCAATCCGCTGGACGTGCTGGCCCAACAGGTCGTCGCGATGGCCGCGATGGACACCTGGGACGTCGAGGAGCTGCTGGCCGTGGTCCGCCGGGCGGCCCCGTTCGCCGCGCTCCCGGAGTCCGCGTTCACCGCCGTACTGGACATGCTCGCCGGCCGCTATCCGTCCGACGCCTTCGCCGAGCTGCGCCCGCGCCTGGTCTGGGACCGCGTCGCGCAGACCGTCACCGGCCGCCCCGGCGCCCAGCGGCTGGCCGTGACGTCCGGCGGCACCATCCCGGACCGCGGCCTGTTCGGCGTCTTCCTGGCCGGCGAGAGCTCCGGAAAGGGCAGCGGCGGACGCCGGGTCGGCGAGCTGGACGAGGAGATGGTCTACGAGTCCCGCGTCGGCGACGTCTTCACGCTCGGCACCACGTCCTGGCGCATCGAGGACATCACCCGCGACCGGGTCCTGGTCACCCCCGCCCCCGGGGTGCCCGGCCGGTTGCCGTTCTGGAAGGGCGACCAGCTCGGCCGCCCGCTCGAACTGGGCCGCGCGCTGGGCGCGTTCCTCCGGGAGATCGGCTCACTCGCCCCCGAGGACGCCGGCGCCCGGATGTCCGCCGCCGGCCTCGACGACTGGGCGGTCGCCAACGTCCAGGGCTACCTCGCCGAGCAGCGCCAGTCCTGCGGCCACGTCCCGGACGACCGCACCATCGTCGTCGAGCGCTTCCGCGACGAGCTGGGCGACTGGCGGGTCGTCATCCACTCCCCCTTCGGGGCGCAGGTGCACGCCCCGTGGGCGCTGGCCCTGGGCGCCCGGCTCACCGAGCGCTACGGCCTGGACGCCCAGGTGATGCACGCCGACGACGGCATCGTGCTGCGGCTGCCGGACGCCGACCTGATGGGCCTGGACTTCCTCGACGGCGAGGGCGACGGCGGCTCCGGTGCGGCCGACCGCGCGGAGCTCGACCCCGAGCAGTCCCCGGTCGGCGCCGCCGACGTGGTCTTCGACCACGGCGAGGTCGACCAGCTCGTCACCGAACAGGTCGGCGGCTCCGCGCTGTTCGCCTCCCGCTTCCGGGAGTGCGCGGCGCGCGCCCTGTTGCTGCCCCGCCGCAGCCCCGGCAAGCGGACCCCGCTGTGGCAACAGCGCCAGCGCGCGGCCCAGTTGCTCCAGGTGGCGAGCGAGTTCGGGTCGTTCCCGATCGTCCTGGAGGCGGTCCGCGAATGCCTCCAGGACGTCTTCGACGTGCCGGGGCTGACGGAGTTGATGGCCGACATCGAGGCCCGCCGGGTGCGCCTGGTGGAGGTCACGACCCCCGAGCCGTCCCCGTTCGCCCGCTCGCTGCTCTTCGGCTACGTCGCCCAGTTCCTCTACGAGGGCGACTCCCCGCTCGCCGAGCGCCGCGCCGCCGCACTGTCCCTGGATTCCCGGCTGCTGGCCGAGCTGTTGGGCCGGGCGGAGCTGCGCGAGCTGCTGGACGCGGAGGTCCTGACGGAGCTGGAGGCCGAGCTCCAGTGGCGCACCGAGGACCGTCGCGTCAAGGACGTCGAGGGCGTCGCCGACCTGCTGCGCCTGTTGGGGCCGCTGACCGACGCCGAGTTGGCCGAGCGGGGCGCCGAGCCGGCCTGGCCCGCGGAGCTGGCCGCGGCCCGCCGCGCCATCCGGGTGCGGATCGCCGGCACCGAGCACTGGGCCGCCGTCGAGGACGCCGGCCGCCTCCGGGACGCCCTGGGCACCGCGCTCCCGGTCGGCGTCCCCGAGTCGTTCACCGAGCCGGTCAAGGACCCGCTGGGCGATCTGCTCTCCCGGTACGCCCGCACCCACGGCCCGTTCACGTCCGAACAGGCGGCCACCCGCTTCGGCCTGGGCACCGCCGTGACCGACGGCGCCCTCCAGCGCCTGGCCGCCGCCGGCCGCCTCGTCCAGGGCGAGTTCCACCCCCAGGGGATCGGTCAGGAGTGGTGCGACGCCCAGGTGCTGCGCCGGCTGCGCCGCCGTTCGCTGGCCGCGCTGCGCGAGGAGTTGGAGCCGGTGCCGCCCGCCGCGCTGGCCGCCTTCCTCCCCCAGTGGCAGCACGTCGGCGCGCCGCGGCCGGCGCCCTCCTCCGGGGCGCCCGCGCCGCCGGCCGCCGGCTCGTCCGGGCTGCGCGGCCTCGACGGCCTGGTCCGCGCCGTCGAGCAGCTCCAGGGCGCGCCGGTGCCGGCCTCCGCCCTGGAGAAGCTGGTCCTGCCGTCCCGGGTCGGCGGCTACGCCCCGGCGCTGCTGGACGAGCTCACCGCCACCGGCGAGGTGCTGTGGGCCGGCGCGGGCGCCCTGCCCGGCAAGGACGGCTGGCTCTCGCTCCACCTCGCCGACACCGCGCCCCTCCTGCTCCGGCCCCCGCTGCCCCTGGAACTGTCCGCGCTGCACGAGTCGGTGCTGCGCTCTCTCGCCCCCGGCTACGGCCTGTTCTTCCGGCAGATCGCCGACCAGGTCCGGGCCACCACACATCCGGACGCCACCGATCCGCAGCTCGCCGACGCCCTGTGGGAGCTGGCCTGGTCGGGTCGGCTCACCAACGACACCCTCGCCCCGCTGCGCGCCCTGCTCGGCTCGGGCCGCACGGCGGGCTCCACGGCCCACCGCGCCCGCCGCGCCGTCCCCCGGGGGAGGTACGGCACGCTGACCGCCGCCGCCCGCCCCACCGCGTCCCGCTCGGGTCCGCCGACCGTCGGCGGCCGCTGGTCCCTGCTCCCCGCGCCCGAGCCGGATCCGACGCACCGCGCCCACGCCCTGGCCCGCACGCTCCTCGACCGGCACGGCATCGTCACCCGCGGCGCGGTCGCCGCCGAGGGGGTCACCGGCGGCTTCTCCGCCGCCTACCGCGTGTTGGCCGCCTTCGAGGAGTCCGGGCAGGCCCGCCGCGGCTACGTCGTCGAGGGACTGGGCGCCGCCCAGTTCGCCATGGACGGCGCGGTGGACCGCCTCCGGGCGATCAGCACCCAGCGGGAGCGCGGCACCGACGGCCCGTTCCCGGACGGCGGCCCGGCCCGGCACGGGCGCGGCGGGGGGCCGCGCGCCCTGGTCCTCGCCGCGGCCGACCCGGCCAACGCGTACGGCGCCGCGCTGCCCTGGCCGGAGCCGCCCGAGGGGGCCACCCACAAGCCGGGCCGCAAGGCGGGCTCCCTGGTCGTCCTGGTCGACGGCGAGCTGACGCTCTACCTGGAGCGCGGCGGCAAGACGCTCCTGATGTGGCCACTGGGCGGCGACCCGGCCGAGGCCGCCACCGACCCCCGCCTGCACTCCGCCGTCGAGGCCCTCGTCGACGGGGCCCGGGCGGGCGCCGTCGGCACCCTCACCACCGAGCGCATCAACGGCACCTCCGCCCTCACCTCCCCCTACGCGCCCGTCCTGGAGGCCGCGGGCTTCCACCCCACGCCCCGGGGAATGCGGCTGCGCGGCTGACCCCACCGGCGGGCTGACCCCGCCGGCGGGCTCCGGGCCGTGGACGGAGCCGCCGCCCGCAGCCCGCGGTGCATGATGGCCCCATGCCCGAAGGCGACACCGTCTGGCGGCTGGCGCACCGTCTCCACCAGGCGCTGGCCGGCGCCCCGCTGATCCGCTGCGACTTCCGCGTCCCGCGCCTGGCGACGGTGGACCTCACCGGGCGCGAGGTACGGGCGGTGGTGTCCCGCGGCAAGCACCTGCTCACCCGCTTCGAGGGCGACCTGACCCTCCACTCCCACCTGCGGATGGACGGCGCCTGGAAGATCTACGCCCCGGCCGAGCGCTGGCGCGGCGGCCCCGCGCACCAGATCCGGGCGGTCCTCGGCACCGCCGCGCACACCGCCGTCGGCTACCGCCTGCCCGTCCTGGAGCTGCTGCGCACCGCCGACGAGCCCCGGGTCACCGGGCACCTGGGCCCCGATCTGCTGGGCCCGGACTGGGACGCCGCCGAGGCCCTGAGCCGGCTGCTCGCCACACCCGACCGCCCCCTCGGCGAGGCCCTGCTCGACCAGCGCAACCTCGCCGGCATCGGCAATGTCTACAAGTCCGAGCTGTGCTTCCTGCTCGGCGCCTCCCCCTGGCTGCCGATCGGCCGCCTCACCACCCCGGAACGCGCCCCCGCGCTGGCCAAGAAGCTCCTGGAGGCCAACAAGGACCGCCCGACCCGGGTCACCACCCCCTGGGGCGCCCGCTCCCGCCCCTTCGACGGCGGCGCGGCCGGCCGCTCGGACCGCCGCCTGTGGGTCTACGGCCGCGCCGGCCGCCCCTGCCTGCGCTGCGGCACCGTCGTCCGCACCGCCGAGCAGGGCCCCGGCACCGAAGAGCGGGTCACCTACTGGTGCCCGACCTGCCAGCCGCCCCCATCCGTGCCGTGACGCACCGTCAGTCGCCCCCGTTCCGGGACCTGCGCCACCACTGCCCGACGAGCCGCCCCGCCTCGGAGCGCCGCCACGCCTGCGTCAGCCGTGCCTCCACGGCCGCGACCGCGCCGTCCCGCCGGAGCGGACCACGCGCCCCCGCCCGTCGCCCGCTCCACGGAACGCAGTGCACGGGCAGCAGGCTGAGCCCCCAGCCCGCGGTCGCCACCGCCCCCTCCACCGGTCCCGCCGACCCCGGCCACAGGAGCAGCCGGGACACCGCCCACCACCACACGCCCCCGACGAGCGCCGCGGATATCCACCGTCCCGGCACGTACCACGCACGCCTCGCCATGCCTGCCTCCTCGGGCCGACGCTAGACCGGGCCCGCCACCGGCGACAGGGGCGCACCGGCGCACGCCCGGCGCGTGCGGCGCGCTCCGAAAACCCCGGCGACGGGCCCGGTGACCGGCCGGTCACCGGGCCGAGTCCGACGGGCCGCGGTCAGTGGGCCTCGGCCTGGAACATCCAGTGGTGCTTCTCCAGGTCGGCGGTGAGGCCGATGAGGATGTCCTGGCTGACCGGGTCGGGCTCGTCGGTCGCGGCGATCCGCTCCCGCATCCGCCCGATGATCACGCCGAGCGCGTCCACCAGCGTCCGGACGACGTCGACGTCCTTGACCCAGCCGTCCGGCGCCTCGCTGATACCGCTGGTCTTGGCGACCGTCGCGGACCGGCCGTCCGGCGAGACCCCGATCGCCGAGGCCCGCTCGGCCACCGTGTCGGCGTGCAGCCGGGCGGTGGCGACGACCTCGTCGAGCTGGAGGTGGACGGAGCGGAAGCGCGGACCGACGACGTTCCAGTGCACCTGCTTGGCGACCAGGGAGAGGTCCACCAGGTCCACCAAGGCCCCCTGGAGGGCGTTGCCGACGACGGCTCGGGCTTCCTCGGACAGCGTGCTTGTGACCACAGACATCCAGATACTCCTTTTCAGGCGCATTAAGGATATTCATGCGAATAATCCGATTTAGCCCCATGGTACGGGCCGGGGCTCCGCTCCGAGCAGCCCAGCCGGTCCGGCCGGGCCCGCACCGGGGCGCCACCCGGGCAGCAGGAAGCCCCGGCGGGCTGCTGCCCGCCGGGGCTCCGGCCGTGCTTGGTCTGCGGTGTCAGGCCGCGACGACATCCACGACGTCGGCCGGGGACTTGATGGTCACGCGCTCCTCCGGCACTCCGGCCAGGGACGCGACGGACACCGAGTTGAGCTTCGGTCGCACCGGTGCCGGCACCGTGTCCGTCGCAGCCGCGGAGGCCGCCAGCTCGGCGAGCGCCAGCTCGTCGCTGACCTCCCGCATCAGCTCGGACATGCGCACGTCCAGCGCGTCGCAGATCGCCGAGAGCAGTTCGGAGGACGCCTCCTTCTGGCCCCTCTCGACCTCGGACAAGTAGCCGAGTGACACCCGGGCGGAGGACGAGACCTCGCGCAGGGTGCGGCCTTGGCGCTGACGCTGTCGGCGCAGCACGTCACCCAGCAGGCGACGAAGCAGAATCATCGCTGGCTCCCTCCTCGGACCTCGGACGCGGATCCTTCTCGCCCCACCGTACCGCCTCGGGCCGCAGCCGTGCCGGGAGCAAGTACGTGTTCACTCAGGGCTGCAAACATCCATTCCCCCCGTGTTGTTCCGTATCCTGTGCCCGCGCATTTTCTGCGAGTTCGCCCAACAGCAGCGCGAGCACCGCCTGAACGCTGTCCCGACGGATCCGCTCACGATCCCCCGCCAGCGCCAGCCGCCGTGCCTTTCCCACACCGTCCGGCCCCTGGACGGCCACGTAGACGGTGCCCACCGGCTGCCCGTCCTGGGGCTCCGGCCCCGCGACGCCGGTGGTGGCGATGCCCCAGTCGGCACCGAGCACCCGCCGCACCCCGGCCGCCATCTGCCGCGCGACCTCGCCGTCCACGGCCCCACGGGCGTCCAGCAGCGCGCCGTCCACGCCCAGGAGATCCCGCTTGACGTCGGTGGCGTAGGCCGTGACCGACCCGCGCACCACCCGCGAGGCCCCGGGAACGCCGGTCAGCTCGCCCGCGACCAGCCCGCCGGTGAGCGATTCGGCCACCGCCAGGCTCTGCCGCCGCCCGGCGAGCACCTCCAGCGCCCCGGCCGCCGCAGAACCCGGCGCGCTCACCGGCTCTCGCCCGTTTCCGCCCGCTCGGCCCGTTCGGCCCGCTCGCGGGCCAGCCCGGCCCGGCGCAGCACCACGGCCTGCCGGACGTAGTCGAGCCCGGTCGCCACGGTCAGGACCACCGCCACCGCCATCACCCACCAGCGGAAGGTGGCCAGCGGCCCGGTCAGCACCAGGACGTACATGCCCACGGCGGTGCCCTGCGCCAATGTCTTGATCTTGCCGCCCCGACTGGCCGGAATCACTCCGTGTTTGATCACCCAGAACCGCATCAGGGTGATGCCCAGCTCCCGGAAGAGGATCACGCCCGTCACCCACCAGGACAGGTCCCCCAGCACCGACAGGCAGATCAGCGCCGCTCCCATGATCGCCTTGTCCGCGATCGGGTCGGCGATCTTGCCGAAGTCGGTGACCAGGTTGTACGTCCGTGCCAGGTGACCGTCGAAGATGTCGGTGATCATGGCGATGGCGAAGGCCGCCCAGGCGAACGCCCGCCAGGCCGGGTCGTGGCCGCCGTCGTGCACCAGCAGCAGCACGAACGCCGGGACCAGCAGCAACCGCAGCATCGTCAGGACGTTGGCGATGTTCCACAGCCCGGCCTGCCGGGCGACCGGCGCCGTGCGCGGCCTCCCGGCGGCAGAAGCCGAGGCTCCGCTCATCTGCCCGCCTCCTCGGTACATCCCGTACCGTCCACCGACAGCACCTCCGCCACGAGGTCCACGCCCTCGCTGGCGACCACCTTTGCTTCGACCATACGACCGGGCCGCAGGTCCTGGCCGCTCGTGAGCAGCGTGACGCCGTCGGTCTCCGGCGCCTGGTGCGCGGCCCGCCCGACGACGCCGTCGTCCTCGTCGTCGATCCGGTCCACCAGTACCCGGACGCTCTCCCCGACCCGCTCCGAGGCCCGCTGCGCGGTCAGCTCCTCGGCCAGGCGGGAGACCCGCGCCAGCCGCTCGGCGACCACCTCGGGGTCGAGCTTGTCGTCGTAGCCGGCGGCCTCGGTGCCGTCCTCGTCGGAGTAGCCGAAGACGCCGATGGCGTCCAGCCGGGCCTCGCCGAGGAACCGCTCCAGCTCCGCCACGTCGCCCTCCGACTCGCCGGGGAAGCCGACGATGAAGTTCGAGCGGGCGCCGGCCTGCGGCGCCTTGCTGCGGATGGTCTCCAGGAGCTCCAGGAAGCGGTCGGTGTCGCCGAACCGCCGCATCGCGCGCAGCACCCCGGGCGCGGAGTGCTGGAAGGACAGGTCGAAGTAGGGCGCCACCTTGTCGGTGCCGGTCAGCACGTCGATGAGGCCGGGCCGCATCTCGGCGGGCTGGAGGTAGCTGACCCGGATCCGCTCGATGCCGTCGACGGCGGCCAGCTCCGGCAGCAGCGTCTCCAGCAGGCGGATGTCGCCCAGGTCCTTGCCGTAGGACGTGTTGTTCTCGGAGACCAGCATGATCTCCTTGACGCCCTGCTCGGCCAGCCAGCGGGTCTCGCCGAGCACGTCCGAGGGACGGCGCGAGATGAACGAGCCGCGGAAGGACGGGATCGCGCAGAACGAACAGCGCCGGTCACAGCCCGAAGCCAGCTTCACCGAGGCCACCGGCTCGTTGCCCAGTCGGCGGCGCAGCGGCGCCCGCGGCCCCGAAGCCGGTGCGACGCCCTCGGGCAGGTCCTGCGGCGGCGCCGCGGGCTCCTCGGCGTCGGACTGGGCGTGGCCGGGCAGCGCGATCCCCGCGGCGTCCTGGCGCTCCGCCGGGCTGATCGGCAGCAGCTTGCGGCGATCGCGCGGGGTGTGCGAGGCGTGGACGCCGCCGCTGAGGATGGTCTGCAGGCGGTCGGAGATGTCGGCGTAGTCGTCGAACCCGAGCACCCCGTCCGCCTCGGGCAGCGCCTCGGCGAGTTCCTTGCCGTAGCGCTCGGCCATGCAGCCGACGGCGACGACGGCCTGGGTCCGGCCCTGGTCCTTCAGATCGTTGGCTTCCAGCAGGGCGTCGACGGAGTCCTTCTTGGCGGCTTCGACGAAGCCGCAGGTGTTGACGACGGCGACGTCCGCATCGGTGGCGTCCTCGACGAGCTCCCAGCCGTCCGCTGCCAAGCGGCCTGCGAGCTCCTCCGAGTCCACCTCGTTACGGGCGCAGCCAAGGGTGACGAGGGCGACGGTACGGCGTTCGGGCATGGGGCTCAGCCTACTTCGTCCCGGACACCCCCATGGCGCGCAGGTCTCCGCCGCCCGTCCCAGGGGTCCCGGGAGGGGCGGCGGAAGGGTTGTGACCGGCGCTCCTCAGCCCGCCTGCGGATCCCCCGGCGTGTAGCTCAGCCGCTCCACCGAGCCCTCGTCGCCGACCTTCTTGACCTCCTTGCCGTTGACGTACAGCTGTACGGCCCCGGCGTTGCCGACGACGAGGTCGATCCGCTTCTTGTCGGTGAACGTCTTCGACTCCCCCTGCTTGAGCAGCCCGTCCTGCAGGAGCTTGCCGTTGGCGTCCTTGGCGGAGACCCAGCTCTGGCCGTCCTTGGCGGTCACCTTGATCGTGACCTTGTCCTTGGGCAGTCCGGCGATGGCGCTGTCGGAGGGCGCCGGGCGGGGCGGCTGCGGGGCCTGGGGCCGGATGGTGCTGGGGGCCGGGCCGGGCTTGTCGGCCTTGGCGGTGTCGGAGGCGATCGGCCCGCCCTGGTGCTTGCTGCCACTGCTGAAGAACGTGAAGCCGGCGAAGCCGATCACCGCGACGATGGCCGCCACCATCGCCGCGGTCCAGTTGGGGCGGCGCGGTTCCGACCGGATCCGCTCCGCCTCGAAGAGCGGGGCGGCGACGGTCGGGGTGGGCCGACCGCCGTGGTCGGCGTCGTAGCGTTCGATCAGGGATTGGGGGTCGAGGGAGACGGCTCGGGCGAGCGCTCTGATGTGTCCGCGTGCGTAGACGTCGCCGCCGCAGCGGGAGAAGTCGTCCTGCTCGATCGCGTGCACGAGGGGGATCCGCACCCGCGTCGCCGTACTGACCTCTTCGACGGTCAGTCCCGCGCCGATGCGGGCCTGCTGGAGGGCTCGGCCGACCGAAGGCCGGTCCGGACCGGGGGAAGACCGGTCCTCTTCGGGGGAGTTGGGAGAGTTGCCGATGGACACGGGGGCGCCTTTCGAGCGTGTAGCCACCTGCTGGAAGTTCAGTCTAGGGGTGTTGCGAAAGGGTCGGGCAAGCGGGAGAGCCGGGTTTGTACGCCATCAGAACGCCCCGCGGCGCTGCCTCGGGGCCGGAGGCCGCAGCGGCCTCCCCCGCTTCCCTCAACTTGACGTGCGGCCAAGGAAAACGGTTGCCTCCGCGCGCGGACGAAGGGGCCCGCACGTGCGTGCTACTGGGTAGCCTCCCCCCGGATGACGGCGAGCACTCCGTCCAATTCATCCGGCTTCACCAACACGTCGCGCGCCTTGGAGCCCTCGCTCGGCCCGACGACGTTCCGCGACTCCATCAGGTCCATCAGCCGTCCGGCCTTGGCGAAGCCCACCCGCAGCTTGCGCTGGAGCATCGAGGTCGACCCGAACTGGGTGGACACCACCAGCTCCGCCGCCTGGCACAGCAGGTCGAGGTCGTCGCCGATGTCCTCGTCGATCTCCTTCTTCTTGGCGGTGCCGACGGTGACGTCGTCCCGGAAGACCGGCGCCATCTGGTCCTTGCAGTGCTGGACGACGGCCGCCACCTCGTCCTCGGTGACGAACGCGCCCTGCATCCGGACCGGCTTGTTCGCGCCCATCGGCAGGAACAGCCCGTCGCCCTTGCCGATCAGCTTCTCGGCGCCGGGCTGGTCGAGGATGACCCGGCTGTCGGCCAGCGAGGAGGTCGCGAACGCCAGCCGGGACGGCACGTTGGCCTTGATCAGGCCGGTGACGACGTCGACCGACGGCCGCTGGGTGGCCAGCACCAGGTGGATGCCGGCCGCGCGGGCCAGCTGCGTGATGCGGACGATGGCGTCCTCGACGTCCCGCGGCGCGACCATCATCAGGTCGGCCAGCTCGTCCACGATCACCAGCAGGTACGGGTACGGCGACAGCTCCCGCTCGCTGCCCTCGGGCGTCTTGAGCTTGCCGGAGCGGACGGCCTCGTTGAAGTCGTCGATGTGCCGGTAGCCGAACGCCGCGAGGTCGTCGTAGCGCAGGTCCATCTCGCGCACCACCCACTGGAGCGCCTCGGCGGCCCGCTTGGGGTTGGTGATGATCGGCGTGATCAGGTGCGGGATGCCCTCGTAGGCCGTCAGTTCCACTCGCTTGGGGTCGACGAGCACCATCCGGACGTCGTCGGGGCTGGCCCGCACCATGATCGAGGTGATCAGGCAGTTGATGCAGGACGACTTGCCGGAGCCGGTGGCGCCGGCGACCAGCACGTGCGGCATCTTCGCGATGTTCGCCATCACGTAGCCGCCCTCGACGTCCTTGCCGAGCGCGACCAGCATCGGGTGGTCGTCCCCGGCGGCGTCCGCCAGGCGCAGCACGTCGCCGACGTTGACCATCTCGCGGTCGGTGTTCGGGATCTCGATGCCGACCGCGGACTTGCCCGGGATCGGCGAGATGATCCGCACGTCCGGGGAGGCCACCGCGTACGCGATGTTCTTGGCCAGCGCGGTGATCTTCTCGACCTTCACCGCGGGGCCGAGCTCGACCTCGTAGCGGGTGACCGTCGGGCCGCGGGTGAAGCCGGTGACCGAGGCGTCGACCTTGAACTCGGTGAAGACGTTGGTCAGCGACTCCACTATGGCGTCGTTGGCGGCGCTGCGGGACTTCCCCGGGCCACCGCGGGTCAGCAGGTCCAGCGACGGCAGGGCGTAGCTGATGTCGCCGGCGAGCTGGAGCTGCTCGGCGCGCGGCGGCAGGGCGCCGGACGGCTCGGGGGCGGCCTTGGTCAGGTCCGGCACCGCGGCCTTGGTGAGGTCCGGCACCTTCGCGGAACGCTCGGCCGCGACCGGCGGGGCGGCCGCGGCCGGCTCCGCGCCCCGGGCCGGCGGCACCGCGCCGCTCTCCTCGGTGACGTCGCCGGTGCGCTCCCGGCGCTCCCCGGAGATGCCGCCGCTGAGCTCGGCGACCAGCGGCGAGGGCTGGACGCCGTGCAGCACCGCGCCGTCCAGCGCCGCGGCGGCCGCGGCGGCGACGTCCACCGCGTCCATCGGCCGGTCGGCGGGCTGGGCCGACGTCCGGCGCGGCCGCCGCTTGGCCAGCGCGGCCTCCTCCAACGCCTCCGGTTCGGTCGGGTCGGCGGGGGCGCGCCGCGACCGGCGGGCCGGTGCCTCGCGCCAGTCCTCCGCGTACTCCGGTTCCTCGTCGTACACGTCGGCGTCGGCGGGCTCCAGCACGCCCAGGCGCGCGCCGAGCGCCCGCAGCCGCTGCGGGATGGCGTTCACCGGTGTCGCGGTCACCACCAGCAGCCCGAAGACGGTGAGCAGCACCAGCAGCGCCACCGCCAGGGTCTGGCCGACGGTGAAGATCAACGGTTTGGAGACCGCCCAGCCGACGTAGCCGCCGGCGTCCTGTATGGCGGCGAGCCCGTCGCCGCGCCCCGGGGAGCCGCAGGCCATCGCCACCTGGCCGAGCACCCCGATCACCAGCGCCGAGAGCCCGATGACGATCCGTCCGTTGGCCTCCGGCCGCTCCGGATGCCGGATGAGCCGGATCGCGATGCCGCCGAGGAGGATCGGGACGACCAGGTCGAGCCGCCCGAACGCACCCGTCACCAGCAGCTCGACGAGGTTGCCGACCGGGCCGGAGAGGTTGGACCAGGTGCCGGCCGCGACGACCAGCGCCAGACCGAGCAGCAGCAGCGCCAGCCCGTCCTTGCGGTGCGCCGGGTCGAGGTTCTTGGCACCGCGGCCGAAGCTGCGGAACACCGCTCCGATGCCGTGCGCGGCACCCAGCCAGCAGGCCCGCGCGAGCCGGTAGACGCCGCCGGTCGGCGACGGTGCCGGCGCCGGCCTCGGCGCCGCCTTCTTCTTGGCGGGCGCCTTCTTCGCCGGCGCCTTCCTGGCGACCGCGGCCTTCTTGGCCGGCGGCCGCTTCGCGGGTGCCTTCTTGGCGGCGGCCTTCTTCGCTGCGCCCCCGGACTGTCCGGCGCGCGGCTTCGAGGGGCCCGCCGTGCGCTGGGTTCCCTTGCCGGACGTACGTGAGGCCATGCCGACGAGATTACAGGCGCCGGCGCGCGCGGCACGAGCGCACGGCGCTTCACCCATTCGTGTCGCGCGCCGGGCGCGTGACAGGCCGTCAGCCGACCGCGGACGCCCTGTCAGCCGGCGGGCGTCCCCGCACCGGGCTCCAGGGCGTCCAGCGCCCGCCGCAGGCCGGTCAGTTTGCGCTCCAGGTGCGCGGCGGTGGCCACCGCCGCGGCGTCCGCGGACTCGTCGAGCTGTTTGGAGAGCGCCTCGGCCTGCTCCTCGACGGCGGCCAGCCGCGCGGAGAGTTCGGCCAGCAGCCCGGCGGTCTCCTTGGTCTCGCCGACGTTCTGCCGGCCGCCGTCCAGCTGGAGCCGCAGCAGCGCCGCCTGCTCCCGCAGTTGGCAGTTCTTCATGTACAGGTCGACGAAGACCGAGACCTTCGCGCGCAGCACCCACGGGTCGAACGGCTTGGAGATGTAGTCGACCGCACCGGCCGCGTACCCGCGGAAGGTGTGGTGCGGACCGTGGTTGATCGCGGTGAGGAAGATGATCGGGATGTCGCGGGTGCGCTCCCGCCGCTTGATGTGCGCGGCGGTCTCGAACCCGTCCATCCCCGGCATCTGCACGTCGAGCAGGATCACCGCGAAGTCGTCGGTGAGCAGTGCTTTGAGCGCTTCCTCCCCGGACGATGCCCGCACCAGTGTCTGATCGAGCGCGGAGAGGATCGCCTCCAGCGCCAGCAGATTCTCCGGCCGGTCATCGACCAGGAGGATCTTGGCCTTCTGCACCATGGCCCGTCCTCCTCGCCCCGGCATGGAACCGGACGCCGCCCCAGGGGACGACTCCGTCACGCCGCCCGTCCTTGTGCCGGTCATCGTAGCTGCACCCCGCCTGTCGCCACACCCTGTCACCGCGATGTCACTGTGCACGTAGCAGAAACGCAGCGAGAGACGAGAAAGTTCCCCGAATCGCGCGGTTCCACACGTCCACGGCCACACTCAGTCAGCACGCGGTGATCCTCTTCCGGGTTCCATACTGGACGCCCACTGGACGGCCCGTCACCTCTGGCGCATCCAGTGCTCCATGACCGACAACAGATGATCGGTGTCCACCGGCTTGGTCACGTAGTCCGACGCCCCGGAGTCGATGCTCTTCTCCCGGTCGCCCTTCATCGCCTTCGCCGTCAGCGCGATGATCGGCAGCCCGGCGAACTGCGGCATCCGCCGGATCGCCGCGGTCGTCGCGTAGCCGTCCATCTCCGGCATCATGATGTCCATCAGGACCAGCACGATGTCGTCGTGCTGCTCCAGCACCTCGATGCCCTCCCGGCCGTTCTCGGCGTACAGCACCGAAAGGCCGTGCTGCTCCAGGACGCTGGTGAGCGCGAAGACGTTGCGGATGTCGTCGTCGACGATCAGCACCTTCTCACCGTGGAAACCGCCCTCGAAGGCCGGGTCGACCAGGTCCTGTCCGTTGCCGAGCCAGGACTCCTCGGGCTGTCGCGCGGACGGCTGCGCCGCCGCGGAGAGCTGCTGCGCCACGGGCGCCGGCTGGCCGGGCAGCGCGAACCGCTGCGTCCCGCCCGAGACCGCCCGCCGACGGCGACGGTTGAGGCTGCCGCCGCTCCCCGCGTCGTTCGGCGGCTGCTCGCCCTCCTGGCGCCCGTCCTCGGTCTCGCGCGCCTCCGCGTCCATCGCCAGGCCACCGGCGACCAGCTGCGGGTAGCCCTGCGGCGGCAGCCCGCCCGGGTTGTGCGGCAGGTACAGGGTGAACGTCGAACCGCGGTTGGGCTCGCTCTGGGCGTGGATCTCGCCGCCCAGCAGCCGGGCGATCTCCCGGCTGATGGACAGGCCCAGGCCGGTGCCGCCGTACTTGCGGCTGGTGGTGCCGTCCGCCTGCTTGAACGCCTCGAAGATGACCCGCATCTTGCTCGACGCGATGCCGATGCCGGTGTCGGTCACCGAGAAGGCGATCATCGGGGCGTCCGGGTCGCGCAGCGAACCGTGCTCCAGCAACTGCTCGCGGATGGCCACCGGGACGTCCTCCCCGGCCGGCCGGATCACCAGCTCGACGGCGCCGCTGTCGGTGAACTTCACCGCGTTGGAGAGCAGGTTGCGCAGCACCTGAAGGAGCCGCTGCTCGTCGGTGTGCAGCGTCGCCGGCAGCTCCGGGGATACCCGTACCGAGAAGTCCAGTCCCTTCTCGGCCGTCAACGGCCGGAAGGTGGCCTCGACGTAGTCGACGAGCTGGACCAGCGCGATCCGGGTCGGGCTGACGTCCATCTTGCCGGCCTCGACCTTCGACAGGTCGAGGATGTCGTTGATCAGCTGGAGCAGGTCCGAGCCGGCGCCATGGATGGTCTCGGAGAACTCCACCTGCTTCGGGGAGAGGTTGCCCTCGGCGTTGTCGGCCAACAGCTTGGCGAGGATCAGCAGCGAGTTCAGCGGCGTGCGCAGCTCGTGCGACATGTTCGCCAGGAACTCCGACTTGTAGCGCATCGAGACCGCGAGCTGCTCGGCGCGCTCCTCCAGGACCTGCCGCGCCTCCTCGATCTCGGTGTTCTTCACCTCGATGTCGCGGTTCTGCGCCCGCAGTTGCTCGGCCTTCTCCTCCAGTTCGGAGTTGGACAGCTCCAGCGCCTTCTGCCGGCTCTCCAACTCCGCGGAGCGCTCCCGCAGTTGCTCGGTCAGCTCCTGCGACTGGCCCAGCAGCACCTCGGTCTTGGTGTTGACCGAAATGGTGTTGACGCTGGTCGCGATCATCTCGGCGATCTGGCTGAGGAAGTCCTTCTGGATCTGGGTGAACGGCTGGAACGACGCCAGCTCGATCACGCCGAGCACCTTGTCCTCGAAGAGCACCGGCAGCACGATGACGTTGGCCGGCGGCGCCTCCCCGAGCCCCGAAGCGATCTTGAGGTATCCGGACGGCACGTTCTCCACCAGGATCGTGCGGCCCTCCTCGGCCGCCGTCCCGATCAGCGTCTCGCCGGGCTTGAACGTCGTCGGCATCCCCCCCATGGAGTAGCCGTACGAGCCCATCAGCCGCAGTTCGTACCGGCCGTCGCCGTCGTTGCCGATCTCCTGCACCTCGGGCCGCGCGGCGAGGAAGAACGCGCCGTGCTGCGCCGAGACCGCGGGCGAGAGCTCGCTCATGATGAGCGTGGCGACGTCCTTGAGGTCGCGACGGCCCTGCATCAGACCGGAGATCCGGGCGAGGTTGCCCTTCAGCCAGTCCTGCTCCTCGTTGGCGAGGGTGGTCTCCCGGAGCGTGGAGATCATGGTGTTGATGTTGTCCTGGAGCTCCAGGATCTCGCCGGCCGCGTCCACGTCGATGCGGACGTTGTGGTCGCCGAGGGTCACCGCCGCGGCGACCGCGGCGATGGCCCGCACCTGCCGGGTGAGGTTCCCGGCCATCTCGTTCACCGACTCCGTCAGGTCCTTCCAGGTGCCGGCCACGCCGCGCACCTGCGCCTGACCGCCCAGTTGGCCCTCCGTACCCACCTCGCGGGCCACCCTGGTGACCTGCTCGGCGAAGGACGACAGCTGGTCGACCATCGTGTTGATGGTGGTCTTCAGCGCCAGGATCTCGCCCCGCGCATCGATGTCGATCTTCTTGGTCAGATCGCCCTTGGCGATGGCGGTGGTGACCATGGCGATGTTGCGGACCTGACCCGTCAGGTTGTTGGCCATGGAGTTCACCGACTCGGTGAGGTCCTTCCACGTGCCGGCGACGCCGGGCACGCGGGCCTGGCCGCCCAGGATGCCGTCGGTGCCCACCTCACGGGCCACCCGGGTCACCTCGTCGGCGAACGACGAGAGGGTGGTCACCATGGTGTTGACGGTGTCGGCGAGCTGCGCGACCTCGCCGCGCGCCTCGACCGTCACCTTCTTCGTCAGGTCACCGTTGGCGACCGCCGCCGAGACCTGCGAGATGTTCCGCACCTGGATGGTCAGGTTGTTGGCCATCAGGTTGACGTTGTCGCTGAGGTCCTTCCAGATGCCGGTGACGCCCGGAACCCGTGCCTGGCCGCCGAGTTGCCCCTCGGTGCCGACCTCGCGGGCCACCCGCGTCACCTGCTCCGCGAACAGCGACAGCTGGTCGACCATGGTGTTCACGGTCGTGACGAGTTCGAGGATCTCGCCCTTGGCGTCGACCGTGATCTTCTTCGACAGGTCGCCGCGGGCCACCGCGGTGGTCACCTCGCCGATGTTGCGCACCTGCGAGGTCAGGTTGTTCGCCATGAAGTTGACGGACTGGGTGAGGTCCTTCCAGGTGCCGCTGACGCCCTGGACCTCGGCCTGGCCGCCCAGGATGCCCTCCGTGCCGACCTCGCGGGCGACCCGGGTGACCTCCTCAGCGAACGAGGAGAGCTGGTCCACCATCGTGTTGAGGGTGTTCTTCAGCTCCAGGATCTCGCCGCGCGCGTCCACGTCGATCTTCTGCGACAGGTCGCCGCGCGCCACCGCCGTCGCGACCTGGGCGATGTTGCGGACCTGCGCGGTGAGGTTGCCGGCCATGCCGTTCACGGAGTCGGTCAGGTCGCGCCAGACGCCGGCGACGCCCGGCACCTGCGCCTGACCGCCGAGCCGGCCCTCGGTGCCGACCTCGCGGGCGACCCGGGTCACCTGCTCCGCGAAGGCGGAGAGCTGGTCGACCATCGTGTTGATGGTGCTCTTCAGCTCCAGGATCTCGCCGCGCGCATCGACGTCGATCTTCTGCGACAGGTCACCGCGCGCCACCGCCGTCGTCACCTGGGCGATCTGGCGCACCTGCGAGGTGAGGTTCCCCGCCATGAAGTTGACGGAGTCGGTGAGTTCCTTCCAGGTGCCGCTGACGCCGTCCACCCGTGCCTGGCCGCCCAGCCGGCCCTCCGTGCCCACGTCCCGGGCCATGCGGGTCACCTGGTCGGCGAACGAGGACAGCTGGTCCACCATGGTGTTCACGGTGTTCTTCAGCTGGAGCATCTCGCCGGAGACGTCGACGGTGACCTTCTGCGACAGGTCGCCGTTGGCCACCGCCGTGGTCACCTGCGCGATGTTGCGGACCTGCCCGGTGAGGTTGCGGAAGGCCGTGTTGACGGAGTCGGTGAGGTCCTTCCAGGTGCCCGCGGCGCCCGGTACGGCGGCCTGGCCGCCCAGTTCGCCCTCGACGCCGATCTCCCGGGCCACCCGCGTCACTTCGGCACCGAACGCGGAGAGCTGGTCGACCATCGTGTTGACGGTGTTCTTCAACTCCAGCATCTCGCCGGCCACATCGACGGTGACCTTCTGCGACAGGTCGCCGTTGGCCACCGCCGTGGTCACCTGCGCGATGTCCCGGACCTGGCCGGTGAGGTTACGGAAGGCGTTGTTCACCGAGTCGGTGAGGTCCTTCCAGGTGCCGGCCGCGCCGGGCACCTGCGCCTGGCCGCCGAGTTGTCCCTCGGCCCCGACCTCGTTCGCGACGCGTGTCACCTCGTCGGCGAAGGTGCGCAGCGTCTCGGTCATCGTGTTGATGGTCTCGGCCAGCTGCGCCACCTCGCCGCGGGCGCTGACCGTGACCTTCTGCGAGAGGTCGCCGCTGGCGACCGCGGTGGTGACCTGGGCGATCCCGCGCACCTGCGCGGTGAGGTTGCCCGCCATGAGGTTGACCGAGTCGGTCAGGTCCTTCCACACCCCGGCCACGCCGGGCACCTGGGCCTGGCCGCCCAGTTCGCCCTCGGTGCCGACCTCCCGGGCGACCCGGGTCACCTCGGAGGCGAACGAGGAGAGCTGGTCCACCATCGTGTTGACGGTGTTCTTCAGCTCCAGCATCTCGCCCGCGACGTGGACGGTCACCTTCCGCGACAGGTCGCCCTTGGCGACGGCCGTGGTGACGAGCGCGATGTCCCGCACCTGCGCGGTCAACCTGGACGCCATCGTGTTGACGGAGTCCGTGAGGTCCTTCCAGGAGCCCGACATGCCGCGCACCCGCGCCTGCCCGCCGAGCTTGCCCTCCGTACCGACCTCGCTGGCCACCCTGGTGACCTCGTCGGTGAAGGCGGAGAGCTGGTCCACCAGGCCGTTGACGGTCCGCCCGACCTTCAGGAACTCACCGCGCAGGGGATGCTCCGAAGAGCTGTCCGAACTCCGCGACCGCAGGTCCATCCGCTGTTCCAGGTCGCCCTCGGAGACCGCGGACAGCACCCGGCCCACCTCGGAGACCGGCCGCACCAGATCGTCCACCAGGGCGTTGGACGCCTCGATGGCCGCGGCCCAGGACCCCTCGGCCGCGCCGGTCTCCAGCCGTTCCGTGAGTTTTCCCTCACGACCCACGACCCGACGCACCCGCGCCAGCTCGCCGGTCAGATGCAGATTGCGGTCGGCGACCTCGTTGAAGACCGCCGCGATCTCCGACATGACGCCTTCGCCGGAAACCGTCAACCGTTTCCGAAAGTTTCCGTCCCGCATGGCGACGAGCGCGGCGAGCAGCCGATTCAGGGCAGCTGTATCGACCTCAGTCGTCCCATTACTCCGGGATCGTCCGCCTTTCGCGCGCGTGCCTGCGCCCCGCGCAGCTGCGCCAGACTCCACCGTGTCCCTCCCGCAGGGTCGACCGTTCTCTCGGGCTCTCTCTTCATGCTTGCCCAGTGTTTCACCATGGCTCAACCAGGCCATAACAGTTCGGCAGCATCGCACACCGTCCCGATGCACGATTGGGGCGAAAGACACGTGACCGGCATCCCCGGGCCCGGCGAAGGTAAGTAACCTGGCATACGGCTGTCCACCCGCCCCGGCGTTTCCCTACGGGCGGTGGTGCGAGCACGACAGGTATTCGGAGGGGCACCGCGACCATGGGGGAGCAGATCACCGACACACGCATGAGGAGACCAGTGATCACCGCGCGGGCCGCCGCCACCTTCGAGCCGGTCGGGCGCTCGGTCGCCACTGCCCGTGCTTTCGTCCGCGACACCCTCCAGGGTTGGGGCTACGCCGACATCGTCGACGACGCCGTGGTCCTCACCAGCGAACTGGTCACCAATGCCGTGGTCCACGCCGGTACCGCGGCCGACGTCCTGTGCCTGCGCACCGACGGCGGCGTCCGCATCTCCGTCGCGGACCGCTACCCCGAACGTGAGATTCCACTCCAGAGCACCGGCCCCGCCATGGTCCACCCCGACCGCGAGGGCGGCCGCGGGCTGCTCCTCTGCGGCGCCCTGGCCGCCCGCTGGGGTGTGGAATACACCACGGCCCAGAAACACGTCTGGTTCCACCTCGACCTCCCCGAACGTCCGGCCGGCACCCGTTCGGCCGGCCCCGCGCTCCCCGTGGACGCCCTCCCCGTCACCGACGCCCGGGTGCGGGTCGCGGTGATCCAGATCGACCGCGGCGGTTGCGTCACCTCCTGGAACGAGGACTCCCAGGACCTCTTCGGCTACGACCCCGAACAGGTCGTCGGCAAGCCCCTCACCGACTTCGCCGCCTGGCCGCACACCCCCGGCACCGGCACCGGCATCGCCGAGGCCCTCCTGCTCTCCCGCTGGGAGGGCTCCTACGGCATAAGGGGTGCCGACGGCCGGGTCGTCCCGGTCTACGCCTCCCACCTGCGGGTCCGCGACGCCGACGGCGAGGCGTCCACCGTCTGCCTCCTGGTCCGCGACCACGAGCGCGCCATCTTGCAGAGCCCCCAGCGGCCACCGGCCACCGACGGCGTCACCCCCGCCGAGGGCCGCCCCGCCGACCCCTTCGAAGTCTTCATCGGCTCCCCCGCCCCGGACGACCTCGACGGCCTGCTCCAGCGCACCGTCGAACGCGCCCGCGACATGCTCGACGGCGACGCCGCCTACCTCCTCCTGGCCACCGACGACGAGACCGAGTTGGAGGTCCGCGCCTCGACCGGCCTGCCCTCCGCCCGCCAGCGCTTCGCCCGCGTCCCCGTCGAGGCCGGCTCCGGACGCTACGGCTCCGCCCGGATGCCCGCCGTCCACGAGGACCTCACCGCGGTCCCCGGAGCCGTCCCGCTGCTGGCCGGCACCGGCATGCGCTCGGTCGTCACCGTCCCGCTCAAGGTCGAGGGCCGTCTCACCGGCTCGCTGGGCGTCGCCGCCGAGAGCGCCGCCCGCTACACCAACGAGGAGGCCCTGCGCCTCCAGTTCGCCGCCGACCGCATCGCCCTCGCCGTGGAGCGGGCCCGCCTCACCGAGTTGGAGAAGCTCCGCCGCGGCTCCCTCTCCTTCCTCGTCGAGGCGTCCGACCTGCTGGCCGGGACCCTCGACCGCGACCAGACGCTGGCGCTGATGGCCCAGATGACGGTCCCCACCCTCGCCACCTGGTGCGCCGTCTACACCGTCGCCGACCAGGCGTCCGAGCCGGAGCTCTCCTACGTCCTGCACGAGGACGAGGACCGCATCGACGGCCTCAAGACCCTGCTGATGAAGGTCGATCCACCCGAACCGGTCCCCACCCCCGGGGCCCGCGTCTGGACCGCCCCCTCCGACGCCGCCCACGACGCGGCGCTGCGCACCTCGCTGCGCAGCCTCGGCCTGGAGGAGTCCGCCCGCCCGTCCAAGGGGCCGGGCGCGACCCTCGCCACCGCCTCCGCGGTCGGCGGCGAAACCGTCGTGCTCCCCCTCGTCGCCCGCAACCGCGTCATCGGCATGCTCACCCTCGGCAAGCCGACCGAGGAGCACTTCCGCCAGGAGATCCTCGAACTCGCCGAGGACCTCTCCCGCCGCGCCGCCCTGGCCCTGGACAACGCCCGCCTCTACAGCGAGCGCACCGCCATCAGCCAGTCGCTCCAGCGCAGCCTGCTGCCCCCGGAACTCCCCGACATCCCCGGCGTCGAGGCCGAGGTCATCTACCGCGCGGCCGGCGAGGGCAACGAGGTCGGCGGCGACTTCTACGACCTCTTCCCGATCCGCGACGGCGCCTACGGCTTCGCCATCGGCGACGTCTGCGGCACCGGCCCGGAGGCCGCCGCCGTCACCGGCCTGGCCCGGCACGCCCTGCGCCTGCTGGCCCGCGAGGGCTTCGGCGGCCCCGCCGTCCTGGAGCGCCTGAACGCCGCCATCCTCGACGAGGGCGCCCGCAGCCGCTTCCTGACGCTCCTTTACGGCGAACTGTGGCCCCAGTCCGACGGCAGCGCCCTGTTGAAGGTGGTCTGCGCGGGCCACCCGCTGCCGCTCCGCCTCCGCCAGGACGGCACCGTCGAACCGGCCGCCGAGCCCCAACCGCTCCTGGGCGTCATGGACGACCTCGAACTCTACGAACAGACCGTCACCCTCGACCCGGGCGACGTCCTGCTCTGCGTCACCGACGGCGTCACCGAACGCCGCGAGGGCACCCGCATGCTCGGCGACGACGGCCTCACCGACGTCCTGACGACGTGTACGGGCCTCACCGCCGGCGCGGTCGCCGCGCGCGTCCTGCGCGCCGTGGAGCGCTTCGCCGCCGAACCCGCCTCCGACGACATGGCCATCCTCGCCCTGCGCGTGCCCGAAGTCCCCGCCGCCTAGCCCCCATCGGGGCGGGCCGGCGGCCCCGGGCCACTGGCACCCATTCCCCAAACGAAAAAGTCCCCCGCCGAACGGCGGGGGACTTTCCCTTATCTGAGCCCCAATACGGAATCGAACCGTAGACCTTCTCCTTACCATGGAGACGCTCTGCCGACTGAGCTATTGGGGCCGGCAACGAGATAAATACTACCCCACCGTTGAGGTAATTCCGAACCAGCCCCGAGCCCTCCTAGAAGGCCGGCTGCAGCAATCCCCCCAGCGCATTGCAGGCCCCCGCTAGACGTTGCACCTGACGCCGCGTCATCGACGCGTCCAACGGCAGCGCCAACGTCTCGTCGACCGCCCGCTCGGTCTCCGGCAGGAACACGTCCCGCCGCAGTCCGGGCATCCGGTACACGGGCGCCTGCACCGGCACCTTGCCCACAACTCCCTTGTCCCGCAGGGCCCGTGCGAATGCGTCCCGGTCCGGCCGGCCGTTCCCCGGCACCCGCACCACGTACTGCTCGTAGCGGTGCCCGGACACCGGCACCGGCGTCCGCACGCCGCTGAGCCGTCCATCCAGGTACGCGGCGTGCTCCCGCCGCAGTTCCGCCCCGTCCGGCCGGGTTCCCGGCTCGTCCTCGACCAGCACCAACACCCCGTACCGCTGGCCGACTTCACGGAGCGCCGCCACGTCCGCGGGCCGTCCGAACCGGTGCACCGCCACCACCGCGGTGGTCCGCCCGTTCACCGCGTCCGCCACCGCCGCCGGATCGAGGCAGTAGCTCTCGGCATCCACGTCGGCGAACACCGGCACCGCCCCCAACTCCACCACCGCCCAGGCGACTTCGGCGTTGCCGTAGGCCGGCACCACCACCTCGTCACCCGCGCGGACACCGGCCGACCTGAGCGTTCCCACTGTCCCCATGCCGCGGAGCATGTCCAGGTCAGTTGAACGTCACGTTACGACCAGCACTGCACCCAACAAACAAAAAAGCTCCGGTCCCTGAACCAAAAAGGTTCAGGGACCGGAGCTTACATTTAGTTCGGCGGCGTCCTACTCTCCCACAGGGTCCCCCCTGCAGTACCATCGGCGCTGAAAGGCTTAGCT
>NZ_JBJMAB010000062.1:0-32658 GCF_045799175.1 Streptomyces sp. VTCC 41912
GAGGCGTTCCTTAAACTCGCCTGTTCACTGATCTGCTGGCGACGCCTGCAAAACACGTTGCGTTAGGAACTCTTAGAGCGATGATGCTCACCGTCTAGGATGCGGCAGGTTCGGCATCGTGCCACTGCCTCGGGAGCATGAGGCAGCAATATCGGAGGCCGTGTGAAGGCGGACGCCGATCTGCGAGTAAAAGTCCTTTCCCAAAGTGCCGGAGTACTGCTGGCCACCCCGGGCGAGGCCGCTGTCGTCAACCGCCCATGCCTCGGGCCTCACCCTGCCAGACTCATCTTCAGTAGCTTCTTTTGCCGCTCTCGTTTCAGGATGTCCCACCATGCTCCGCACCGCCCTGCGCAATCTCATCGCGTACCGTTCTCGGCTACTGATGACCGGTTTTTCTGTGTTCCTTGGTGCTGTATTTGTCACCGGCACTCTGACATTCAGTGATTCGGTGGCCGCCGGAGACGAGGCATCTCAGCTGAGAACAGTGCTCTTGGTCTTCGCTGGAATCGCGGTGTTCACCAGCTCCTCCCTTATCGCCAACACCTTCACAATGCTGGTGTCCCAGCGCACCCAGGAGATCGGCTTGCTGCGCGCAGTCGGCGCCACCAGTGATCAGGTAGCGCGCGGCATCCGGTGGGAAGCTACGCTGACCGGATTGGCGGGCACCGCGGCGGGAATCCCCGTAGGCGTGGCGCTGGCCTTCGCTGTGCGGAAGACCTTCGCCCCTGACCTGGGGCCGGGGCCGCTCGTGGTCTCTGGTACCACCTTGCTCCTTGCAGCCACCGTCGGCATCGGCGTGACGGTATTGGCTGCGTGGCTACCCATCCGCCGGGCTACCCTGATCCCTCCCGTCGCCGCAATCACCCTCGCCCAGACGGCCCCCTGCGCCACCGTGCGGGTGATGCGCAGTCGGTGGGGCAGCGTGCTTGCGGTCGGCGGAATCGTCTTGGTGTTGTGGGGCAACACCAGCGAATCTCCCCTCCACCGGTTGCTGGGACTGGGTGCTGGCGTGGTGTCCGGACTGTTGGGTTTGGTGCTGCTCACCCCGGCGCTGACGCAGCCGGTCATCGCCCTCCTGAGTCGCCTACTGCGCCGGGTGTTCGGTCCCGTTGGAGCTCTGGCAGCCCTTAACGCAGCCCGCAACCCACGGCGGACCACGGCCACCACATCCGCGCTGATGATCGGCCTGGCTCTGATGAGCGCCGTCTACGGCGTGACCGCTTCCGTCCAGGATTCACTGACCGCCACCGCTGACCGGCTCACCCGAGCAGACGTCAAAGTGACCGCAGTCAGCGGTGAGCCCTTCAACGCCCAGCACGAGCACGCGATCGCCAGCATCCTGGCTCAGGTGTCCGGGGTCTCAGCGTCCAGTCCTGTCCGTACGGGCAGCGTAGGCCTCAGCGGGATCGACAACATGATGCTGAGGGCTGTCGATGCAGCCGCTGCCCCACGCTTGTACGACCTCGCTGTGGCAGACGGGGAGCTGGACTCACTGCGCGCTGGAGCCATTGCCATACCGAGTCGGGATGCGACCTTCTATGGCTACCGGGTAGGCGACCGGATCACCGTGGCCCCGGCGGGTGGCGCGGCCGCGCAGCAGCTGACCGTCGGCGCCATCCTCAGCGGCGATCTGCTCCGCGACAGCCTGGTCTCCCTGGACACCGCCACCCGGCTTGGCGTCACCGACACCGTTGAGTTCCTGGCCAAGGCCGCCCCGGGGCAAGAGTCCGGTCTCGCGGACCGCGTTGAAGCTGCCCTTGGCGAGCAGCGCGGACTGGCTGTCACGGATCGTGAGGGAATGGTCAGGGAGGCGTCGGGGGATGCGACTGGTCTGCTGTCTATCGTGACCGCGCTGCTCGGGATGTCGTTGCTGATCGCGGTGGCCGGCATCGTCAACACTCTGGTTATCTCTGTGGCTGAGCGGGCCCGCGAGATGAATCTGCTGCGCGCAATCGGCTTGGGCAAGGCGGCGGTCCGCCGCATGATCTACCTGGAGTCGATCACCATCTCGGTGTTCGGGGCCCTGCTCGGCACCGGAACCGGAGCCGTGATCGCCCTGGCTGTTGGCCCTCTGATAGCTGATTCCGTTCCCGGCTATGCACCTAGCTTTCCCTGGCAGTTCTGGGCTGTCGTGCTGGTCGGGACTGTTCTAGTGGGGTGGCTGGCTGCCCTCTGGCCGGCCCGCCATGCGACACGGCATGCGGCCATGACGGCGTTGTCGCGTTGATCTGGGCCTGTGAGCGTGGTGGGTGATCTTAGGTGACTTCCGCCCCTTCCAGCGGGTCTGCATCTAATCGCCAGATCGCGGTGACGCTGGACAGGGCCAGCCTGAACGGTTGCTGAGCAGGCGTCGCCTGTTGGGAGAATCTGGGGGGAGATGAGCGCGAGCAGCACAGCTCCTACTGAGGTCGGTCCGATCGCTCTCGACGACGGCCGAAGCTCTGTTTCTGGTTCACCTTCGGTGCTGGAGCCACGGAGGGTCCACGACATCGGCGATCATGAACAGGCGTGGCTGATGCAGCCCTCCAGGGCCTGTGGTTCCACCAGGTCGGCGGCGTCGTGATCGATGACGAGTTGGTGGTCGTGCGGGCCCGGGCAGCCGCAGAACGGGCCGCCTGTCCGATCGGTTGCGTGAGCAGCACAAGGCCGCTCATGTCCTGCTCGACCAGGGTGTTGCATTGCGAGAGATCAACCGCCAGCCAGGACTGGCCCGGAACACCGTGCGCCGCGCTGCGTGTGTGGCCAGTGCGAACGAGCTGTTGATCGGGTTGATCGGACGGTGGACCGTCGCACGTGCATCCTCATCCCCTGCAAGCCCAACCTGCACCAGCAGTGGGCCGATGGCTGCACCGTGCGCCGCCGCCTAATCCAGGAGGTACACGAGCGCGGCTGCCCCGGTGGCGAGAACATCGTGAAGCGCTACGTAGCCAAGCTGCGTGCGGGCTACCCACCCATCCTGCCCCGCACGGTTCCGTCCGTGTGGGATGTGCCCCACTGGCTCACCCGCCGTCCCGACCGCCTCACCGACGACCAGGCCCAGCAGCTCAAGGCGATCCTGGCCCGCTGCCCCTCCCTTGGCCGCGCCGCCCACCACGTCCGCGCCTTCACCGGCTTGATGAACGAGCGCCAGGGCAAGCGCCTCGACCAGTGGATCGCCCAGGTCCAGGCCGACGATCTTCCCGCTCTGCATACCTTCGTCACCGGCCCGGTCCAGGCCCTCGACGCCGTCGTCGCCGAGCTCAGCCTCCGGTCGGGGGGGGCGCCGGCCGACAGGCGGGAGGGCAGGATGTCGCCGGCATCGGCGACCGCTCCCGGTTCGTCGTGATCGCCCCCGTTGTGACCGTGCCAGCGCCCGCGCGGTGTGCTCGGCCTTCGCCGCGGGCGGCACTATCGGTGGGGTGACGACGGGCTGGATGATGAGCCGGAACTGGGCAGAGGTGCGGCCAATCGATGTGTGACGGTGGCTGCGCCCGCCACTATGACCGCTGCGGCCAACAGGGCCCCGGTGCGACCTAGGTAGGTGAGGGCGACTGTTCCGATGGCTGCACCTGCCGCAGTGGCCCCGATGACCCCCAGGCGTCGAGCCGCATGTGGAGGCGCGCCTGAGCAGGTGTCGTGCAGGAGGGAGAGTAGTGCGCCTGTGACGGCGAAGGTGGTGCGGAGTTCCGGCACGGCCAGGTGGCGAATGGCGGCGCAGTGAAGTCCCATCGCCACCGAAAGCAGGACGATGATGGCGTTGCAGTGGACTTGGGTGAGGCTGGAGATGCCTGCGGAGGCCAGGAGTAGGAAGGCTTCTGCGGTGAGGGCGCACCGTAGCCATGGGAGGGCTGGGGTCAGGGTGTAGCGGAGGGCGACACCGGTGGCGGCGATGCCAGTGGTGAATCCGGCGATGGCCAGGAGTGGGGCGGGTTCGGTGAAGTGCGGGGCCCCGCCGAGAGCGAAGCCGAACACGATGATGTTGCCGGTCATCATGCCGACGAAGACTTGGTCGAGGCTGAAGAAACTGACGGCGTCGAGCATGCCGCTGGTTACGGTGAGCGACAGCACGAGGGGCGGTAAGGGGTCGGTGGGTAGGGCGTGGCGAAGGCCAGTTATCCGCATCGGGGGTCCTGTGGGTGCCGTTTTCAATGAAGGTTGGTTTGCGTTTGCCGGCGGGCAGCGATGGGGGTTCTCAGGTAAATGGTGGGGTTCTGAGTTCTTAACTTTCGCTTGTGACTAATCTGCCGCCTGGTAATTATTCGCCGATCATTGCCGGGCGCTACGGTTTCAGCAAGCCGACAATCCGTTCCAAGACATCTAGGGCCATTCGACTGTTCTTGTCTGATATATATCCAACCTGGCGGGAAATGGACCTTCATAACGTTCAAGAGCCGTCAGGTGTTGGCGACGGCCTGCTACGGCACCTCCGTGCGGCCGGTGCGAGGACAGGCCGAGGAGTTGCCGTGCAAGGAGACCGCTGCAAGTTTCACTTCGGGCGCGAGAGTGAACAAGTTCGTCGACGAGACAATGTCTTGCCGGTCGGTCAGGCCAATCTCGACGGCCCAGGTGTGGTGGAGCAACTCGCATCGCGGCGCGGTGTACGCAGCGCGGTTAGCCGCCGAGGCGAGCCCCCTTGGTCCGGTGGTTGTCGCTGGTATCCGTGTACGTCGCGCACCGCGCGGCACGTGAGCCAGGGTTCAAGCGGTCGTCAGGTCAGCACCTGATGGCGGCGATCGCAGGGTTCGACGGCCACGAGGCCCAAGTTGTTCAGCGCCTGCGGTGTGAGTGGCTTGAGATCCCACTGCGCTGCCGTAGCGGCGGGCGGAGGCCAGCCACCGCGGTTCGCTCCGAGTGCAGGCAGTACGCCCGGAACAACTTGTAGACGAGCCGACTCGGGACACCTGGGTGCACGAGGGTCTGCTGTATCGCTGGAGGCGGCGTCCTCGCTGATCGGCAGCGCCACAGGCCGCTATGGCCTTACAGAGGCCTCATCAAACTGACCACGCGGGACACGATCATCCTCTTGGTCCTCGCAAGGGGTCACACTGCAGCTGACAATGTCGGTGCGAGCAGTACAGCCGGCCAGCAATGTGGGATGAGACGTCGCCCCAGAGCAGGGGCGCGTCACGAAGAAGAGCCGGATCGAGGGGCCCGGCGACGTCGGGTGACCGGCGCTTTGGGCGCGTCTTGTGTACTGACGGGGCCGGCCATGATGTCTTCCTGCTGTGCAATGAGGGGCTGGAGGGGAAGCGGGCCGCTGAAGCCCACGATGCGCGCGAGCTGTCGGGCAGCCAGGGTCCGGGCTTGCTCGTGTGTGAAGGCGGGGTCATGGGCCAGAAGTCGAGTGGCTAGACCGGTGAGCAGGGCCAAGGCGGCGGTAGCGGACTCTTGCGGCTCGCAGTCATGAAAGACACCGTCGTCAAGGCCGTCGCCGATGACCGCGCGGTACGGCTCGAGCAAGCGCTCGTACAAGGCGCTCAAGGTCCGGGCGAGGTCGGTGGAGCGCGCGGCATGACGTTCGAGTTCGTGCCATAGACGCCATTCCATGGCGTCTCCCGGCGTCAACGGGAGCCCGAAGTCGATTAGGTCCGCGAGGCGTTGGGCCGGGAGGGTGCGGGATTCGCTCTGGGCTTGTCGCTTCAGCCACGCCTCGGCTGCTTCCAGACAGAAAGTCAAGGATGCGGTCAGCAGCTGGGGACGGGTAGCGAAGTGGTAGTGAACCGCGGCCGTGGAGACGTCAGCGCGTTCGGCGATGTCAGCGATCCGTACCCCGTCAAAGCCATCCCGGGCGATCAGCTCCATCGCTGCCCGCAAAATTCTTTCCCGTCCGCCTCGCGTGCTCATGGACCAATTTTGACACACTGCGCAGACGGCTGATGTTTCAGGTACACCCCCATGCGGTTGTCGAACCGTCGCGGTGACGGCCGGGATGGCGTCACTACGGAAGTGACTAAGTGCATTTTGTGCCGGCTCGCGCAAACCCGGTAGCAATGCCGTGGCGAATATTGCTTCAAGGACCAAGCCGAGGGCGGCGGCAATGCCGTTGCCGTGGTTGAAGGGATGGGCAGGCACCCGGTAGGTCCGGACCCATGCGTCTTCCTCGCGCTGCGAGCTGTCGGCTCACTCCGCCTCCGGCGAAGCACCCCCGATGCCCACGGCGGCGCGACGTCGCTGGGGTGAGCTGTGCAAGCGTCCAGCTCCGCACTGCTTTCCGGCGGTGATCCGAGTATCAGCCGGCCCGAGCGGCGGCACAAGTGAAGCCGCCCGCTCGGGCCTTCGCCGTGGGCTGCCCCACCGGATCGTCGATCTCGGCATGCCGCCGCTGGAACCAAAAGCAGCCAGCAGAGCCTTCTCGGCCAAATACGGGCATTTACCGTCAAGCCTCTCGCTTCCCGCGGGAACATACGTGATCATTCGGCGCAATGAACATTACCCCGGCCCTTCGTAGAAAGATAGGGACCTCCATGCGCATACCGCGTATATTCCAGATTCTCCTCGTAGCTCTTGCCTTGACCGGCGTGCTGGTCTGGCCGCCCACCCCCGCCGCCGCCGCACCGACGGGCCTGGCAGCTACACCAGGTCTGAGCGCACGGGCGATCATGGCCGTGGCCCGCTCCCTGGTTACGCCGGACGCCGATCCGGACGGCGCCAACGACTGGCAGTGCAAACCCACCGTGCAGCGGCCGCGGCCGGTCGTCCTAGTCCACGGCACCTGGATGAACGCGCTCAATAACTGGGCCGCGCTGTCGCCTTCGTTGAAGGATGCTGGCTACTGCGTCTTCGCCGTCAATTACGGTGCCCCTTCAGGATCAATACTGAAGGCCACTGACCCGGTGCCGCAGTCCGCCCGGCAGATTGCCGCCTTCGTCGACCGTGTTCTTGCCGCCACCGGCGCCGACCAGGTCGACCTGGTCGGCTACTCACAGGGTGGCGGACTGCTACCGCGCTGGTACCTGAAGCACGAGGGCGGTGGGGAGAAGGTTGCCCGGCTCATCGGCATCGCCCCCAGCAATCACGGAACCGACCTGAGCGGGCTGGTCACGCTCGGCGAATCGCTGCGCCTCATGGGCATCACCGGTCGCTTCGTGGGGCAGTCCGCCCTCGACCAGGCTCGCGGCTCCGACGTCCACGGCCGGCTCGACAGCGGCGGGGACACCGTGCCCGGCATCGAGTACACCACCATTGTGACCACCGCCGATAGCGTACTCACCCCGTATCGCAACCAGTACCTCACTGCGGGCCCTGGCGCGAAGGTCACCAACCACACCCTCCAGTCCTACTGCCCGCGCAGCTGGACTGGTCACGTCGCCATGCCCTTCGACCGCGCCGTCACCCAGCTCGTCCACACCGCTCTCGACCCCACCGACCGGCGTGTGCCGCAGTGCGGCGTGTTCTTCTCCTTTCTGTGACTGCACACAGCCAGCAACTCCACTGCGGCATGGCCGAGCCTGGCGGCCGAGCTTTCCGCTCGGCACTATCAACTCCCCCACAGCATGAGCGAGTTCAGGGCGTGTCACGCCAGCGTTTCCTCGGGCCTGCACCCGCCCCGGCGGGGCCGGAAGCCGAGAACAGAGGTCCTCACCCTGGGTCGGGTACTGGCTACCCGACAGTCACTGCACTCCCCGGCCTGGTGTTACAGTCGAATGCATACCTGATGTTAAAGTCAGTCAAGGTGTGGGGCGATACCCCGGACAGGAGATACCGAAATGGACGTGCCCAAGCTCCCTCAGCCCACAACGGCGCGGGCCGCTGCCCCTGGGTGGTGCATGCCCGCCGAGACGGCGCCGCATGCAAGCACTTATTTGGCCTGGCCGCCGACGCAGTCGGCGTGGAGCACAGACATCCCGGGCCTGCGGCAGGACATTGCCCGACTGGCACGCGCCATCGCCGAGGCCGAGCAGGTGCGCCTGCTGGTGAGCCCCGGAGACGAACGGCATGCCAGAAAGGCATGCGGGTCCGCAGTGGAAATCGTGCCCGTTCCCGTGGACGATCTATGGGTCCGAGATACCGGTCCCGTCTTCGTCACCGGCCCCGACGGGATCGCAGGCGTCGACTTCGGGTTCAACGGTTGGGGCGACAAGCAGGCATCTCCCCGGGACGCACAGGTGGCCCAGCAGTTGCTGACCCACGAGGGAATCGCCCGTATCGAGGCAGGCATCACGGCCGAGGGCGGCTCGCTCGAAGTCGACGGTGAGGGAACGCTGATGGTCACCGAGAGCTCAGTGGTCAACCCCAACCGCAACCCCGGCCGCACACGCACAGACATCGAGCAGGCCCTCCAGCGGGTCCTGGGCGTGACGGAAGTTATCTGGCTCGAGGGAGTACGCGGCGAGGACATCACCGACTGCCACGTCGACGGCCTCGCACGCTTTGCCGCGCCCGGCCTTGTAGCACTGAGCCGCCCATCGACTGACTCAGGCCCCGATGTATGGACACGGGCGTACGAACAGGCCTGCACCGTCCTCGAGCAGTCCAGGGACGCCCGGGGCAGACGGCTGGAGGTCGTCGAGATCCCCGAGCCTGACCCGACCGCTATCGGTCATCGCGGCCCACAATTCGAAGCCTCCTATATCAACTACTACGTCACCAACAGCTCGGTGATCCTCCCGCGCTTCGGCGACCGTGCAGCCGACGACCAAGCCGCCGCAACCCTCCGCGATCTCTACCCCAGGCACGAGATCCGTCAGCTGAGCATCAACGCCATCGCCGAAGGCGGCGGCGGGATCCACTGCGTTACCCAGCAACGGCCACACACCAACGGCCCTGATGCGAACCCGACGGCTGGTAGCCGATAAGCCCGCCCCAGCGCCATCGGCGGCCTCTGCCCAGACAGGTGGAGACGGGTTCGAGGACGCGTTCACCGCTGCTGGATGAGGCGAGGTTCGACCTCCAGACCGGCAGTCTCGCCCCACGGCATCGGTCGGGCTTGACCCACATGTGATCGCCACATATCACCCGTAGTCGCACCGCCGGGCCGTCACCGAGAGCAGAGCCCGCCGCGGGCGTGTGACAGAGCCACGCCCGCGGCGCAGCCACCCCCTACCGAGCCGATGGGCACGCAGGGTAGGAATGCGCCGTGGAGTCAGCGCCTAACCTGTCGAGCCCTGGACAGGGACCACTCACCGTCTATGTTGCGGTTGGGCCAGTCTAGCCGGGTCGATGTCGAAGGGGAACGGCTGCTCGATACGGGTCACGGTACCCGGCAGAGCGGTCGCCGTTTCGACGTACCGGCCGGCGTCCAGCTCGCAGGCGATCAGGCGCGGGGCCGGGTTGAACTCCAGGCGCCAGTAGTGCGGGATCGCAGCCTCCGCGTACAGCAGCGGCTTGAGTTTGCGGTCCATGGTCTTGTTGCCGGGCGAGACGAGCTCGACGACCAGTTGGACTGCCTCGGCGTCGAGGCTGACGCCGTCCTCCCCGGTCGCGCCGGCGTCGGCGACGACGATGTCCGGCACAACCAGCCCGGACGACAGGATCACGTTGATGACCTCCAGCACTTCGACCGGAGCGCCGGCAGCCTCGGCGGCCGCGTCCAGGGCGACGTGGAGCCGGAAGCTCGCACAGTGTCTGCCTCCTCCCCGCCTCCGGCATTCCCGTGCTGCCACGGGCCCGGCTCTCAGAGGACGTCCCGTTCAGGTGCGTGTTAGTTCATGGGTTGTGCCAGGTTGTGGTCGTTTCGCCGGTTGCTCGTTTGGCGAGGTTGGAGAGCATGGCCAGGCGGATCATGCTCTCGGAGTGTTGGGGTTTGGTTTCGTAGTCTCGGGCCAGGCGGCGGTGCATCATGAGCCAGCCGAAGCTTCGCTCCACCACCCAGCGCCGCGGTAGCACTGAGAAGCCTTTGACCTGTGTGTTTCGCGGCACGACCTCGACGTCGATGCCGAGGGCGGCGCCGTGTTCGATGGCTTGGGTCTTGTATCCGGTGTCGGCCCATGCCTTGGTGATGGTGGGGTGGTTGGCGGCGACTTGGGTGAGGAGTTGTTTGCCTGCCTGGTTGTCGGAGACGCTGGCCGCGGTGACCATGACCAGCAGTAACAGGCCGAGGGTGTCTGTGACGATGCTGCGTTTGCGGCCCACGATTTTCTTGCCGGCGTCGGTGCCTTGGGTGCTGGTGGGCACACTGGGAGCGGTTTTCACGCTCTGGGCATCGATGCCGCAGGCAGTTGGCTCGGCAGTGCGTCCTTCCCGCTCTCGGACGATCCGATGTAGGTGGACGCCGAGCTTCTCGATGGTCCCGTCGGCGGTCCAGGCACTGAAGTAGGAGAAGACCGTGGTGTGCGGCGGAAGGTCATGTGGTAGGTAACGCCAGGGGATCCCAGTCCGGTTGACGTAGAGGATCGCATTGAGGACTTCCCGCAGGTCAGTGACCTTGCCGCCGAGGTTGAGCGAGGTCTTCTGTCGCTCAGTGCGCCAGGCGGTCAGGGTTGGCTCCATCAGGGCCCAGCGGGCGTCGGACAGGTCGCTCGGATAGGACTTGCGGGGTGGCTTTGTCGTCACAACATCACTGATACGGCAGGGAGTTGCGGTGAGGTATCACTCGTCGGAGTGACCTGAGGCGGGCGTTCTTCGCGAGTTCGAACCGGACAGGATCTACCGGGCGAATCATGATGAAACGCGAGCCTGACGGCCAACATCACCCCGACGCATTCGGCATGAGCAGCCTCAATCAGACGATTTCAGGCGGGCAACAAAACGGTCAAACCCGCACGTCAACAGCATGAACGTCCTCTCAGTGGACGGTTCGTGAAGTGATGTCCGTTTCCGTATGAGGGTTGCGTCAGGGGTGCTGGTCGTAGCGGTGGCTATTGCTTCCTGGCGAAGCCGACACCGGCAACTTCACCCGACAGCAGCAGCCGGCACCGCGGCCAGCACCCCTGCCCCAAGCATCACTTCGAAACGGACATCAACTCATGAACCGCCCACTTAGCGTCAACACCGCAGGTCGAGGGCGATGCCTGGACAACTCCATGATGTGGGTACCGAGTTTTGTCTGCCTCAACCACAGCAGCTCTGCATGGCTGCGCACCGCATCGACTGACGTCCCCTGCGGCACGCCCCAGTTGAACGTCTGGCGGTCGTCGACGGCCCTTGTGATGACCCATGTAAGACGGCGAACAGGCAACGGCCCCCAACGCCACTCCCCCCTTGCCCCAACCCGCTGACCTGGACTAACGTCCGCCCAACCGATACCGCTTTCCTCAGAACCTCGCAGGTGCCAGATTGGCCGTCCCGTCCGGGGACATGGTCGACACCCAGGCGATCGGCCTGGGCACGACCGTGGCGGTCAACAGCTTGTAGAACTCGTTCGGAGCCATCTCTGCAGGATCGAAGTCAACGCGCATGGTGATCAGTATCCCTCCGCACGGCCTCGGATTCCACGGAGGATCCGCGGCAACGCAGCCGTGGGGTTCGGTCGAAAGCGCCCGGCGCCGGGAGCCATCGAGCACCAGGAACCGACACCGCGCCGGTCGCCACCCTCACCACCGCCTGGGCGGACTGCGAAGTCCCCGCGCACGCCCGCGGCGGAACAGGTCACTCTGAACCTCTACGACCACTTGGCCTCGTACTACCGAAGCGGCCCGCCGCCTACCTCCGCATCTCCTCCGACCGCTTCGGCCTGGAGGCCGGCGTGGACCGCCAGTTCGAGGATGCCGAAGACAGCCGAACCCGCCTCGGCTGGGGCCCGTTCGCCAAGATCTGCCGGGAGAACGACACCTCCGCGTTCAAGAAGCGCAAGATCACCAAGCCCGACGGCACCATCGACTGGGTCGTCCTGCGGGCCGAGTCTCCGTCAGCTCCTCGCCGGCCTCGCCCTGGGCGTGATCGACGGCGTCATCCTCTACGACCTCGACCGCCTCGTGCGTCAGCCACGAAAGGCCGGCATCAAACTGGGAGAGTCGGGTGCGACGCCAGTCGTCAGGTACTTCCTCTCCGGAATCCTGCGCTGCAACAGTTGCCACCGTGGTCTCGTCGGACACCGCCACAAGCAACGCAGGACCGGAATAATCATCCGCAACTACGAATGCCCGCCATCCGACCGGGGCGGATGCGGAGGAACCCCCATCTCGGCCCCAACTGCAGACCTGGCAGTCGAGGAAGTCCCTTTACCGGGCCCTCCGCCACGGCCGCCTCTGCCCAGGGCTCGATCCTGCTCGGCCAGCCGCTGCAAGACCCGCTCGGCGATCACCAGATCCTCCCGCTCCGCCTGGACTTCCTGAAGCTGTTTGCCCAGTTCATCGGCCAGCATGTCCGGCTCGCTCCGGCGAGCCGTGATCCGCTCCAGCTCCGACATCCCCGCGCCCTCCCCTCGATCTGGTCACGTATCCACACGGCGACGGATCGTAGGGGGAATCCTCTGGGCAGGCGCAGCGGAACCCGAGACCCGCCCCAGCAGACCGGTCAGACGATCTTCACCATGGACACCGGCCGCCGACCAGCACGAGCACACCGAAACTCGTGCACACCGGCGCACTTGGCCTGCGGTCCTTCACGATGCACCCGGCTCAGTGAGGGCGTCGGACGGCGCATGACGCGGTCGGAGCACATCCGTCCCAGCCCGACAAGGCTGCCGCGGTCGTCCGCTCGATGCCGTCTCGGCTACCGCGGCGCTTGCGGCGATCGGGGCTGGGTTGCCGCCCGGGCCAAGGCCCGGGCCAGGGTCGCTCCTGCTCCGAGGGCTGCGGCATGGAGGAAGGCAGCCGTGGTGAGGTCTTCCGGCAGGGACGCGTCGGGAGGGTGGGCGAGCAGGAGATAGAGCGTGAAGGCAAGTTTCCAACCGCTCCAGGAGAACAGTGCGCCTGACCCGATCCAGGCGGCCGAGGCCGGCACCCAACGGGGCAGCCTGGTGGGCCCCTTCCGTTGCAGGACGTAGGTGGATGCCCCCGCAATGAGAGCCCAGAGGCCAGAAACTCCGTTCAGGAGGCGCCAGTTGATGTCCCGTGTGGTGGGATGGGCCACGGCGACGGTGCATCCCGCTGCCCAGGCGATCCAGACCAGGCCCACCACCCCGGCGGCGAGGGCCACGCACCGGAGTACGAAGGACCCTCCGGAGGTGCTGCTTTCGAGGCGACCGGCGAAGGTGTGGGGCCAGCGGCGGCGGAGGTAGGCGGGGAGGGCGAGGACGAGACCGAGTCCCATGCCCACGAAGCCGAGCTGAACCAGGGCGGCCTCCCAACCGGGCATCGTCGGAGCGTCGTTGCCGCTCGACGCCACTTCGTCGGTCGGGCCGAGCAGCGAACTGAGCCCGGCGTACGGCAGGAGGGGGACGAGGAACCCGACCGCCACCCAGGCACAGAAGGCCAGCGGTGGCCCCGGGACGCGCATCCCCCACGGGCGCACCAGGGCGAGCGCCACCGCGATCCCGGCGCCGGCCATGCCGATCGTGACCGTGTTGAGCAGCACCCAACCCGTCGTGGTGAAGCCCGCGCCGACGGGTAAGGCTCCCAGGAGCGAGCCGACTACCCACGACACCTTGATGCAGACGTACGGGGTCAGTGCGAGTGCGGCCGCGTAGGCGGCGGCCCGCCCCGCCCGATCCCACAGTCTTCCCGTTCCCCCCGGTGCCGGCGCGCGCTCCGGACGCCGCCGTCGTAGTGGGCGCCGTGCTCCGTCGCGGTTCACCGGTGGGCCCCTGAGGGGACACCGACGGTCGTCGCAGAGTGTGCGGCCAGCAGGGGAGGCGCCGCCGCAGGCAGGGAGATGACGGGGCGGCCGGGCTCGTGGTGGGTGAGGACGAAGGAGCGCGGCCCCAGCCCGTCGCACCGGAGCGGGGCGGAGCTCGCCGGCGTTGTGCATCTAGCCGCCGTGGGAGCGCAGATTCGCGTGCTCATGCCGTTCGCTGCTTTCTTCGGGTCCGGCCAGGACTGGTGGGGCCAGTCCACAGCCGGAGCTCTCTTTGCGTGCAAGACGTCGTACTCCGGCGTGGTGCCGATCCTCTGGCAGAACGCCGTCGCCGTACCGGGAGCCCGCTGTGGCCGGGTCGGCGGTCAGCCCCGCATCAACCTCCGGCCACTCGGCCCTGAGCACCGAGAGCATGACCGAGTACCGCATCCGTCCCGTCTCGCGTGGCGCCCACGAGGGGTGCACGGCTGGGTCCGCGGAGCCCAGAACGCGGTGTAGCCCATGGCCGTCCGCAGGTCCAGCGGGGGAGCCATGGGGCCTTCCTCACTGTCTGCGGTATCGGCACCCGTTCCGCGAGGGCGCGGGTGCCGATGCCGGAATCGGAGCGGTGTTTGATGGCAGGCGGCCCGTGCCGACGGTTTCGGAGTTCACGTCGTTGGTTGCGCGCGGGTGAGGTGGAGGCCGATGCCGTAGCCCTTGATGACGGTCAGGGTGTAGGCGTTGACGGGGACGTGGTCGGCGTCGTAGGCGATGCCGGTGATGGCCAGTGCGGGATCGCCGGGGGACGCTCCGCAGCGTTCGGCGTCCTCGGTGTCCAGCAGGGTGGGTTCGACGCGTTGCAGGCTTTCGGCGACCTGTCGTCGCGCCAGCGTCAGCGCGTCGACGAGGGTGGGACTGGCCGCGAGCACGTCGGCGGTGATGCGGTCGGCGACGGCCTGGGGGACGATGTCCGTCGCGATGCCGTAGGGGACGTCGTTGCGGAGTCTGGTGGCGCGGTAGCGCACGACGGGCGCCCCTACCGGGAGCTTCAAGCGCGCGGCCAGGGCGTGGTCGGCACGGAGGGTGTCCTGGAGGCGGGTGCGTTCGCGGACGTGGTGGGCTTCGTTGTCCAAGTCATCGAGGAAGCCGGTGTAGACCGGCCCCGACTGCGGGGACAGCGGATCGATGGGCAACGGGTCGGCGACGTAGCTGCCCGAGCCGCGGCGGCTGACGACGTACCCCGCGTCGCGCAGTTCGCCCAGTGCCTGGCGAACGGTGCCGCGGCTGGCCGCCATGGCGCCGGCGAGTTCGTCCTCGCTGGGCAGCCGCTTGCCGGGACGGTAGTGCCCGGCCAGGATGCGGGCCTTGAGCGACATCGCGATGCGCACGTACAACGGGCGTTCTGGCCCCGGGGGGCGTGCCACGGTGGTTCTCCTTCTCCCTGGTGCTGACCGCGGTCGCGGCGAAGTCGCTCATGGGCGGGTCTGCTGGAGTTCGCGGGCCACGGCGGTCTTGATCCCGTCCGGCGCGTAGCAGGCGCGCAGTGCGGTGGCCTGGGCGTCCAGCAGCGCCTGGCGGGAGAATCCATGCACGTCGTGCGCCGTCCGCAGCTCGTCGTTGAGCGTGGTCTGGAAGTAGGCGGGGTCGTCGGTGTTGAGCGTCACCGCCAGCCCCGCGCGAGCCAGTTCGCCCAGTACATGGCTTTCCGCGTCCTTCACCAGGCACAGTGCCACATTGGAGGACGGTGCCACCTCCAGCGGGATTCGCTCTTCGGCGAGGTGGGCGACCAGGGCCGGGTCGTCCAGGCAGCGGATGCCGTGCCCGATGCGATCGGCCTTGAGCACCCGCAAGGCTCCCCAGATGCTGGAAGGGCCGGCGGTCTCTCCGGCGTGCGGGAGCGAAGCCAGTCCGCTGGCCTTGGCCTTGGCGAACGAGGAGGCGAACAGCTCGGGCGGGAAGCCGTGTTCCACACCGCCCAGCCCCAGTCCGACGACCGCTGCGGGAGCGTCCGGGCCCAACAGGAAGTCGACGGTGTGGTGGGAGTCGGGGTCTTCCATGTTGCGGACGATGTCGCAGATCCAGCCGATCTCCACGCCATGGTCCGCACGGGCGCGTCGCCGCCCCTCGTCGAGCCCCGCGGCGTACTCCGCCAGTGCGATGCCGCGCTGGTGGTGGCCCATCGGGGAGGTGGTGACCTCCGCGTAGCGCACGTTCTGCGCCGCCAGTTCGGCGGCGAGCGCGACCGTGGCGTCCGCGAAGTCCTCCGCACTGCGCAACACCTTCAGCCCCGTCATGAAGAGCCGGCCGAAGTCCTCGAAGCTGCCGAACTGGTACAGCTCGCTGAGCTCTTCCGCACTGCCCGCCCGCAAGGCAACCCCGTTGCGCTCCGCCAACCCGAACAGCGTCGCGGGCCGCAGCGAACCCTCAAGATGCACGTGCAGCTCCACCTTCGGCAGCCGCTGGATCCACTCGTCGATTTCCATGATCCCCCAATCTGTGTGGTTCACAGTACAGATAATCTGTGCCGTGAACCATACAGATTGCCGAACGGCAGCCTGCACCACGACGAACTACGGAGCGCCAGTCATGTCGAGCACGCCCTCATCGCGCAAGACAGCGCGTCCGCTCCCGGGCCGCGCACCGCGTCGCCGTCCGAACAAGTGGCCCGGACTCCTCGCGGCAGCGTGGGGGGTCGTGTTCGCGGTGCCCAGTTTCGTCTGGGCGACCGGCAGCACCTTCGGTGCGCAATCGACGGTGTCGCCGTCGCTGGTGACCCTCGCTCAGGACAGGGTGCCGTGGTTCGTCGCCGTGCTGTGGGCGACTGGCTTCCTCAAGCTCTTCGGGGCGCTCGTCGGGATCAGCCTGACACGCCTGCGGGGCGGACGGGCCGGCCGTCTGACGGTGTTGTGCGGTGGTGCCGCTGCGACGCTGCTCCTCTGGCACGGCGGCCTCTTCGTCGTTCACGGCCTGTTGGTCGAGGCCGGTACGGTCTCCGTCGCGCGCGACCTGGCCGCGCTGACCGGGTGGTACCTGTACCTGTGGGGACCGTGGTTCATCGCCGGCGGCCTGGCGTTCGCCACGGCCACCGCGCTGTACGTCCGACGGCACGACGACCGACGCGGCGTGCGGCTCTACGGTGCCGCAGGCGCTTTCGGGGCCCTGCTCCTGTCGTTGCTGTCGACAGTCACCGGGATCGGTTAGGAATCGCGGAGCGGTCCCCGACCTCCTGCGGTCGTCAAGACGGCCAGGACGAGGTGAGTTGGCGCGGATCGCGGAAGGCCGCTGGTGCCTTCCGGGACTGGTGCCGATGACGGCGGGCGGTCCCGTCAGGCCCCCGAACGACGGTCTTCACTCAGAACTGGAGGGGGCCGCCAGTGGGCGAGACACAGCACGGTGTCAACGGGGGCGTCGCGATGCCTGTCCCGCCTCCGCTCGCAGTTTCGCTGCTCGCTCTCGTGGGTCGTACTGCGGTCCAACGCCCTCGATCAGCAGCACGTCCCCCTCGATGTGGTCGGTCCTGAGCCGCAGGATCTCCTGGTAGGCGGGCGACGCGTACCAGGCACGGGCCTCGCTCAAGTCGGGGAACTCGATCAGCACCATGCTGCCGGGCCAGGTGCCCTCCACCACTTCGGCCGGTGGGCCGTGGATGACGAAGCGTCCGTGAAAGGGGTCGAGGGTGGCTTGGATGCGCTCCAAGTATTCCAAAACGTCGGGGTGTTGACGACGGCTGCGCAGGTGCGCGAAGCCATAAGCAGACACGTGGGGTTCCCTTTCCGACTCGTCTGCGTCTCCGTGCGGGACGACGCACTGAACGTAGTCACGAGCGTCAGCGCACGGCGATTACCTCTGAGGTAATCACGGTCATGAAGGCGTCGAGACGGTCGACGCCTACGCTGTTTCGTTCGGTTCATCGTGCGGACCAGAGGAAGGCGCCGGCGAGGTGTGGTTCGGTCAGGTAGAAGGTTGTAGCCGGCGTAGTCGAAGGGGCCGGGCCGGTCGGCCGCGGTCCGGTCGTCTCCTCTCAGTTGCCGCGCGAGGCGCTACGCGGTCCGGAATGCACTGTGCTGCGCACGACCGTCTCCTTGAACGCCGCCGCAGGGCGGCCGGTCAGGACGAGCCTGCGCGGACGGTCGTCGGCGTGGGTGAACTGGACGACGCCGTCGTGCCGGCCGAGGCTGATGTTGGTGAAGACGTAGCCGATCCGAACTGGCCCGGGCTCCCGGCCCGTCAAGCGGGCCGCGACGACATCGGCAACGCCCCGGCCCATGGGCAGCGCTGACTGGCAGGACATGCGGCTCGTTGTCCCGTTCACCGACATCCCGGCGGCGGCGTCACCGATGGCGTACACCTCAGGATGCGAGATCGAGCGCAGGGTGGCGTCGACGAGCATCCGGCCACGGTCATCCGTGGCAATCCCTGCCGCGCGGGCCAGGTCCGGCGCACGGAACCCGGTGGCCCACACGACAGCGTCAGCGGCGAGCGGCCCGCCGGCGTCGGTGTCCAGGCCGCCCTCCCGCACCGCCGTGACGACGGTCTTGGGGTGGATCGAGACGCCCAGTCGGTCGAGAGTGCGCCGCAGATGGGCGCGGCCTCGCGGGGCCAGCCCGGAACCGATGTCATCGGCACCGGTGAACAGCCCGACCCGCAGTCCGGGATGACTCTCGGCCAGTTCCGCGGCGGTCTCCAGTCCGGTCAGTCCTGCGCCGACGACCGCGACCGTGCCGCCGGACGCGATCTCGGAGACTCTGTGCCGCAACCGTGTTGCCTGCTCAGGGGCGGCGACGGTGTGGGCGTGCTCGGCCGCTCCCGGAACATCGTCGAGCCGTGCCTGGCTGCCCACGGCGTACACCAGGGTGTCGTAAACAAGCGCTCGGGGCTCGTCGCCCATCCACACGGTCCGGGCGGCAGGGTCGATGGCGGTCACACGACCAATGGCCAACTGGACTGCCGCGCGGCCGAGTTGCTGGCGCAACGGCCGCGGCGTCAACCGCTGTCCGGCGGCGAGTTGATGGAGCCGGACGCGTTCGACGAAGCGGTCCGAGGCGTTGACCAGCGTGACGGTGGCGTCGTCACGGTGCAGCCTGCGGGCGAGGCGCTTTGCGGCCAGCAGACCGGCGTAACCGGCGCCCAGGACGACGATGCGGTGACTCATGAGGGGGACTCCTTCGGTGCTACGGGTGGTTGCGGCGCCTTCTCAGCATCCGGTGCCGAGCAGCGAAGTCAGGCCGCGGTTCTGGCCACGGCGACTGCCCAGGCGATGTACAGGACGTTCACGACCAGCCGAGCAAGCGCGCCGGCCGGTCGTTCGAGCAGCCGGGGCCGGTCCGACCGCGCACCTCGCACCGCGTCCACGTGGGACATCTGGTAGGTGGTGATCAGGACGGCGGCGGTCCAGCCCCCGACCGGCCGGCTGGGCGGGAGAAGCACCAGCCCTCCCACGACAACCTCCACCGCTCCGGTGAAGGCCACGAGGAGCCGCCCGCGGTGGACCCATGGGGGAACCAGCGTGCGGAAGTAGCCGGGGGTCACGAAGTGCATGACCCCCGTGACAGCAAGGAAGACCGCCAAGGCGACGGCAGCGATAGCCTGCACGGCATGATGATCCGGTCGCCCCGTGCCTGGGAGCTTGAACAAAACGATCGCCGCATCGTCTTCGCCTCCGATACCAAGGCGACCATGTTTGCCGAGTCCCGCCCGTTCCGTGTCTCCCAGCACCTGCTGCCCGCGTGGAAGGCCGTGCTGCCGGTCGGCGGCCACGTCGAACTCGCCCAGCCCGGGCAGCACATGACGACTGCGCCCGGGCTGATCGTTCCGCCTCAGCTGGCCCACGTCTGCGCGGCCACCTCGCCCTACATCGCCTTGTTCGTCGACTCCTGGCTGTTGCCTTCCGGCACCGGACCGATACCGCTGAGTACGAGCAAGGTCCGCCGGCTGCTCGCCGCACTCGGCACCGCGGGTGCCGACAGCCCCGGCACCGACGTGGATCTGGCCGCCGGGTACGCCGAGTTGCGTGCCGTCACCGGCAGCCCGACCCCGCTCGATCCGAGAGTCGCCCACGCCGTCGACGTGTGTACGCTGCGCGATCCGAACACGCCCCTGGCCGCCGTCGCCGGTGAGGTCGGCCTGTCGGCACCGCGGCTGCGCGCGTTGGTCCAGCAGGACGTGGGAATCGCACTCGCCCGCTTGCGGCGATGGGGCCGACTGCGTGCCGCGATCGCCGACCTTCCCACCGGCCCTGCCAGCCTGGCCGCGGCCATGGCAGGCTTCGCCGACCAGGCCCACCTCACCCGTACGGCGCGGGACTTCATCGGGCGTACACCGGCCTCGCTACGCCCCGCCAAGGCAGAGACCGGTCGCTGAATCGCCGAACCACACCCCCGACGGGACACCGGAGCCGGACACGGCCAAGACAACGCATGGCCTCGAAGCAACCAGCCCGCCTGAGTCGGTGCGAACGCCCTGGACTTCGGCGCCCCCGCCGCCACGCCAGGCCGCGCCGAAGGCGGCCACCGCCGCGTCCAACACGGGCTGCCCGGGCAGTGACACATCAGCGGGGCGGCAAGCCGGGAGGAGGCCGGGCAAGCTCCACGCGCCCGTTGCCCAGCGAGCCCTGTGCGTAGTCGAGGAACCTGCTCCGGTGCTGGTGTGATTGTCGTTGCCAGGCAGCGCGCTCCGTGCGGCAGGGCACGCACGCCCCAGCCGCGTGACGTCGGGCTTCTTGAGTACGCCGGATGGGAGGACGACCCTCCACCTTGCGACCTAGGTCCGCCGCCGGATGTGACTGAGCGGCACACGCCATAGCCTCCTTCCCCATGACAACAGCTGACCTTCACCGAAGCGGACCCCGTAGCCCTGAGCAGCGTAAGCGCGAGGCGCTCGAACGGCTCGCGCGGGACAACGACGTATGGGTCGCCACGGCCGACGCCACCGGCGAACCGTGCCTCGTTCCGCTGGCCTTCTGGTGGGATGGCGAGGCGGTGTGGCTGTCCACCCGCGACACCAACCCGACCGGGCGCAACCTCTGTGCCTCGGGCCGGGTCCGACTCAGCTTCGGCCACCCCCGCGACGTGGTCCTGGTCCACGGCACCGCGCGCATGCTGACCCGCGAGGAGCTGCCGGTCGAGGTGGGCGACGCCTTCGCCGCGAAGGACGGTTGGGACCCTCGCAAGGACCACCCCTCGTACGTCTTCTTCCAGGTCACCCCACAGGTGCTCCAGGCATGGGGAACGGTCCCCGAGATGCCCGAACGGACCCTGATGCGCGAGGGGAAGTGGCTGGTCTGACGGACCTCACCCGCCGCGCCGTACGCGGCGACGGGTGCTGCCCAGCCATCGGCCTGAGCATGGAGAGCTGATGCAGGCAGGGTGAGGTCACGCATTCAGCCCCGATGCGTGAGGCCCTGGGGGGCGAGGGGCCCGATCCCGTACCGTGCGGATCCCCCCAGGGTGCCAGCGACGTTGGCCAGTGGACCGCGTCGCAGGAGTGGCCAGATCCCTTCCATGGGGTTCAAGTCGGGTGCGTATGGCAGCACAGGGCGGCGATGGACCAGCGTCGCCAGGATCGGCCGCGGACCCGCATGACGGGTGTCTGGCCGCGTGGGCCCCAGGTGTTGGCGCGTGGCGGCGTCATCGAGAATCCCGCTTCGTCCTCGAAGACGATCCAGGCGTCGAGCGCCGCCGCGAGGTTTCCACCAGTGGCCGCACTCCCCCGCGAGCGGGGGCACCTCCACCTTCTTCCACAGTCGGACTGCCTCCTCGTTGCGTTCCCGGGCGCGTCGGGAGGGGCCTGCCAGGACCAACCGTGGCGGTGCAGAAGCCGCCACGCGGCGGCCACCGAGCAGGTGAGGTGGAAGCGCCGGCCGATCACGGTCCGGGCTCTGGACAGGGTCCACCGCTGGTCGGCCCAGCCGTGGGCCGCGGGCCCCTTGGTCAGTTGTAGTTCCAGGAGTGCGAACTGGGTGTCCGTCAGTCTGGGGCGTCCTGGTGATCCTCGTGAAGCCGGTCCTTGCTCGCCCGCTTCGTGCCATCTGCGTCGTCAGCGTTCCACGGACCGCTCGGTGACCCGCAGTTCTTGCGCGATGCGCGCGTTCTTCTCACCGCGGGCGAAGCGGCCCGCAGTCTCCAGCCGGATCTGTTCGCGGGCCTGCCGCCGGGGACGGGCTCGGACTGGGCGTACTGGCGCACGGCGCGAGCGTGGTCGAGGCCGTGGAGGCCATGCAGAGACGGGGGTTGGTCTGGCCGCTTGGCCCGTCGAGGTCTCCCGCGACCTCCTTGGTGACTGCCACCGCGACCTCAGCGCCCTCCGGGCGGGCTCGCCGAGCCCCGGGGCGCACCCGCCGCACCCCGCCGCTGCGCCACAAGGGCGGGCTCGCCAGCGATAAGAGCGGCCTCTGGACCGGCCCGCCGCGCGCGAGGATGAGCGCCCGGGGGCGTCGGCGTGTCGGTGCCTTGCGCTCGTCGAGATCCGATGGGAGGAAGAGCAAGGAGACATCATGAGCAAGGTCTGGTTTGTCACCGGTTCGTCGCGCGGTTTGGGCCGCAACTTCGTCGAGGCCGCGCTGTCTCGCGGCGGCAAGGTGGCCGCGACCGCTCAGAAGGCCGCAGACCTCGCTGAGCTGGTCGCTGCCTGCGGCGGCGCCGTGCTCCCCATCGAGCCGGACTCCAACAGGTTCACGCCGATCGGCTCAAGACCGGGTGCGAAGGGCAGGACCTTTCAGCGGAGGCTCACGGCCAGCCCGATCACGAAGGCCGCTGAGATCGGTCCGGGCTTCACCATGCCGCCGCGTCGCGAGATGCGGCCGGTTCCGCCGACCCGGGATTTCCTTGCGGCGAACCGGTGCCCCTGACCAGTCGCTGTGTGAGCGCCACCCGGGAGTGGAAGCTCTGCCCGGACAACGGTTCAGCGAGCAGGTGGGAGTGACATGGCAAGCGACGACTTCATCCTCGACGTGAGCAGGATTCGTGACGAGGCCCGTCAGAAGATGGGGGCCGGACCGGTGACCAGCACGTACGGTCTGGACCGGGAGAAAGTCATCTCCGTCCTCAACGACGTGGTCGCGACGGAGGTGGTCTGCTGGTTGCGTTACACGCGGCACGCGATTTCCGCCACCGGCATCGATCGGGCGCAGGTGGCCGCCGAATTCACCGAGCACGCCGCCGAGGAGATGCAGCACGGTCAACGGGCCGCCGAGCGTATTTCCCAGTTGGGCGGTCAGCCCGACTTCGATCCCGCGAGTCTGGCCCGGCGTGCGCACACGGATTACACGGCGCCGGCCGACGACGACCTCAAGAGCATGCTGGAGGACAACCTCGTCGCCGAACGCATCGTGATCTCGACGTACCAGGAGATCGCGCGCTGGCTCGGCGACCACGACCCCACCACACGCCGGTTGATCGAGTCGATCCTGGAACAGGAAGAGGAGCATGCCGACGATCTCCTCGACCTGTTGTCCCGGTGAGCCGGACCGCCGTGCCCAGGGCGTCGCCCGCCCGCGAGGTCCCCCGGGCGACGGCCGAGGGACTGCCGTCGGTTCAGCGGCCGACCGCCCGGCGGAGTTCTTCCATGTTCATGTGGGAACGACCTTCGAGGTTCTCCTTCTTGGCCTCCTGATACAGACGGCCGGCGGGTCCGCCGCACGCTCGGCATCGCCAGCCTGGCCGGGGCGACCCTCGACAACGAGGAGAACTACCTGATCAAGAAGCTGCTGACCGGGCTGGGCGTGGTGCAGGTGGAGAACAGGCACGGGTCTGTCACAGCTCCACGGTCACCGGTCTCGGGACGTCCTTCGGGCGCGGCGGGGCGACCACCTTCATGCGGGACCTCCAGCGCGCGGACTGCATCGTCATCGAGGGGATCCGCCGTCTCACCGGCACGAACACCTCCGCCTGGCGCGAGGAGGCGGTGAGCACGTGGACGTTCGCCCCCTCCTTGAGGCACTGGACCTGCAAGAGGAAGCCGCCCGGGCCCTGGCTGACGACCTTCGCGCGCAGATCGACGACCTGCAGACCCGGCTGCAGGAGGCCGAGACACACCTCGAGCACCTCGCGATCACCCGCAAGACCGTCACCAGCCTCGCCGACCGGCTCCCCGCATCCCCACCCGAACTTCCCGAGCACCCGGACTACCCGCGCGTCCTCGCCGCCTTCAACGAGTCGACCGGCCCCCGGCGGGCCAAGGACGCCTGCCCGGCCCTTGGCCATGAACTGCTGCCGAAGAACGTCGAAGGCACCCGGGCCAAGCTGAAGCGCCTGGTCGAACTCGGCATCCTCACCGCAGCCGACACCGGCTGCTTTACCCGGCGACATAGCCGGCACCGCGGCCAGCGCACCTGTCCCAAGCCTCACTTCGAAACGGGCATCGGCTCGCGAACCGTCCACTAAGAAGTCAACGGGCGCCCCGCGACCTGCGGTCCATCACCACTGCGCACGCGCCCGGGTCCTCCAGCACAATCGGATCTGGGGCATCGCCTGCGCGGGGCCGCCGCGCGCAGTCCGCTCACCACACGGGCCTGAACGAAACTTCCTGATCCGCGTGAACCGCCGCGATGTAAGTCCGCAGGTCCTGGTCAAGGGCGGCCAGACGTTCGGCGCCGATGACGTCGGCCAGCTGCCCCTCGACCGTCGCCCACAGCTCGTCGGCCAGTTCCAGGTACTCGCGTCCGCGGGTGGTCAAAGCGAGTACCTGGGCCCGCTTGTCGGTGCTATGCGGGCGCCGTTCGACATAGCCCCAGTCCGCCAGCTCCGCGACCGCCTTCGAAGTCGCCTGCTTCGTCACCCCGAGATGGGCCGCGAGGTCGACGGTCGTCGCCCCCGGATGTGATGCCAGATATCGGAAGGTGTACCCGTGCGCCGGACGCAGCGGCTCCCGGCCCAGCTCGGCCAGCAGGGCGTGGAACCGGTCGGTCATCGCGCGGTAGGCCACGGCCAGCAGCAGCGGTACCTGGCCTGGGCGCGCTTCGGCGAAGTCAGGACTGGGCGGCATGGCGACTCCCGAACAAAGTAGTCAATGCAGTTGACCGATTCCAGGAACCGGCCGTACCCTTACATGGTCAAGCTGGTTGACTATACCTCTCTGGGAGAGTGACCATGCCCCTAGCCCCCCTCGCCGACGCGCCCACATTCGGGCGCGACGGCTTCACCTTCCGCCCGCTCGCCGTCCCCTCCCGCGGCAGCGCCGAGCTGGCCGTCTGGGCGCTGGAACTGGCCCCCGGCGTCCACAGCGAGACGCACAGCATGGACCGCGAAGAAGTCTTCGTGGTCATCGAAGGCAAGGTCTCGGCGACCGTCGCGGGCGAGGACGTACACGCCGAGGCGGGCGACGCGATCATCGTGCCCGCCCACGCGACCCTGCAACTGCGCAACGGCTGCCCGCACAATCCCGCCCAGCTCGCGGCCGTGACCAGCGCCGGCATGAAGGCAACAGCCGGCGGGGTCACCTTCGCGCCGCCGTGGGCTCAGTGAACCGGCAGGAGCGACCATGAACGACGTCACCGCCGTGGCCCAGCTCATCCTCCACGAACGCCGGGCCCGCGACCGCGGCTGGTGGGACCTCATGCGTGAGTGCCTGGCCCCGGACGCCGCGATACGCCTCAGCTGGTTCCGCGGGCGAGGAGCGGCGTTCATCGCCGCGTCCCAGGAGATGGCCGCGCGCGGTGACGCCGCCACCCACGTCCTCTCCCCGCCGATCGTCGACGTCGCCGGCGACCGCGCGGCCGTCGAGATCGGCGCGGCCATCCATCTGCGCAGCGAACTCCACGGCGTCGAAGTGGACCTCACCTCCCATGCACGCCTGCTGTACCGCGCCGAACGCCGCGCCGGGCGCTGGCTGACCACCTCGCTCGACCCCGTGTACGAGTACGACAGTCTGGCCCCCAGCATCCCCGGCACGCCCGTGCGGCTCGAAGCTGACGTTCTGGCACGGGCCCGACCCTCGTACCGCATGCTGACATGCCTGCTCGGCGCCAAGGACTACACCATTGCCGACGACCTCTACGGCGACGACCGGCCCGAACCGGTCCGGCAGCTGTACCGGAGGCTGTTCGACTGGCTTCGCGCCGACGCCAAGAAATGAACAAGTTCCCGGAAGCCTTGGCACACGGCAAAGCCCCTGCCGCCTTCGCAGTCAATGCCACCGCGTCTACCTTCTGAGCCGCGAGCACATCAACTGCTCTGTGCTGCCGGCCCAGGCCAGGTCCTGGTAGGGCGCCCGCAGCAGTCTGGTAGGCGACGCCCGCACAGGCAGGCCGTTCGTGTGGGGGGACCGGTGGTACGGGGGCCGTGCGCCGCGCCGACCCGTCCGGACCGTGCCGCACACATGTCCCTGGCGGATTGCCGGGGGAAGGCGCAGCGGATGAGGCGGCTGTCCTGACCGGCCAGATCCCGATCCGGTCTTGCCGCCGTCGACATTGCCCTCACCAACGCTCCTGCCAGCCCACACCACCAGGTGGCGACAGAGCCATTCAAGTACTGACGAACCAGCCCTTTAAGAGCCACAACCATGTCGACTCATGCCATACCGAACCGGAAGACCATGTCGGGCCAGTCGGTGTCAGGTGTTCCGTCGTCGAGCGCCTCGCTGATCGTCCGCTCTTCATAGCTGAAGTGGGATTCCATGATCGCCGCCAAGCCGTCAAGCTCCCGCCCGATCGCCTCCAGGGCCGGGCCACGCGATTCGGTAGCCCTGTCGGCGAGTTCACGCACCTGGGACAGGATCGAGGCGATCATTCCATGATCTTCAACAAGATTCGCGACCGTCCTTGTGAGATCCGGGCGTTCGCGCAGCAACTGGGAGAACATCCCGTCATCCTCGCCCTGATGGTGCGACGTCAATGCGGCACAAAAGGCCAGGCAATGGGCGACAAGTGCGTCGTCGCCCAACCGGCGGTGTCCGAGAGCCGTCCTGATCTCGTTGATCTGGCGGCGTAGTTCCTGATGTGCTTGTGAGAGTTGCAGGCTCAAGGCGGCTGCACGGTCGCCGTCGCGGGAAGCCACGGATGGCGGTCCCTTCGGTTCCGCACCTCCATGCCTGACGCAGTCCGTCACCGGCACGCGATGCTGCCGCAATCTGATCACGCAACGCGGCAGCGCGGCAAGCACGGTGCCCGCCCGTGCCCAAAGCCAGCGCCATGCCCCGGCGTTCTGCCAGCTCAACCCTTCATTCCAGAGGAACTGCACCCGACTGAGTTGGCGATCCTGCCTGCCGACAGGCCGCCCTCACCAGTAGTGCCGTCGTCCGCCGACCGCGTGTCCCACCGCACCGAGCAGCCAAAGGACCGCTCCGATGACGAGAAGGATGATGCCGATCGTCCACAGCACGGAAATGCCGGTGAGAAAACCGACGATGAGCAGGACAACGCCGAGAATGACCATGATTTCCTCCGCACCGAGGTTGACATGCTTACTTTCCACTGTGTCCCGCTACGACAGCTGCGGCAACCGCTGCCCAGCAGACTCAGGCCAGGGGAAAAGCCCTGGTCAGAGGCATCGGGAAGACCGAGGGTCACTGCGGGTTGCCCTCTGGGCCGCGCGGTTTGTGGGGCAGCTCGGGCGAGTCGGTGGCCAGCGGCACCGCCCAGGAGCGCACCAGTCCCAACTGCACGCCCTGACGGGGCAGCAGGGCGTCGAGCATCCAGTCGGCCGCGACCCGGGTGCGGTTCCCGGGCATCGCCAGCAGGTGGTACCCGCGAGTGAGCGCCGCGGCGAGCGGGCCGGCCAGGGGGATGTGGCGGGGGTTCGCCGCGGCCTGGCCGCCGCCCAGGTCGACCATGTAGCCGAAGTCGTGGTGCTCGTACGCCCGCGACGTGCCCTGCCCGCCCGTTGTGCCCCTGCGTGGCCGGTGCCGACCGGGGCCGGTACTGAGGCGAGCGCGCCCTCGGTCGCGCCCCGCGGCACGTTGGCGGCACGTTGGTGTCACGGGGCGATGGGGCGTTGTGCGAACAACCGTGCAGGCTTCTGCGTGGCGGGAGTATCGGCGCCCGGCCACCGATGAATGCCACATCCTCTCTGGACCAGGGCAGGCGTCGTCCATGTGGTACTGCCGATCCTGAGCCTCACCCGCCCCTGGCGGTACCGGACCATGTGCCTGGTCGGGAGCGCCGATCCAGGGCCTCAGCGGCCACCCGCAGATCCGAAACGAGCCCCGCGTAGGGCGCTTCGCGGTCCTCGGCACGCAGAACGGCTGCGGGGTGGAGTGTGGCGACGACCAAGGCCCGCTCGCCCAAGCTCGTTTCCGAACCGGCTCCCTCACGGGCCGCGTTCTCCAACACCAACGGTATGGGCATGCCGCGGTCCTTCGACACGCGGAACGAGGTGCCCAGCAGTGCCTTGCCGGCTGTGGCCCCGAGGGCCACGACCACCTCAGGGGCCACCAAGCGCAGTTCGGCGACCAACCAGGGACGGCAAGCAGTCGTCTCCCGCAGACTGGGCGGCTTGTGGATGCGACGCTTGCCCCGCGTCGCCGCGGTGAACTTGAAATGCTTCACGGCATTGGTGAAGTACGCCTGGTCCGCGTCGATCCCAGCCTCCCGCAGAGCCCTGTCCAGCAATCCCCCGGCTGGCCCGACGAACGGCTTCCCTTGGCGGTCTTCCTGGTCACCCGGCTGTTCGCCGACGAGCATGAGGCGGGCACGAGCCGTCCCCACGCCGAACACCGTTTGTGAGGCGTTTCGGAAGAGCGGGCAGCCATGGCAGTCTGCTGCCGCGCGCCGATGGGCCGGCAGCCCTCCGCGTCGAGGCAGGTACGGTCCGGCGTCGTACTCCGATCCATCCGCAGCTGTTCTCGCACCGGTCACGGGAGCCCCTGACCGCGTCCCGAGAGGAAGTCCCGCGTCCGGTCCACCAGGCCCAGCCCAGGGGCAAGCAGCCTGTTGGCGGGCGGAGTGCTTGGCGCCGAGGGGTGGGGTCGGGTGGGGGCCGTCTTCTTGGACTCACGAACCTTCCTCCCCAGACTCTCCAGGATGAAGGGGTGCACGCCCTCACGGAGCCGCGGGAACAGCGTCCTTTCCTCTTCACGAACATGTGCGGTGACTTCGGTCCGCACCTTCACCATGAGCCGGTTGAAGTCCAGGTCTTGGGGTTCGCAGCCTTCCAGTTCCTTCAGGAGCTGTTCGACGCGCTCGTGGACGGCGACCTCCCGGTCAGCCAGGGCCTCGCCACCGTCCAGGTGGTCCCGGACCGCCGGGTAGAGGTGTTCCTCCTCCGCCACCGCGTGCCGCACCCACTCAATCGTGATCTCGTCCGCGAGCCGTTTGCGGGCGTCGGACCCGGGGGGCGTGCCCTCGAATTGCGAGAAGAGCGCTTCGATTGTCCTGTGGTCGGACATCAACTCGGCGATGACGTCCTCACCGTGTTCCATGTGTGTGAGCCTCCGTGTGAGGTGGTGAGCAGCGACCGTGCGCCCGCACACGGGTGGCCAAACGCACGGGGTGTCGACGCCGGGGCCCGCCGAGACATCAGGCGGCGAGTTGGGTGTCTGATCCGAACGTGCCGCGCTATTCGACGAGCAGACGGTTGAAGAAGGAGCGGTATCGGCGAAGGGCCATTCGTAGGCCCTCGGTGTCCACTTCTTCGCCGCGGTTCCATTGTTCTTCGAGGCTGTGCTTGTGCTCGGTGAAGGTCTGGGCCAGCGTTTGCATCACCTTGGCGACGAGGGCATCGGCAGCGTGTACGGCGTCCCGGGGGCTGTCCACGAAGCCGTTTTGGATGTCCTGCCAGCGCGCCTGGAAATCTTGGGCCTGGTCCGCTGAAAGCAGCTGCGGGGCCTGCTCCTCCCCTTCCGCCCCATCTCCGCGAGCGGGCGTCTGCGCCACCGCCTCGGGGGCACTGTCGCCCAAAACCGTTGATTCCGGGGGTCGTTGTTGCGTGTCGTCTGCCGGAGGGCGCTGCGGTGCGGCGAGGTCTTCCGTGGACAGGCCGCTCTGTCCGATGTCGGGTATGCGGTCGTGCTGCATAACTCCTCCTGTTCGCTCAGGTAGACGCAGTCGGAGGTGCACTCAGGCGTGCGCGTGTCGTGTCGAGCCACCATCGGAGAGCAGTTCATCGAACAGGCTCCGGTAGTGGATCATCGCGCCGCGCAGCTGTTCAGTGGTGGCTCTGTGTTCGCTGCGCAGGGCATCGATCTTGTGGGCCTCGCGGTAGTGCTCCAGCGTGCGGCCGTGCTCTACCGAGAGGTCCCGCATCTGCTGCTCGAAGCCTTCGGTCGGGTAGCCCCGGTCATGCATCAGCGAAGTGACCAGGACGTCCGCCTCGTGGACGGCGTGCTCGGGGTGGTCGACGAAATCGTCCTGCACGCCCGTCCACTCACGGCTGTAGCGTTCCCGCGCAGTCGGCGCCAGTGGCTTGATGTCCAACGCATCGTGCCGCTTCTCGCGAGCCCGCAGCTCACGCTCCCCGGCCATGCGCCCATCGGCGTTTTCGACCGTCCGCTCATATTCCGGGCCGAAGCGGTTCTGAAGACGCCGGCGACGTAGGGAAAGTGCTATCCCCACGACGAGCAGCGCGATGATGACTGCGATGGGGATGACGATCGCCAGAAGGGTTCCTGTTGACAAGGCAACCTCCTCATTGAAGGCCCCTCGTCAAGCATAAGACCAAGCTTTCATCGGGCGCTTCGAGTGCATCCCAGCCCATGGGCGGCGGCGATTCCGTGCGAGAGAATGATGGAAGCATGCCGATGGCCGTGCGAGGAATACACAGCAGGTACGCCTAACATGGTGCTAGCAGCTCTCGGCCGGTCGAGGTTTCTCCGGATCGACCGGCCGTAGGCTGCCTGCGGTGCTCCACGACCAGAGCCGCTATGGAAGTGCCGCCTGGCCATCACCGATTCAGTGAGCGAGCAGGCCAATTAACGAAGGTCTGGGGCCGGCCAACTACGCGATGATGATGACACGACCATCGCGGCCTCGGTCGCGGTGACGGTAGCCATCGTCGCCACAACTACGGCCGTAGCCGTTCCAGTCTCCGCAGCCCCATCCCTAGCGGTCGCCATCGCTCTTGCGGTGACAGGGGAAGAACACTTTGAAAGCCATCTTCGCCTCCTAGGTTTCGAGCCGGCGAGCGCTTTGCCTCAACGCTTTCGACGCTACGACGAAGAGACAACCACGACAAGGAAACTTGTGAATTTTCAGACGACTGGAAACATGCCCGTTCGCGTTCGCGTATCGCTCGTCACATAGCGCGATGACGGCACGCCAGGAGAACACTCCGGCGGTTGCCACTGAAAGCGATGGTCTTGTCCGGCCGATGGAATCTGCTGACTCTGGGCCGGTCCCGTCGCCCGGATGTACCGTGGACGATTTCTGATTCGGGCGACGGGCCGGATCCGGTGTGGCGCTGCCGGCGGCGGCTGCTGTCCCGATTGCCGCCGACTCCTGCCAGCACCTTCCTGTACCCTCCAGGGTGCTTTCCAGTATTCCTTACCGCCCCTCATCTCACCAGGACCTCTCTTGCGGTTCGGAACATCGCACACGGCGTTGCTGGCCTTCACTCGACGTAGTTGCAGAAGGTGCTTGTCTCGGCGTCGTGGAGTTCGCACTGAGTTCGTTGTCTCTGCCACGAGCATCGGCGCCCGGTATGTCACGCCAACACCGCCGGGTGACTGGACCGGACAACCAACCGAGGCCGGAGCGTCGCGGTCAGTCACCCTCGACTTGCTCACCCGGGCGTCACCGCAGGTCGTCGTGTGCAACCCCGCCGCGCGCGTCGCGTGACACCACAGGGCCACGACCACGGTGTGGGCCAGGAAGAAGGCCGCACAGAGGAAGACGACGGCACCGACGACGACAGCCGGTCTTTGAGCCATCCTCGCTCCCGCTTGTCCCCTGGGCCGGTCTCGGTTCCGGTGCTGGACTCCCCCGGCGGCGTCTCCCCGGGCGGTAAGCCCGTCGCCCTTCGAAGGTCCGGACCGGGCTGGGTGCGGTCATACGGGCATCTCCCTCCGTGGACCGTGCCGCGGCGGGCGGCGCACACGGGTGGGGTCGGGGCGATGTGCCTCGGGGGACGGAGGCCCGAACCCGGGGCCAGGAGCTGGTTCGCCGGCGAGGTACGGACGCGTCGGCACGGTCCGCTTGGCCTTGCGGATCTTGTCGCCCAGATCGTCGAGTGCCTGCGCGGAACAGACCGCGGCCAGCCGGGGAAACACATGAGGTCCACGGCGAGTAGATCAGTCAACTCCCGTCGCCAGGGCGCACCGGTGGGCTGCAGCACGATCTCCGCGAAGAGCTCGTCGACCTCCCGGTGATCCTCTGTCAGTTCACCCTCACGGAACGACACGAGATCGAGGAGACCGTGCGCAGCCCGTTCGAGCAGCGCGGCACCCCGCGGTGACGAAACCGCTGCGGGTCCGCGCCGCACGAGACGGCCGGGCGGGCAGGCTCAACGCCGTCCTGCCTGCTGGCGTTCTGGTCGGTCGGGATCGGGACGGACAACGCGTTGCGTGCCAGTGTGCCGGGGGCGGTATTCGGGAACGCGTGGGGTGAGGGCCAAAACAGCGGCCCGAGGCAGGCCCGCTCACGCGACGAAAGGGACGACCATGCCTGTGGCACGCGACATCATGACCCCCGGCGCGGAGTGCGTCGGGGCCGAGGACAGTCTCCTGGACGCCGTGCGCAAGCTCACCGACCTGGATGTCGGGGCACTGCCGATATGCGGCACCGACGACCAGCTCACAGGGGTGCTGACCGATCGGGACATCGTCGTCAAGGTCCTGGGCGAGGGACGGGACGCCCAGCAGACCACCGTGGGCGAACTCGCCCAGGGCGAGGTGGTCACGATCGGCGCCGACGACCACGCACACGAGATCCTCACGACCATGGCGGAGCACAAGGTGCGGCGCCTCCCGGTCATCGACGGCAACCGCCTCGTCGGCATGGTGACGTTGGCGGACGTCGCCCGCGCGCTGCCCGGCCCTCAGGTCGGCGACCTGCTCGCAGCACTCTCGACACCCTGATCCGCGCTGTGCCTTCTGTGCACTCATGCGAGAGTGCAGACAGATGCGCCGGCTTCGTACCCAGGCATCGCGATCTGCGTCAGCAGTCCCATGTCCGGCCTCCTCAGACGAAGCTGTAGGCGGGCAGCGGGCCGTGGAGGCGGA
>NZ_JBJMAB010000063.1:0-27810 GCF_045799175.1 Streptomyces sp. VTCC 41912
GTAGGACGCCGCCGAACAAATTTTGATAAAGCCTCGTTCCCCGAGTTTCGACTCGGGGAACGAGGCTTTTTTGCGTTTCCGGAAAATGGTCTTTCATCAGGCCGGGCGGGGCAGGGCGGCCGCGGTGAGGAGGATGCCGTGGGAGGTGTGCCAGCGGCCGAGGACGACGGGGGCGGGGACGCCGGCCGGCCAGGGCAGGAGCAGGTGGGCGGTGAAGGTGCGGGCGGTGGGGGAGAACGTGATCTCGGCGTCCTCGAATTGGAGCGGGCGGGGGGCGAGCGGGGCGCAGGTCTTGTAGACGGACTCCTTCGCACTGAAGAGGAGGCGGTCCCACGGGACGTCCGGATGGGTGGCGGCGAGGTCCTGGAGGTGGCTGCGTTCGGCGGGGGTGGTGATGCCGTCGCGGACGGCCGGGGGCAGCGGGGCGTGGGGTTCGGCGTCGATGCCGAGGTGGGGGAGGTCGGCGGTGCGGGCCACGGCGGCGGCGCGGTAGCCGTCGCAGTGGGTGATGCTGCCGGTGATGCCGGGGGGCCAGGCCGGGGCGCCGGTGGGGCCCGGGGGCAGCGGGGTCGGGGAGAGGCCCAGGCGGGCCAGGGCGCGGTGGGCGCACTGGCGGGCGGTGGTGAATTCGCGGCGGCGTTTCTCGCCGGCGCGGGCGATCTCGCGTTCCTCGACCGGGAAGAGGCCGGTGGGGGCGTCGGCGGGCGGGTCACCGAGGGCGTCCTCGCCTACGGCGTGCGGGGGCAGGACGTGCTCGACGAGCATGCGGTGGCTCAACTCCTGGGGCGGCGACGGTAGTAGGCGGTGGGTGGGGTGACGACTCTATGTGACGGGGACGACAATGACGGGCGTTGAGATTCTAGGTCGCGTGACCTAGTGTCGGTTCCGTGGACGATGACCTCCAGCTTGATGTGAATGGTCCGGTGCTCGTGGTCGGCGGTTACGGGACCGTCGGTGGCGATCTGACCCGGCTCGCCGCGCCCTCGTGGCCGTTACTGCTCACCGGGCGCACGCCCGAGAAGGGGCAGGCGCTGGCCGACGAGGTCGGGGCAGAGGTGCGGCGGTGGGACCTGAGTGACCCGGAGCCGTTCTCGGCGCGGGTCCGGGCCGTGATCAGCACGGTGAACGACCCGGACGACCGGGTGATGCTGGCCGCCCTCCGCGGGGGTGTCCCGTACGTCGACATCACGCGGTGGACGGCGCGGTTGCAGCGGGCCACGGCACTCGCGGCGGTCCATCCGCCGAAGGCGCCGGTGTTGCTGTCGTCGAGCTGGATGGGCGGCGTGAGTGCGCTGGTCACCGCGGCGTTGGCGGCGGAGCTCGGCGGTGCGGCCGAGGCGCGGATCGCCATCCGGTACGACCTGAAGGACCGGGCCGGTACGGACTCGGTGGAGTTCATGGACCGGCTGGGGCTGGACTACGAGGTCACCGAGAACGGGCAGCGGCAGATGGTCATGCCGTTGAGCGACGCCGGGTTCGTGGAGATCGGCGAGCACCGGACGAAGGTGGCGCGGATCGACACGCCGGAGCAGTTCACGCTGCCGCTGGTGCTGGGTCTGGACACCGCGATCACGCGGATCGGGTTCAGTGCGAACTCGTCGACGTCGACGCTGCTGGCGTTGAAGAAGACCGGGTTCTTCCGGTGGGGGCGGGGCGACTCGTTCGAGAAGACCCGCCGGTCGATGCTGTACTCGCCGGGTGAGGGCGGCTCCGCGCTGCTGCGGATCGACGTCCGCGGGCGGGGCGGCGAGCGGCGTACCGCGGTGATCAAGGATGTGGCCGGTCAGGCCCACCTCACCGCGTTGGGCGGGCTGTTGGGTCTGCGTCGGGTGTTGGGTGCGGACGGCGCCGAGGCGCCCACCGGGGTGGTGTTCCCCGAGATGACGCCGGTGCCGCAGGACGTCGTCTCCGCGCTGGAGAAGGCAGGGGTCGAGGTCACGGTGTCATGAGCGAGGAGAAAGACGGCGGTAAGCCGCAGCTGACGCGGCAGGGCACCCTGCGGCGGACGAGTCTGCTGGACGCCGCCGAGTCCGTGCTGGTCGCCAAGGGCAACGCGGACGCGTCCCTGCGGGCCATCGCCGGTGAGGCCGGTGTGCGGGTCGGTCACCTCCAGCACTACTTCCCGACCCGGGCGGACCTGATCAAGGCCGTGTTGGAGCGGGCGTTGGAGCGGTCGCTGGACCGGCTCGCGGAGACGACGGGGCTGCGGCTGGGCCGCGAGGACCCGTCGGTCATCGAGGTCCCGGAGGGCGGCCGGGCGGAACCCGCCGAAGTGGTGGCGGTGGTGCTCGCCGAGCAGGAGGACCCCCAGCTGGTCCGGTTGTACGTCGAGGTGTGGGCGCTGGCGGCGCGGGACGACGAGATCGCCGCGGTGGTCCGGGAGTTCTACCGGAAGTACGTGGCCCACGTGGAGGCGTTCGTCCAGCAGGGGCGGCCGGAGTGGTCCGCCGAACTCTGTCGGGCGCGGGCCGAGACGTTCGTGGCGTTGGTCGAGGGGGCGGCCCTGATGCGGTCGGGGATCGCCGGGAGCCGGTCGGGCGCGATGGATACCCAACTCGCCCAGCAGGCAGTGCAGTTGCTCCGGGACTGAGGTCCGGGGCGTACCAGCCGCCGGCCGTTGGCGTCCGGGGCGGGGTTTCTCGGGGCCGGTCGGCCCACGGCGTGGCGTGCGGGCCGCGGCGTGGGCCGGCGGCCCGTCATCCGTGGCACACGTAGGGGGAATGCGTCATGTCCGAGGTAATCGATCTTGCCGAGTTGGCGGCCACCGCGGATCTGGAGCGGGAGCTGGCGCGGCTCGCCGCGCAGCACGGGATCATCCGCACCCGGCAGCTGAACCAGCAGGAGACCTGGACGGTGTTGGGCGCCGGGCTGACCCGGGAGTTGCTGAGCGATCCGCGGCTGTCCAACGACGTGCACACGCACGCGCCGCACGGGGCGCTGGTCCCGGGGCTGCAGGTGATGCTGCTGGAGCAGGACGATCCGGGGCACGCCCGGTACCGGCGGCTGGTGAGCGCGGCGTTCGCGTCGAAGGCGGTGCGGCAGTTGGAGCCGCGGATCGTGGAGATCAGCCGGCAACTGCTGGACAAGCTGGGCGACAGCGGGACGGTGGACTTCATCGACGCGTTCACCTATCCGATGCCGCTGGAGGTGATCTGCGATCTGCTGGGGGTGCCGGGCGAGGACCGGGACCCGTTCCGCAAGTGGGCGATGGACATCTCCGCGGCGCCGTCGCTGGAGGCGATGCAGACGTCGGCGGGCGAGCTGTTCGCGTACTGCATCGGGCTGATCGGGGCCAAGCGGGAGCAGCCGACGGAGGATCTGCTCAGTGAGCTGATCGCGGCGCGGTTCGAGGACGGGACCGGGTTGTCGGACGAGGAACTGTCGTCGTTCGCCGCGGTGTTGCTGATCGCGGGGCACGACACGGTGACGAACCTGTTGGCCAACGCGTTGCACGATCTGCTGACGCATCCGGAGCAGCTGGCGGCGCTGCGGGCGGACCGGTCGTTGGTGAACCAGGCGGTGGAGGAGGCGTTGCGGTTCCGCGGGTCGGCGATGACCACGGTGAACCGGGTGGCGCTGGAGGACATCGAGGCGGGTGGGGTCACCATCCGCAAGGGTGAGCTGGTGCGGTTCCTGCTGAACGCGGCCAACCGGGACGTGGAGGTGCGCGAGGACGGGCACGCCTTCGACATCGGCCGGGCCACCGCGCAGCACGTCGCGTTCGGCATGGGGCCGCACTTCTGCCTGGGGCAGCGGCTGGCCCGGCAGGAGGCGACGATCGCCCTGAACGAGATCCTGGACCGTTTCCCGACGCTGGAGTTGGGGGTGTCCCGGGCGGAGGTGCGGTGGCTGGCCTCGGACGCGATCCGGGGGCTGGAGGAGCTGCCGCTGCGGTACGCGCGGGAGACGGCGTGATGCCGTGACGGCGGTCCCGGCGTGATGCCGGTGCCGGTGTGAGGGTGTTCGGGGCGGTCGGCGGTGTGGGCCCGAGGGGCGTCCGTCGGCCGTGGGCGGGGCGGGTCGCGGGCTTGTCGCCCGCGGCGCGAGGTGGGTCGTTCACAGGGGAGTTGGGGAATCAGCCATGCAGATCACGGTCGATTACGCGCTGTGCGACGGGTTGGGGCAGTGCGCCCTGGTGGCGCCCGAGGTCTTTGCGCTGGACGACGATGAGCACTTGGTGGTCGCGCCGGACCCGGCGCCGGAGCTCGCCGGCAAGGTGGCGGCCGCGGCGCGGGCCTGCCCGGTGCGGGCGATCTCGGTCGAAGGGGCCTGAGCCTTGCGCGAGGTCGTCGTGGTGGGCGCGGGCCTGGCGGGCGTCCGGGCCGGCGAGGCGCTGCGGGCGCGGGGGTTTTCCGGAGCGCTGACCGTGGTGTCGGCGGAGGCGGAACTCCCTTACGACCGGCCGCCGTTGACCAAGCAGGTGATGGCCGGGACGCTCACCGCGGACGACATCCGGCTGGCGGGCGTCGAGGAGTGCGACGCCCGCTGGGTCCGGGGCACCGCGGCCGTCGGGCTGGACCGGGAGCGGCGCCGGGTGCGGTTGGCCGACGGTGCGGAGCTCGCGTACGACGGGCTGGTGGTGGCGACCGGGGCGCAGGCGCGGGCCTGGCCCGGGGAGGCGCCGGCCGGGGTGCTGACCGTGCGGGGGCTGGACGACGTCCGGGCGCTGCGGGCGCGGATCGACGGCGGGGCGCGTGAGGTGGTCGTCGTCGGGGCCGGGTTCGTCGGGGTGGAGTTGGCGTCGTCGCTGGTCGGGCTGGGGCTCGGGGTGCGGGTGACGCTGGTGGAGCCGTTCGGGTCGCCGCTGCGGGTGCTGGGCGGGACGGTGCCGGGCGTGGTGGCGGAGGCGGCCCGGCGGGCCGGGGTCGCGCTGCGGCTGGGCACCGGGGTGACGGGCTTCCGGGCCCGGGCCGGGCGGGTCGACGGGGTCGAACTGGCCGACGGGAGCGTGCTGCCGGCCGAGGTGGCCGTGGTGGCGATCGGGATGGAGCCGGCGACCGGGTGGCTGCGGGGGGCGGGGCTGGCGCTGCCGGCGGGGCGGGTGCACTGCGACGAGCGGCTGTTCGCGCGGGGCGCGGGGGTGGCCGGGGTGGTCGATCCGCGGGTCGTGGTGGCCGGGGACGTGGCCCGGTGCGATGCGGTGCGGTCGGGGGACGGTCCGGTTCCGTTGGAGCACTGGAGCAATGCGGCGGCGCAGGGGGAGTTGGCGGCGCGGAACCTGTTGGCGGGGCCGGCGGCGGCCGAGCCGTACGTGCACGTGCCGTCGTTCTGGACGTCGGCGTTCGGGCTGCGGATCAAGTCGGTGGGGTTGCCGGGCACCGGGGACCGGGTGGTCGCCGAGGAGGGCGAGCCGGGTGCGGAGAAGGTGGTCGAGGCGCACTACCGGCGGGGCCGGTTGGTCGGTGCGGTGAGCGTCAACCTGGGGAAGCGGCTGGCGGGTTACGCGCGGCGGCTCCAGGAGGAGCAGGTGTCGCAGGGGGAGCCGGCGGCCGGTGGCGGGCCCGTGGGGTGAGCCGGTCCGGGCGTGGCGAGGGCGGGCCGCTGGCCGGAAGGCGAGGGCGTGGCGGTAAAAAGGTGACCTGCGGGTCGGTTTACCGGTGGTAACCCTTCGTGGCGCCGGACGGGACAGTAAACCCGGCCAGTGTGAATGGCGCGTTAAGTTTTCCATTACCACGGAACATTTATGGTTGACCCCTTCTGGGGCTCTCTGGGTCACGTGACCTATCGCACAAACGGGTGACGCTTCAGGACGGCTCTGGTAACGTTTTTATCGCGCCTCCGGGAGAGGCGGGACGGGCTTTGCGAGTGCGTCACGACGTGGTGATCGCCGCCAAGAAGAGCCTGTTCTTGTGCAAGCAGGTGTCGGGGGATCATTTGCTACGGGGGATAGATCATGTGTACCGCCTTCGAAGGCGTCTGAAACTGGGACTTCCTGAGATCCGGAAGTTTTCCCTTTCTCTTGTGCTCGCGAGCTGAGAAGGTCGCTTCAGTGGCGACTTGTCATGCCTTGGGCGGGCAATCCAACCACACTCTTCACCGAACGGCAGCCGATTGCTGCGGTCGTCACCGGGAATTCTGAACGAATTCACAGAAGGTTTCCGGGGCGGGTTTTCGGCATCGTGAAAACGTGATGCCCCGCGACCTTTTGGCGCCGGATCGAGCGGGCCGGAAACGTACCGTCAGGTAATTTCCGCTGCCGTTTTCCGGGATTTTCCTTGGCTGGTCGACGGCGGTGTTCAGAGTGCTCAAAAACGAGGAGAGAAACATGCAGAACCCCTACGAGGCCGAGCAGATCCAGGACATCGTGCGGGACGGCCTGGCCCAGGTCCTGGGCACCGGCGCGGACGAGGTCACCCCGGACGCCACCCTCGTCGCCGACCTCGGCGCGGAATCCCTGGACCTGGTCGAATTCCGCTTCGAAATGGAGACCAAGCTCGGCGTGGCGCTGCCGAAGTCGAACGTCCTGGACCAGCTCGCCACCGCCCTCGGCGGCTCCGAGCAGCTCTACGACGAGCGCGGCGGCATCACCGAACTGGCCGCCGAGGTGCTGCGCCGCAGCGCCTTCGGCTACTCCGCGGAGCAGGTCCACGCCGGCCAGCGGCCCTACGAGGTCGCCGCGGCCGCCACCAGCGCGCACTGGGCCGCCTTCACCCTCGCCCTCTTCGACCACCTGCCCGAGACCTGCACCGAGTGCGGCGCCGACAAGGCCGAACTGGCCGCGTCCGGCAAGGCGATCTGCGCCGGCTGCGGTGCCGCGCTGGAGGCGTCCACCGGCGATGAGGTGATGGCCGAGGGCGTCCGCGCGGCGCTCGTCGCCATCGGGCACGCCCAGCCCGTCGGCTGACCGCCCGGGGCCGGTGCGGCAGGCGTCGCTCGTACGAGTCGTGCGAAAGGAAAGCAAGTGACACCCCACATACCCAACGGGGCCGAACACGAGGTCGTGGTGACCGGGATCGGCCTGGTCGCCGGAGAACTCACGGACCCGGAGGCGCTGTTCGACCACCTCGCGGAAGGACGCACGCTCATCACCGAGCACCCCCTCCACAAGGAGTGGGGCGTCCCCTGCGCCGTCTCGGCGCACATCGACCCCGCGGTCCGGCAGGAACTCGCGGACGCGGTGCCCGAGGAGGCCGGACCGCTGGGGTCGGCCGGCGTCCTCGCCTGGCACGCCGCCGCCCAGGCATGGCAGCGCAGCGGACTGCCGCGGCGGCTGGACTCCGAGCGCGGCGGCGTCTTCCTCGCCTGCAACCGCATGGTCATGGAGCCGGCCGAACTGACCGCGCTCGCCGACCACGTGGACCACGAGGCCGGCGCGCTGGACCTGGACGGCTACCTGGAGCGGCTCGACGGCACGGCAGCGCCCGACGCGGCCGACGGGCTCGACCCGCAGCGGTACCAGAAGGTCCAGCCGGACTCCGCCACCGCAGCGCTCGCCGACTACTTCGGCGCCGCCGGCGTCCTGGAGACCCACGCCGACGCCTGCGCCGCGGGCGGCATGGCGATCGGCAGCGCCTACCGCTACATCCGCAGCGGCACCCTCGACGTGGCGCTCGCCGGCGGCGCCGAGAGCCTCACCACGCTCACCTCCGTCACCGCCTTCTACGGGGTGGGCGCGCTCGCCCCGGCCGACGGGCGGGACCCGGCGCAGATCAGCCGCCCCTTCGACAAGGACCGCTCGGGCTTCGTCATCGGGGACGGCGCGGCCTTCCTCGTCCTGGAGTCCCGGGCGCACGCCGAGGCGCGCGGCGCCCGCATCCTGGCCACGGTCGCCGGGTACGCCGGGGTGACCGAGGCGGTGAAGATGACGTCCAGCTCGCGGGACGGCGCGGACTACGCCCAGTGCATGCGGGCCGCGCTCACCGACGCCGGGCTCGCCCCGGAGGACATCGACCACGTCAACGCCCACGGGACCTCGACCGAGGCCAACGACACCTGTGAGGCGGCGGCCCTGCACACCGTCTTCGGGGCGCGGGCGGCCCACCTGCCGATCACCGGGAACAAGTCCGCCATGGGGCACTCGCTGGCGAACAGCGGGGCGGCCGAAGCGGTGCTGTCGGTGCTCAGCCTCCAGCGGCAGACCCTGCTGCCGACGCTCAACTTCACCGAACCCGACGAGGTCACCAGCGGCCTGGACGTGGTCACCGAGCGGCGTCCGGCGCGGGTCACCGCGGTGCTGTCCAACTCCTTCGGCTTCGGCGGGCAGAACTGCTCGCTGATCCTGGCCGAGGCCGGGGGAGCGCGGCCATGACGACGCGCGACGTGCGACTGACCGCGCCCGGGCTCTACACCGCGGCCGGCACCGACCCCGGCGACCTGTGGGAGACCCTGGTCGCCGGCAAGGACACCCGCCGGCCGGCCGAGGCGCTGGCCGGCCCGTGGCCGGAGTTCGACACCGCCTTCCTGGTGGACGACCCCGACGCGGCCACCCTCGGGGTGCACCGCAGGGTGCTGCGCACCTCGGAGAAGCAGGCCCGGATGGCGCTCTACGGGGCGCGGCTGGCACTGGCCGGCGCGACGGAGCGCGGCACGGTGGGCGGCCCCGGTTGGGGGCTCTACCTGGGACTGCCCACGGTGGACGAGGAGCTGCTGCGGTTCGGCGCCCTGGACCGGCTGCACCAGGTCGCCGGCTCGCCCGGCGACGTCGCCGCGCTCTACGGCCGGGAGGTCCCGCCGTTCAGCGGGCTGTCGCACCTGAACAGCACCGCGGCGGCGCACGTCTCGGCGGTCTTCGGGCTGACCGGGGCCATGGCCGCGTACTCGCCGTTCTCCGACGCCGGACTGACGGCACTGATCGACGGGGCGCTGTCGGTCGCCGAGGGCGAGAACGAGGCGGCGCTGGTCGGAGCGGTGAGCCCCAAGGTGCATCCGCTGCTCTTCGCGCAGTACGAGGAGCTGGGGTGGAACGGGGCGGTGCCCGGGGAGGGTGCGGCCTTCCTGCTCGCCGAACCGGCCGACGGCGCCACCGGCTCCGCGGCTGCCTCCGGGGCCCCCGGGGCGCGACTGGCCGGCTACGGCCGGGCCTTCGGCGCCGGTGCCGAGGACCGGAGCGAGGCGATCGCCGAGGCCGTCCACGCGGCCCTGGAGACGGCCGGCACGGACGCCGACGGGATCGGCTGGGTGCTGCCCGACGCCGCCTGGACGGTGGACGGCGCACGGGCCCAGAGCGCCGCGCTGGACCGCGTCTTCGCGGGTGCCGCGCCGCGGCCGGCGTACGTCACCAGCGAACGGGCCACCGGGGTGCTGGGGCCCGCCCACCCGTTGGCGCACGCGCTGCTGGCGCTGCACGGCCTGGCGTCCGGGCGGCGGTTGGTCGCCGACGGTGACGCGGTGCGCGAGGAGGCGCTGCCCGCCCCGCGGGCCCTGGTGCTGGCCTGCGGCGCACGCGGCCAGGTGTGCGCCGTCGTACTGGAAGGAGCCGAGAAATGAGCCGCCGGGTCGTGGTGACCGGACTGGGCGCCGTCTGCGGACTGGGGCTCGACTGGCAGACCATGTGGGAGGGGCTGACCGCGGGCCGCTCCGCGATCCGCGCCTGGCAGTTGCCCGGCGTGGCGGACTTCCCGGTGCGCTACGCGGCACCGGTCGACGACGCCGCGTTCGCCGCGCGCCACGGCGCCGAGGCGGACCCGGACCGGCCGCTGGAGCGGCGCACCCGGTTCGGGCTGGCGGCCGCCGCGCAGGCGCTCGCCGACGCCGGCATCGACGGGCCGGGCGCGGTCGGCCGGATCGGCACCGCGGTCGGCTCGGGCGTGCCGGAGCGGGACCCCTACGAGCTGCTGCACGCGATCGGTGAGGACGGCCGGCCCAGCTGGCAGACGCTCTTCGGGCGACGCGACCAACTGGACCGGGCCAGCGGCCTGTTCTGCACCAACGACGCGCTGGCCGCCGGGATCGCGGCCCGGCACCGGCTGCGCGGCCCGGCGCTGAACTTCTCCACCGCCTGCGCCGGGGCCACCCACGCCATCGGCCACGGCCTGCGGATGATCCGCCGCGGGGAGGTGGACGCGATGGTGGTGGGCGGTGCCGACTCGGTGCTCAACCTGCCGACCATGACCGGGCTGCACCTGCTCGGCGCGCCGTCCACCTCCGAGCTGTTCGGGGACCGGCTGTGCCGGGCCTTCGACCGGGACCGCAGCGGGCTGGTGGCCGCCGAGGGCGCGGCCATGGTGGTCCTGGAGAGCGAGGAGAGCGCCCGGCGGCGCGGCGCGACCGTCTACGCCGAACTGGTCGGTTTCGGCACCTCGTTGGACGCCCACCAGGTCACCGCCCCGCACCCGGAGGGGCACGGGGCGGCACTGGCGATGAGCCGGGCGCTGGCGGACGGCCAGGTGGCGCCGGACGCGGTGGACTCCATCAACGCGCACGGCACCTCCACCCCCCTCAACGACCCGATCGAGACCCGGGCGATCAAGGACGTGTTCGCGGCCGGCGAGCACTACCGGAAGCTGGCGGTCACCGCCAACAAGACGATGCTCGGGCACCTGATCGCCGCCGCCGGCGCGCCCGAGCTGATCGCCACCGTGCTGTCCGTACGGGACGGCATCGTGCCGCCGACGCTGAATCTGGAGAACCCGGATCCGGCCTGCGACCTGGACTACGTGCCCGAGAAGGCGCGGTACCGGGAGGTGTCGGTGGCTGTGAGCAATTCCTTCGGCTTCGGCGGACTCAACGCCAGTCTGGTGGTGCGTGGTTATGAGCACTGACATCGTTTCGAGCGCCGACACCGCGGTGCGCGACGACCTCCTTCCCGGCGCCGACGGCGCCGGTTCCGGCCCGGCCCCCGGCCCGGACTTCGACCCCGACGCGATCGTCGTCACCGGCATCGGCGCCGTGCTGCCCACCGGGCGCGGGCCCGAGGCCCTGTGGACGGCCTGGCGCGAGGCGCGCCCCGCGCTCACGCCCTACCAGGACCCCTACGTCCGGACGAAGAAGATCACCCACTTCGGGCACGTGCCCGCCGAACTCCAGCAGGCCAGCCGGGACAGCGTCCCCCACAAGCTGCGCAAGTTCGGCACCGGCTTCACCTTCAACGCGGTGCTGGCCGCCGAGGACGCCATGCGGCAGGCCGGCGAGAGCTGGCAGGCCATCCCGGAGGAGCGGCGCGGCCTCTACGTCGCGCAGGACGACTCCACCGAACTGAGCGTGGCCGCCTTCCACAAGGCCCTCAACCGGGCCCGCACCGACACCTCGCCGCAGGTCGGCGCGGACCTCACGCGGGTGGTGGCGGAGGCGTTCGGCAACGCCGCGACCTTCAACCCGTTCACCGTCATCCGGGCGCTGAACAACAACACCCTGGCGCTGGTCAGCATCGCCGAGCGGTTCCGCGGCGACTGCGCGGCGTTCGTGCAGGACGCCGGGGCCTCGCTGGGCGCCCTCCAGCGGGCCGCGTTCAGCCTCCGCCAGGGCGCCTGCGACACCGCGCTGGTCGTCGGCGCCGGCAGCTACAACGAACCGCTGAAGCTGGCCGCGCAGTACCGCGCCGGGCACCTCACCGCCGGCGGCCGCGGCGCCGCCTCGCTGCGCAGCTTCGACGCCGAACGGGACGGCACGGTGCTCGCCGAGGGCGCGGTGGCGCTGGTCCTGGAGCGGGCCGGGGACGCCGCGGCGCGCGGCGCCCGGCCGCTGGTGGAGGTGCTGGGCGCGGCGCTGCGGCCCGCCGTGGACAGCGGCGTCGGCCCGGCCGCGCTGGCCGAGAGCGCCCGCGGCCTGATGGCCGCGCACGGGGTGACGCCGGACACTCTCGGCGCCGTCCTCGCCGACGGCAAGGGCACCGTCCAGCACGACGCCGCCGAGGCCGAGCTGCTGCGCGCGCTGCTGAAGGACAGCGGCGTGCCGGTCAGCTCCGTACGGCCGGTCACCGGCACCCTGGGGGCCGCCGGACCGCTCGCCGAACTGGCGCTGGCCCCGAGCCTGTTCGCCACCGGGGAGCTGCCGCCGATCGCGCACCTGACGACCCCGCCGGACGACGGCACCGACTTCGTCACCGGGTCGGCCCGCAAGCGCCGCATCGACTCCGTCCTCAGCCTGCACAGCAGTTTCAACGGGTTCGCGGGAGCACTGCTCGCCAAGCGGCCGCACCTCGCCTAGGAGACCACCAGCAATGTCAGCCACGTCAGCCTTCACCGAATTCGTACAGCCCCAGATGGGCCGGGTGTTCACCGCCCTGGGGCTGGACGTCGAGTACGAGCGGGCCGAGGGCAACACCCTCTACCACCGCGACGAGCAGGGCGAGTTGGTGCCGGTCCTGGACCTGATGGGCGGCTACGGCTCGCTGATCTTCGGCCACAACCACCCGGAGATCGTCGCGCACGCCAAGGAGCTGCTGGACCAGAACCGGGCCGTGCACGCCCAGTTCTCGCTGCGCGGCGAGGCCGGCCGGCTCGGCGCCGCGCTCAGCGACGTCGTCCGCCGGGAGACCGGCATCAAGGAGCCGTACCTGGCCACCTTCGGCAACAGCGGCGCCGAGGCCGTCGAGGCGGCCGTCAAGCACGCCGAGCTGGTCCGGGTGACCAAGGCGGCGGCGCTGGCCGAGGAGACCGCCGCCCACCTCCAGGCGGCCCGGGACGCGGTCCGCCGCGGCGCGGCCACCGTCGACCCGGACGCCCACCAACTGCCCGCCCTCCAGGGACAGGTCGCCCCGACCGCCGACATCGACGGCCTGCTGGCCGCGATCGGCGCGCACAACGCGGCGGCGCTGGCCACCAAGCCGCTCTTCCTGGCCCTGGAGCGGTCCTTCCACGGCAAGCTCGTCGGCAGCGTCCAGCTCACCTACAACGCCGGCTTCCGCACCCCCTTCCAGAACCTGGGCACCCGGGTCCGCTTCGTCCCCATGGACCAGCCGGAGCTGCTGGACCGGATCGCCGAGGACGAGCGGGTGGTGCTGCTCGACGCCGAACTCGCCGACGGCCGGGTGCGGATCGTCGAACGGGACTTCCCGGCCATCACCGCCTTCATGGTCGAGCCGGTGCAGGGCGAGGGCGGCATCCACGCGCTCACCGCCGAACAGGGCCGCGCCATCCGGCTGTTCTGCAACAAGGTCGGCACCGCCCTGATCATCGACGAGGTGCAGAGCGGCATGGGCCGCTGCGGCGCCTTCCTGGCCAGCTCGCTGATCGGGCTGCGCGGCGACTACTACACCCTGTCCAAGTCGCTCGGCGGCGGCCTGGCCAAGATCTCCGCGATGCTGGTGCGCCGCTCGCTGTACCAGGGCGAGTTCGACCTGATCCACAGCTCGACGTTCGCCATGGACGACTTCTCCTCGTCCGTCGCCCGCAAGGTCGTCGAGATGCTGGAGGACGCGGACGGCCAGGCGTACCGGCAGGTCACCGAGCGCGGCGAGCGGCTGGTCGAGATGCTGGCCGACCTCAAGTCGGCCTACCCGGACGTCATCGAGGACATCCGCGGCAAGGGCCTGTTCCTCGGCGTCCAGCTGCGCGACCAGGGCGAGGCCCGCTCCATGGTGCTGCGCGGCAGCGCCTACACCGGGGCGCTGGGCTACCTCCTCTCCGGCTACCTGCTGCGCCAGGAGCGGATCCGCATCGCACCGACCGGCAGCGCCGGCAACGTGCTGCGCATCCAGCCGTCCGTCTTCCTGACCGACGAGGAGATCGAGCGGCTGCGCGGCGCCCTCGACCGGCTCTGCCGCATCCTGCGCTACGAGGACACCCTGCACCTGGTCCACCCGGCCAGCGACCGGACGATCCCCAAGCCGCGGGCGGAGATCCGCGACTTCCGCGGCGCCGTCGAGGGCTACGAGCAGGGCGAGCCGCGCCCGGTCACCGGCCCGGTCCGCAAGGTGGCGTTCGTCAACCACCTGATCACCCCGGCCCACCTGCGGCAGGTGGACCCGGCGCTGGCCGACTTCAGCGACGCCGCGCTGCGCGCCTTCGTACTGGGCATGGACCCGGTGAAGAAGGCGGCGCCCTACCCGGGCGTGCGGATCGACTCGCCGCTGGGCAGCGCCGTGGAGTTCGCGCTCTACCCGCTGATGGTCGGCTCCGAGCAGATGGGCCGCTACCTGGCGTCCGGGGACGTCGCCGGCATCCGGGCGGACGTCGAGGAGCGGGTGCAGGCGGCCCGCGAGGACGGCTGCGAGGTCGCCGGGCTCGGCATGTACACCTCGATCGTCACCCACAACTGCACCTCGCTCAACGTCCCGGGCATCGCACTGACCTCCGGCAACGCGCTGACCGTCGCGATGGGCGTACGGGCCATGGAACGCGGCGCGCAGGACCGCGGCTTCGCGGTCGCCGACGCCACGCTGGCGGTGGTCGGCGCGGCCGGCAACATCGCCTCCGTCTACAGCCAGCTGTTCGCCGAGAAGCTCAGCAAGATCGTGCTGGTCGGCAGCCGCCGGGACGGTTCGGCACGCCGGCTGCGCGCCACCGTGCACGGCATCTACCAGGAGTGCTGGGCGCGGATCGCGGCCGGCGGCGAGCTGACCGGCATCCCGGCCCGGCTGGCCGAGGAACCGCTGATCGCCAAGTGGCTGGCCGACGGGGCGTCCGCCGAGGGCGAGGACGCCGCGGACCGCGGCAAGGCGATCGCCGCCCACCTGGAGGAGCAGTACGGCCAGGACCCGTTCCTGACCGTCACCCAGGACGGCGACGCGCTCCGCGAGGCACAGCTGGTGCTGTGCGCGTCCAACAGCCCCGAGCCGTTCCTGACCGGCGAGCACTTCGCGCCCGACGCGGTGGTCTGCGACATCGCCGTCCCCAACAACGCGGTGCCGGACCTGACCGTGCAGCGCCCCGACCTGGCGTACATGCTCGGCGGCATCGTCGCCACGCCCCACGGCGAGAGCCTGCACCCCTCGGCCCGGGCCTTCCTGGAGGCCGGTCAGCTCTTCGCCTGCATGGCCGAGACCGCGCTGATGGGCCTGGCCGGCATCGACCGGCACTACTCCTACGGGAACATCAGCCGCCAGCAGGTCCTCGACATCGCCGCCCTGGCCGACGCGCACGGGCTGCGGCTGGCCGACTACAAGAGCGCCCACTCGGTGTGAGCCCGCCCCGGCCACCGCTGGGCGAGCCCCCGGGCGCCGCACGCCACCCGTCGCGGGCCCCCGCCGCGTGCGGCGCCCGGACCGAGGGGCCCGCGCCCCGACCGACCACCCTCGAAAGGACCCGTCAGCTCATGGAATTCGCAGGTCAGGTGGGACTGGTGACCGGCGGCAGCCGCGGCATCGGCCGCGCCATCGCCGTCAAGCTGGCCGAGGAGGGCTGCGACATCGCCCTCAACTACCGCTCCGCCACCGCCGAGGCGGAACAGGTCGCCGAGCAGATCACCAAGCTGGGCCGCAAGGTCGAGCTGTTCCAGGGCGACCTGTCCGACCCCGAGGTGCCGCACACGGTGGTCTCCGGCGTCCGCGCCTCCTTCGGACGGATCGACGTCCTGGTGAACAACGCCGGCATCACCCGCGACGAACTGCTGGTCAACCAGAGCCTCCGGGACATCGAGGACGTGCTGCGCACCAACCTCGTCGCCCCGATGCTCACCGTCCAGGCGGTGGCCCCCGCGATGCTGCGCCAGCGCTACGGGCGGATCGTCAACGTCTCCTCGTCCGCCGCCTCCAAGCCGGGCCGCGGCCAGTCCAACTACGCGGCGGCCAAGGGCGGCCTGGAGTCCTTCACCAAGGCGATGGCGGTCGAGCTGGCCTCCCGGCACATCCTCGTCAACGCGGTCGCCCCGGGCGTGATCAACACCGACATGACCGACACCATCCGCGCCCACGGCGAGGAAGAGATCATGAGCCGGCTGCTGCTGAAGAAGTACGCCGAACCCGAGACCATCGCCGACGCCGTGACGTACCTCGCCAGCCCGCGCAACACCTACACCACGGGCGAGGTACTGCACGTCGACGGCGGCCTGAAGATGGCGTGAGGGCCCGACCATGAGCGATATCGACGCACTCGACACCCCCGTGACGGGCCCCGCGGCGGGCGAGCTGGCCGGCCGGACCGCGGTGGTCACCGGCGCCGCCCAGGGCATCGGCCGCGAAGTGGCGCTGCTGCTGGCCGAGTCCGGCGCGGCCCGGCTGCTCCTGCTCGACCGGGACGCCGCCCAGTTGGAGACCGTCGCCAAGGAAGTGCAGGGACTGGGCGCGCAGGTCACCCCGCTCGCCGTGGACCTGCGCGAGCGGGCGACGGTCCGCGGCGCACTGCGCACCGCACTGCGCGCCGCCGGACCGCTGCACATCCTGGTCAACAACGCCGGCGTCGCCGACGAGAACGGCCCGGACGACGAGGAGACCTGGCTGCGGGTACTGGACATCAACCTGCACGGCACCTTCGCGGTCACCGCCACCTGCCTGGAACACCTCGTCGACGGCGGCCGGATCGTCAACGTCTCGTCGATCCTCGGCAAGGCCGGCAAGATGCGCAACACCGCCTACTGCGCCTCCAAGCACGGCCTGATCGGCTACACCAAGGGCCTCGCCCTGGACCTGGCGGCCCGCGGCATCACCGTCAACGCCGTGCTGCCGGGCTGGATCGACACCCCGATGCTGCGCCGCGAGATCGCCGCCTCCGCGGAGGAGATCGGCGCGGACCCGGCACGGATGCTGCGCCAGGCCCGCAAGTCCATCCCGCTGCGGCGGCTGGTCGAGGCGCGGGAGGCCGCCGAATTGATCGGCTTCCTGGCGTCCGACCGGGCGGCCGCCATCACGGCGCAGTCCCTCACGGTCGACGGGGGCTACACCCGTGGCATGTGACGCCCCGGCGGTCACCCTCCCGCGGCCCCGGTCGGCGCCCGCCGCCGACCCGTGGCTGCGGCGGCTGCGCCCGGGCCCGGCGCAGTCGGTGGCCGGCGCCGCCCGGGTGGTCTGCTTCCCGCACGCGGGCGGCGGCGCCGGCACCTACCGGCCGCTCGCCACCGCCGTCGCCGCCCGCAGCGTCGGCGACCGCCCCCACGAGGTCCTGGCGGTCCAGTACCCGGGCCGCAACGACCGGATCCGGGAGGCCCGCGTCGAGGACCTGCGGACGCTGGCCGCCGGCGCCCACCGGGCCCTGACGGCGCTGCCCGACGGCCCGCTGGTCCTGCTCGGGCACAGCATGGGCGCCCTGGTGGCGTACGAGGTGGCCCGGCTCCTGGAGCGCGACGGCCGCGCCCCGGCGCACCTGGTCGTCTCCAGCGCCTGGGCGCCGACCCGGGTCCCCGGCGGCACCGTGCACCTGCGGGACGACGACGGGCTGATCGACGAGATCCGGCACACCCGGGGCACCGACCAGCGGCTGCTGGACAACCGGGACGTGCTGGCCATGGCGCTGCCGGTGGTCCGCAGCGACTACAAGGCCGTGGAGACCTACCGGCACCGGCCCGGGCCGCCGCTGGCCACCCCGGTCACCGTCCTGACCGGCGACCGGGACCCGCTGGTCGGCGTCGCGGACGCCGCCGCCTGGCAGGCGCGCACCCGCGCCGGCTTCCGGCTGCGGGTCTTCCCCGGCGGCGACCACTTCTACCTGACCGGGCACTGGGCGGAGCTGGCGGACCACCTGGTCTCCGCGCCGCCGCGCCCGGTGCCGGTGGCGGTCGGGTAGCGCCCCGACGGGCCGCGTCAGGCCGGGGCGAAGTCCTGCGGCCAGCGGGCCCGGGCCTGCTCCCGGGAGCGCATGGTGGCCAACGTCAGCAGGCCGCGCTCCTGGCCGGTCTGGAGCAGGCCCGGCAGCGCGGGCAGCGGGGCGAGCGCCGCGACGTCGTCCAGGACGAGGGTGAGTGGTGGGTCGAGCCGACCGGCGGATGACCGTTCGGCCATGCGGCGGCCGTGCTCGACCACGTGCGAGAGGAGTGCGGTGAGCAACGGCATCGCACCCGGATCGGTGCGCGGGTCCTCGATGGACTCGCCCACCAGGTACAGCGTTCCCCCCTCGGCGACGAAAGATTCGAGAACGAGGGCATCCGATCGCAGCGGATTGCTGGCGTCGCGAATGTGGACCGAGGAGAGCGCGGCCAGCGCCCGGCCGACCAACTCCTTGGCCATTTCCCGGCGTTCGGCATGCGCGGTGAGCACCGACTCCAGCTCGCCGGCCTGACCGGCGGACGCCTTGGCGTCGGTGCGCAGGATCCGGACCGGTTCCTGGGCGCCGCCCGCGGCGTGCGCCCACCGGTGCAGCTGGCGGAACGGGCGGCCGTCCAGCGCGGCGGCGTGCAGCCAGCAGCGCAGCAGGGTCTGCGCGGCGTCCGCGACGGCGGAGTCCAGGGCGCTGGCCGGCCGGACCGGGGCCAGCAGCGCCGCCGCCCGGGCGGCCGCGGTGCCGATCTCCTCGCAGCCCGCGGTGGGCGACCAGCGTAGCCGGGCCGGGGTGTCGAGGCGGTGCGCGGGGTCGTAGGCCAGCACCGGGCCCAGCTTGGCGCGGGCGTCCTTGGTCTCGGCCCAGAGCGCGGGATCGGTGGTCGCGAGGACCAGCGGGCCCGGGGCGGCGGTGGCGGCGGCCAGCGCCGCGGCCCGGGTGAGGGTCCGATCGCTGCCGAACTCGACGCGCGGCAGCGTCGGTTCCGGCGCGACGGCCGGGGCGGCCACGACCACGGGGGCGACCGCGGGCCCGGCGGCGGGGGCGGTGCCGCGCTGCTCCGGGAGCGGGCCGGCGGCCGGCGGCGGTTCCGCGACCGGCACCTGGGGGACGGCCGGCGCCGGCGTGGGCACCGGGGCCGCCGGCGCCGCTGCGGGCGCGGCGGTCTCCGCCCCCGCCGGCCGGCCCGCCCCGGCGCCCGGCGCCCGCCGCTGGGCCCGCCGCGCCGCCCGGACGGCCCGGTACCGCGTGAGCGTGCCCAACGCGAAGATCGCCAGCACCAGCAGCACCATCAGCTCGCCGACGAACAGCCCCCAGAACAGCCCGTAGCCCGACAGCTCGCCCTTCGGGGTGCCCGGCCACGCCGCCGCGACGTCGTGCGGCGCGGTGATCAGGTGCCGCAGCGCGAGCGGCGTCCCGGTGTACGTCACCCCCGACGGCCAGCCGCCGTGCGCGAGCAGCCCGCCCAGGCCGGTCGCCGTCCACACCACCAGGGTCAGCCCGAGCAGGAACCCGATCAGCCCGACCAGCAGCCCGTCGGGCACGCCCCGGCCCCGCGGCCGGCCACCGCGGCCGCCGCCGCGCGCGTAGGGCCCGCCGTGGCCCCGCTCGTCGTCGTAGTCGCCGCGGCCGCTCTCGTCGTATCCGTGCCTCACGCCACCGTCTCGCTCGACTCGTTGCGCAACTGCCGTTCCAGTGCGATGGCCTCGGCGCGCGCCTCGGCCTCGGCGTCCGCCGCCAGCGCCAGCGAACGGGCCTCGTCCGTCGGCAGCGGGGACGACTCGGTCATCGCCCGGTCGGTGTAGACCAGCGGCCGTTCGGCCTCCGTGATCAGGTGCTTGACGACCTGCACGTTGCCGTTGACGTCCCAGACGGCGATGCCGGGCGTCAGGGTCGGGATGATCTCCACCGCCCAGCGCGGCAGCCCGAGCACCCGACCGGTGGCCCGGGCCTCGTCGGCCTTCTGGGCGTAGATGGTCCGGGTCGACGCCATCTTGAGGATCGCCGCGGCCTCCCGGGCCGCCGCGCCGTCGACCACGTCGCTGAGGTGGTGCACGACGGCCACGAACGACAGGCCCAGCCGGCGGCCGAACTTCAGCAGCCGCTGGAAGAGCTGCGCCACGAACGGCGAGTTGATGATGTGCCAGGCCTCCTCGACGAGGAAGATCCGCTTCTTGCGGTCGGGCCGGATCCAGGTGTGCTCCAGCCACACCCCCACGATCGCCATCAGGATCGGCATCGCGATGGAGTTCCGGTCGATGTGCGAGAGGTCGAAGACGATCAGCGGCGCGTCCAGGTCGATGCCGGCCGTGGTCGGCCCGTCGAACATCCCGCGCAGGTCACCGTCGACCAGCCGGTCCAACACCAGCGCCACGTCCAGGCCCCAGGCGCGGACGTCGTCTATGTCGACGTTCATCGCCTCCGCGGAGGCCGGCTCGGGGTGCCGCAACTGCTCGACGATGTCGGACAGCACCGGCTGCCGGCCGGGGCGCGGCGTCCCGTCCGCCGGCTCCTCGTACTGGGTGAGCACCGCCGCGTGCGCGACCTTCAGGGCGAAGCCGGAACGCTCGTCCAGGCCGTGCCCCATGGCGACCTCGATGATGGTCCGCAGCAGGGCCAGCTGGCCGGTGGTGGTGATCGAGGGGTCGAGCGGGTTGAGGCGGATGCCGCCGTTGAGGGCCGCGGTCGGATCCAGGCGGATGGGCGTTATCCCCAGCTCCTGGGCGATGAGGTTCCACTCGCCGACGCCGTCCTCGCCCTGCGCGTCCAGCACCACCACCTGCCGGTCGCGGAACCGCAGCTGCCGCAGCACGTAGGTCTTCTCCAGCGCGGACTTGCCGTTGCCGGACTCGCCGAGCACCAGCCAGTGCGGCGCCGGCAACTGCTGCCCGTACAGCTGGAACGGGTCGTAGATGTAGCCCTTGCCGGAGTACACCTCCCGCCCGATGATCACGCCCGAGTCGCCGAGCCCGGGCGCCGCCGTCGGCAGGTACACCGCCTGCGCCTGGCCGGTGGAGGTGCGTACCGGCAGCCGCGTCGACTCCACCTTCCCGAACAGGAAGCTGGTGAAGGCTTCGGTGAGGGCACCGAGCGGATCGAACATGGCCATGGCGTACGCGCCTCCCAGGGCTTAAGCGGCGTTGGCGGCGTTAGCGGCGGATACCGGTCGCGAACGGCAGGGTGTTCACGAAGGCCCGGTGGTGCTCACGGTCGCACCATTCCAGCTTGAGGTAGGACTTCCCCGCCGAGGCACGGATGGTCCGCTTGTCGCGGGCCAACGCCTCGGGGGAGCGCGACGAGACGGTGAGGTAGCCCACGAGGTTGACCCCGGCCGCACCGGACGCCAGGTCCTCGCCGCGCTGGTCCACCCGGCCGTGGTGCGCCACGTCCCGCGGGTCCACCACCCGGTTCATCTTCGCCGCCCGGCTCGCCTCGGCGTCGTCGTTGGTCTTCTCCGTCAGCATCCGCTCGATGGCCACCTCGGTGGGCTCCAGGTCCATGCAGACCGCGACCGTCCGGATCACGTCCGGGGTGTGGACGAGCAGCGGCGCGAGGAAGTTCACGCCCACCGGCGTCAGCGGCCACTCCTTGACCCACGCGGTGGCGTGGCACCAGGGCGCCCGGGTCGACGACTCCCGGGTCTTGGCCTGGAGGTACGTCGGCTCGGTCGCGTCCAGCTCGGCCGGCCAGGCGTTGCGCCGGCTCATCGCCTGGATGTGGTCGATCGGGTGGTCCGGGTCGTACATGGAGTGCACCAACGACGCCAGGCGGGCCTGCCCGAGGGGCTGGCGCACCCGGATGTCCGCCTCCGTCAACCGCGCGCAGATGTCCGTCAGCTCACGGGCCATCACCACCGCCAGCCCGGCGTCCCGGTCCAGCTTCCGGCGCAGCAGGCCGCTGCGCTGGGCCGCCGAGGCCCGGGCCATGGTGACCGCCTCGGTGGCCAGCTCCCGCGTGTAGTGCATGCAGGCGACCAGATAGGCCCGGTGCTGCTCGGACGACGTCGACACCATCGACTGCAACTGGTCGTAGGACTCCTGCAACCACTGCGGGGAGTTGGTGTCGCCCCGCTGGGCGACGTCCTTGGCGTGCGCGTCCGGGTCGGCGGGCAGCGTCCGCGCCAGCATCTGCAGCCGCGTCACGAAGCCGTCCCCGTTGGCGACGTGCTTGAGCAGCGTGCCGAACCGGTCGACGAGCGCCTCCTGGTCCTCGCTGTCCCGCAGGCCGACGCCCGGCCCCTCGATCTCGATCGCGGCGGTCACCGTCCGCCGGTCGGCGTGCAGCAGCACCGCGATCTCGTCCGGCCCGAACGGCGCCGACAGCCAACTGATCCGCCCGATGCCGGGCGGCGGCCCGATCTCCACTTCTCTCCCGTCCAGTCGTACGCCGGCCTCCATGGCCCCGGAGCGGTACACCGCTCCTCCCTTGCGCACGGTTCGGCGGAAACTCCGCCGGATCTCGAACCACTTGTAGTACGTGCGCCCCTTGTAGGGCACGTAGACCAGGGCCAGCCCCAGCATCGGGAAGCCCGTCAGGCTGGCGATCCGCAGCGGCAGCGACGGGACCAGCAGCCCGCACATCATCCCGAGGAACGCACCGGCGATGATCAGCGTGATCTCGCCGGTCTCCCGGTTCTTGCCGACGACGGCGTTGGGCCGGGCACGGCCGATCAGGTACGTGCGCCGCGGCGCGATCGGCTGGGACGGCGTGCTCAACGCCCCTCACCTCCAGGTGTCTTGCCGGTCCGGGAACCGCCGGTGCCGGGGGTCGTACGGGGCGCCGGCGCCGTCGAGGCGGAACGGGAGCCGTGCGCGGCGACACCGCCGGACACCGCGTCGGCCGGGCGGGACTGCCCGCCCTGGGCGCCGCCCCCGCCGTCGCCGCCCGACCGGCGGGCGCTGTGCGTCTTGATGCCCTGCGAGACCAGCGCCGCGGGCGACGAGATCATGGCCGCCGCCTGGCTGCCGTCGGTGGCCCGGCCCTTGCTGGACCGCGCCGACACCATCTCGTCGCCGAAGCCCGGCACGAACCGGTAGATCACCGCACTCGCGAAGATCGCCAGGACGATGATGGCGAGCCCGGACACCACGGCCGAGAAGGCGTTCGGCCCCTTGTCCCCGGAGAGCGCCCCGGCGATCCCCAACACGATCACGATCACCGGTTTCACCATGATCACCGCGATCATGATCCCGGCCCAGCGGCGGACGTGGCCCCACATGTTCTTGTCGACCAGCCCGGCGTACACCACGGTCCCCAGCAGCGCCCCGACGTACAGCAGCGCGGCCCGGATCACCAGCTCCAGCCACAGCACACCGGCCGCCAGCACCGACACCAGCGACACCACGATCAGCATGATCGGGCCGCCGCCGATGTCCGTCCCCTTGGTCAGCGCCTGCGAGAACGCCCCGAAGAACGTGTCGGTCTGCGCCCCCGTCCCCTTCGCGATGATCTCGGTGACCCCGTCGGTCGCCGACACCACCGTGTACAGGATCAGCGGCGTGAACGCGGACGCCAGCACCGTCAGCCAGAGGAACCCGACCGCCTCACTGATCGCCTCGGTCAGCCGCACCCCCCGCACGGCCCGCTTGGCCACCGCGAGCAGCCACAACACCAGCGTCAGCACGGTCGACGCCGCGAACACCACCGCGTACTGCCGCAGGAACGCCGCATTGGTGAAGTCCACCTGCGAGGTGGCCTTCACCGCCCCCGACAATTTGTCGACAATCCACGCGGCAGCCTTCGCACACCCCTGCGCAAGCGAACCGAGGGGGTCTAGGGGGTTGTTGGTGGAAAGGCCGCCGCCACCCGGATCGGACGCCCCGGTCCCGCCGCCGCTCCGTTGCTCGCACAGCTCCTTGGCCTTGTCGGTGAGGAGGGCGCAGGCGCCGTCGGAGGGCTTCGGTGAGGGGGAGGGGGAAGGCGCCGCGAAGGCGCGTGCCGAAAGGACCACGAGGATGGTCTGCACTCCGGCCAGCGCCGAGGTGATCCCAAGGATCCGACGCCGGTTGTCACCTCGCATAGGTCAACCCTCCGAACCCTTGGACGGCCTGGGAAATGGCGTCGGCCGTCGCGGCGGTCTGGTCCCCGCCGACCGGAGCCGGTCCGGCGCTCGTCGTGAATCCGGCGACCTTCCAGTCGCCGTTCACCCACTGCAATTGCATCGTGGCCGTGTACCAGTTCTCCGCGACCGGATTCTGGGACCCCTGGCCCGCGACACCGAAGAGGAGGGAGTACCAGACCGAGACCTTGGCGGTGGCACCCCCGAATGCCTCGGTCTTCGTCCCGATGGGGTTGGCCCTGGACACGAAGGTCATGCCCTTGGGAGTGCTGCCGTCGGGCTTGAGTCCCACCTGGGCGAGGAACTTCGGGTCGGTGTAGTTCTTGCGCAGGCTTTCCTTGCGGGCCTTCGCCGCGGCGGGGGTGTAGACGGCGTCCACGAGCGCGTCCCGCTGGGCCGACTGGTACATCCCGCTGCCGGACAGCGCCACCACGAAATTCGCCGCCGCCGACTGCGCCCCCTGCTCCGTCTGCGGGAAGCCGGAGGGGATGCCGCCGGTCTTGCCGCCGACCGGCTTGGTGCCGGTGGGGGCGGTGGGCTGGGCCGCGGCCTGGTCCTGGGTGGAGCCGGTGGAGCCGGTGTCCGTCTCGCTGTTGCCGCTGCCGCCGCGGTTCGCGAAGGCGATGGCCGCGAGCAGGAGGACGACCACGCCGACGACCGTGATGAGGTTGCGGCTGGAGAGGCCGGCCCGGGCGCGGCGCGGGGCGGCGTACGGATCGGTCTCGCCGTCGGGGAGTCTGGTCCTGGTCTGGCCCGTGCCGGATCCGCGGCCGTCGCCGTAGCCTCCGTCGTCGCCGATACTCATCGCGCCTGTGCCCCCTCTGCCGCCATCGCCGTTGCCGCCCTCGCCGTCCGTGCCGTTGGTGTGCCGCCTTCATATGACCGTAGCTGCGCGGGCGGCGGCTCGGGTGAAGTGGTACGAGTACATCTCACCGTGACGGTTCCTCAGTTGCTGGGCGGCAGAGGCGAATGGGGGACTCTGGGCGGTTTGTGCCCCTCGTCCGTCGAACGCCCGCCGCGGCCTGCTTGTCTCCGCAAGCACCTGTCCCCGCGCCGCGGGCACCCCAACCGGCCCGCTGGTGACGGGCGTGGGCACGGCGTGGCTCGGGGCCCCGCGGTCCGGGGTGAGGGGGCGTCAGCATGGGGCCTCGGGCGGGGGCGGGACATGTGGGGGTACGGAAGGGCACGGGACGGCGGAGAGGGGCCGGGCGGGGGCGCACGGGCGGCGGTGTCGGGACGGGCGTGTGCCGACGTGCGCGGTGTGCTGGCCGGTGGCGGCGGGCAGGGCTTGGGGGTGGCGCCCGTCCCGCCGGCGGCCCGGGCCGTCCGGCAGCCGGGTGTCGGGCCGTCGGGTGCCGGTGCGCGGCTGCCGGCCGGCCGGCTAGACGGCCATGCCGTAGACGATGGTGAACAGCGTGCCCAGCGAGCCGATGATGAAGACGCCTGTGAGGCCGGCCACGATCAGGCCCTTGCCCTGCTCGGCGCTGAAGGTGTCGCGCAGCGCGGTCGCGCCGATCCGCTGCTTGGCCGCGCCCCAGATGGCGATGCCGAGGCAGAGCAGGATCGCCACCGCCATGATGACTTCCACCATCACGCGGGCTTCGTTGCCCAGAGTGCCGAACGGTCCCCAGTCCGGGGCGATTCCGCCGATGATGGTGGTGATGTCGCCCTTTTCGGCTGCAATGAACATGTGTGAACTCACCGCCCCTTTATGGGTAGTTGTCGTGCCGCGCGGTGCGGCACGGATCCAGTCTCTATCTTCGCTGACAAAGACGCCATCAGATGTCGACTTGGCGGCTTTCTTTGACGGATCCGGTGCGGGTGTCGTGCGGGCGACCCCGTCCGGCGTCCGCCGCCTCCCATTGTCTCACCGTGTGTATCACGGGCGATAACGCTGAGCAATGACTGTCGTGGCGGGTGGGCTCCGCGCGAGGATGAGGGCGCCCCAAGGGCTGGGGCGCGGAACTGAGGGGGCTTCAAAGGGACCGGTGGAGACGGTGCTTCGGGGGCCGTGGGGCGGCTGCGCACGCATGTGACGGGAATCGCACGCCGTTCGAAGCGCCCCGTGCGCCTGGCCGTGCGCCGCGGTGCGGAGGCAACGCGCGGCGGTGGCCGGCGAAAGGGCTGTGAACCGGGCCTGAATGGGGGAGGGTTGTGGGGTGCGGAAATTCTGGATGGCCAGTGGGCTCGGCGTGGGGCTGTTGCTCTGCCTGGTCGCGCTGCTCGTGATCGGTACGTATGGGGCGGCGGCCGGGCTGGCCGGTGCCACGGGCCGCGCCGTCGGGCTGGCCAAGGGAGCGGTGCCGGCCGCGTACCAGTCACTGGTGGCGAAGTGGGGGACGCTCTGCCCGGCCATCAACCCGGCGCTCCTGGCGGCGCAGCTCTACCAGGAGAGCGGGTGGAACGCGCACGCCCAGAGCCCCGCGGACGCCCGCGGGATAGCGCAGTTCATCCCGGGGACGTGGGCCACCCACGGCATCGACGGCAACGGCGACGGCAAGAAGGACATCTGGGACCCGGAGGACGCGATCCCGTCGGCCGCCTCGTACGACTGCGAACTGGCGAGCTACGTGAAGGACGCGGCGGGCAACGCCACCGCGAACATGCTCGCCGCGTACAACGCCGGCGCCTACCGCGTCATCCAGTACAACGGCGTGCCGCCGTACCGCGAGACGCAGAACTACGTGAAGACGATCACGACCCTGGCCAAGAGCTTCGAGGCCCCGGTCGGCCCGGTGGCCTCCTCCCAGCAGGCCGCGGCCGCCATCTACTACGCCCAGGGCAAGCTCGGCACGCCGTACCTGTGGGGCGGCAACGGCACGGCCGACCAGGGCGGACGGTTCGACTGCTCGGGGCTGACCAAGGCCGCCTACCACTCGGTCGGCATCGAACTGCCGCGGGTGGCCAACGACCAGTGGAACGCCGGACCGCACCCCAAGCGGAGCGAGTTGCTCCCCGGTGACCTGGTGTTCTTCGCCTACGACCTCAACGACCCGCGCTCCATCCACCACGTGGGCATGTACGTGGGCGGCGGATACATGATCAACGCGCCCTACACCGGCGCGGTGATCCGGTTCGACAAGATCGACACGCCGGACTACATCGGGGCCACCCGCGTGACGTCGGATGGCGCGAAAGCGCTCCCCACCGGCAGCGGCGGGTGAACATGAGTCCTGAACTGCGGTGACGCATCAAGCTTCGATAACGTCCTGGTGATCATCCCGTGGAGAGTGGAACGCCGGGGGCGGACGGCGCGTTCCCCTGGCGTGGGGACACGGCAACGCTCGCGGCGGCACGCGCTCGACGGCCACGCAGATCGGCAACGGGGGTTGGCAGCACGTAGGCGGCGCTCGCACGGCGCGCGGAAGATAAGGGGCCACGGTTAGATGGCTGGACTCGCATTCGAGGGGCCGAACCCCGACGTCGACGTGCTCGACGGCATCAACGGCCTCGCGAAGGACGCCCCGCACTGGGTGAACCGCGCGATGGAGTTCGTCGGCGAGTACGGCATCATCGCCGCCCTCGGAGTGCTGTGCCTGATCGCCTGGTGGGTCGCACGACGCCGACCGGACGGCCCGGCCGCGATCGCCGGACTGCTCTGGGCCCCACTGGCCGCCGGACTGGCACTGCTCGCCAACATCCCGATCCGGGGCTTCGTCGAACGACCCCGGCCGTTCAAGGACCACGCCGGCCTGGCGGTGCTGATCCCCGGCAAGAGCGACTTCTCGTTCGTCAGCGACCACGCCACGCTCACCATGGCCGTCGGCGTCGGCCTCTTCGTCGCGCACCGCCGATTCGGCCTGATCGGGATCGGGCTGGCGCTGCTCGAAGGGTTCTGCCGGGTCTACCTGGGCGTCCACTACCCCACCGACGTGATCGGCGGATTCGCCCTCGGCACGGCCGTCGCCCTACTGCTCGCCCCCCTCGCCCAAGCCCTCCTCGTGCCGATGACGGCCGCGATCGCACGCTCGCCACTGGCCCCCCTGGTACGGGCCGGCCACGACCCGTCGCCGGGTCGCGGCGCTGAGCCGGGGCGCGGCGCTGAGCCCGGCCCGGTGGTCCCTGCGGAGCCGGTCCAGGACCTGGCGGCCTGACGGTTCCCCTCCGGGGTGGGGTTCCCACGTTGTTGGCTTTCCCGCCGTGGGGGTGCTGTTTGCGCCTGCGGCGCGTGGTCCGCTGCGCGGGGCTGTTGGGTGCGGTGACGGGCCTGCGGGGGTGGTGTGCAGGACTGCTGCGCTTTACGTCCTG
>NZ_JBJMAB010000064.1:0-27577 GCF_045799175.1 Streptomyces sp. VTCC 41912
CGCCCCCCCCCCCCACTCGTCATGCCGTCGCCGTCACTGGTCGCGGTACATCTCCGCCACCAGGAAGGCCAGGTCCAGCGACTGGCTGCGGTTCAGCCGCGGGTCGCAGGCCGTCTCGTAGCGCTGGTGCAGGTCGTCGACGAAGATCTCGTCGCCGCCGCCCACGCACTCGGTGACGTCGTCACCGGTCAGCTCCACGTGGATGCCGCCCGGGTGGGTGCCGAGGGCCTTGTGGACCTCGAAGAAGCCCTTGACCTCGTCCAGCACGTCGTCGAAGCGACGGGTCTTGTGCCCCGAGGCCGCCTCGAAGGTGTTGCCGTGCATCGGGTCGCAGATCCACACGACCTGCGCACCGGAGGCGGTGACCTTCTCCACCAGGTCGGGCAGCTTCTCGCGGATCTTGTCCGCGCCCATCCGGGTGATGAAGGTCAGGCGGCCCGGCTCGCGGTTCGGGTCGAGCCGGTCGATCAGGGTGAGCGCGTCCTCCACGGTCGTCGTGGGGCCGAGCTTGACGCCGATCGGGTTGCGGATCCGGGACGCGAACTCGATGTGCGCGCCGTCCAGTTGGCGGGTGCGCTCGCCGATCCAGACCATGTGGCCCGAGACGTCGTAGAGGTTCCCGGTGCGGGAGTCGACGCGGGTCAGCGCCGACTCGTAGTCCAGGATCAGCGCCTCGTGCGAGGAGTAGAACTCCACGGTCCGGAACTCCTCCGGGTCCACCCCGCAGGCGTTCATGAAGTTCATCGCCCGGTCGATCTCGCGCGCCAGCGCCTCGTACCGCTGACCGGAGGGCGAGGACTTCACGAAGTCCTGGTTCCAGGCGTGCACCTGTCGCAGGTCGGCGTAGCCGCCGGTGGTGAAGGCGCGCACCAGGTTGAGGGTCGCGACGGAGGCGTTGTACATCCGCTTGAGCCGCTCCGGATCGGGGATCCGGGCCGCCTCGGTGAACTCGAAGCCGTTGACGGAGTCGCCGCGGTAGGTCGGCAGGGTCACCCCGTCGCGGGTCTCGGTCGGCTTGGAACGCGGCTTGCTGTACTGGCCGGCGATCCGACCGACCTTGACCACCGGGACGGACCCGGCGTAGGTCAGCACGGCGCCCATCTGGAGGAGCGTCTTGAGCTTGTTGCGGATGTGCTCGGCGGAGACGGCGTCGAAGGCCTCCGCGCAGTCGCCGCCCTGCAGCAGGAACGCCTCGCCTCGGGCGACCGCGCCCAGACGCTCGCGCAGCTGGTCGCACTCGCCCGCGAAGACGAGCGGCGGATAGGACTCGAGCTCCGCGATCACATCGCGCAGAGCCTCTTGGTCCGGCCAGTCAGGCTGCTGCGCCGCGGGCAGGTCTCGCCAGGTGTTGCCACCGGCGTGGGTTTCAGCGTTCACGGTCACATCCCCCACATTACGGGGTCCCGCAGGGGTGTCCGTCCGGCATCCGGACTGTGAGACGCGTCGTGGACAGGAGATCCGGTAGGGTGCGCGGCATGCAGACGCGACCGATCTTGAGCACGAACTGGTGGTGGACCGCCCGACCGGCGGCCCACTGATTCGCGTACGCATCCCACAGACCGCGAAGGCCGCCCGAGGGGCGGCCTTCGGTGTTCCCGCGGCCGTTCCCTCCGACCGGAAGTCCCCCGGAAGGAACCGCCATGCACCCCGAGCCCCAGACCCCGTCCGACGCCGCCGCGCTGGTCCGCCGGCTGCTCGACCCCGCCTGCCCGCCGTTCGCCCTGCTCCGCCGGCGCTCGCCCGGCCGGGACGGCCACACCGTCGAGGTGTTGATCGGCGAGGTGACCGAGGTCGGGCGACTGGCCGACATCCCGCTCGGCTCGGAGGTGCCGGACGCCCCGGTGACCGACGCGCTGGCGCTGATCCCGTTCCGGCAGATCCGCGAGCGCGGCTTCCGGGCGCACGACGACGGCACCCCGTTGGCCGTACTGCGCCCCACCGCCTGCCACGAGCTGCCGCTGGAGGAGCTGCTGGCCGCGCTCCCCACGCACGACGTGCGGGTGCGAAACGGCGCCTTCGACGTGGCCGACGCGGCGTACGCGGAGGTCGTCGACCGGGTGGTGCGCGAGGAGATCGGCACCGGCGAGGGCGCCAACTTCGTGATCCGCCGGACGTTCGAGGGCGAGATCGCGGACTTCTCGGCGGCCGACGCGCTGGCGCTGTTCCGGCGGCTGCTGGCCGGCGAGCGCGGGGCGTACTGGACGTTCGTGGTGCACCGGCCCGGGGTGCGCACGCTGGTCGGCGCCAGCCCGGAGGTGCACGTGCGGATGACCGGCGGCACCGTCGTGATGAACCCCATCAGCGGCACCTACCGCTACCCCGTGGAGGGGCCCACCGCGGCGGGCCTGCTGGCCTTCCTCGACGACCGCAAGGAGGTCGAGGAGCTGTCCATGGTGGTGGACGAGGAACTGAAGATGATGTGCACCGTCGGTGACCAGGGCGGGGTGGTGGTCGGCCCCCGCCTCAAGGAGATGGCGCACCTCGCGCACACCGAGTACGAACTGCGCGGCCGCTCCACCCTGGACGTGCGGGAGGTCCTCAAGGAGACGATGTTCGCGGCGACGGTCACCGGGTCGCCGGTGCAGAACGCCTGCCGGGTGATCGAGCGGCACGAGCCGGTCGGCCCGGACGGGCGCGGCCGCGGCTACTACGCGGGGGCGCTGGCGCTGATCGGCCGGGCCCCCGGTCCCGGCCGGGAGGCCGGCGCCGCGGCGCAGACGCTGGACTCCCCGATCCTGATCCGCACCGCGGACATCGCGGCCGACGGCCGGCTGCGGGTGCCGGTCGGCGCCACCCTGGTGCGCGCCTCCGACCCGCACGGCGAGGTCGCCGAGACGCACGCCAAGGCCGCCGGGGTGCTCACCGCGCTGGGGGTGCGACCGGCGCCCGCGCGGGCCGCGGCCGGGCCCGCGCCGCGGCTGGCCGACGACCCGCGGGTGCGGGCCGCGCTGGACGCCCGCCGCGCCGACCTGGCCCCGTTCTGGCTGCGGATGCAGACCACCGCGCCGGTCGCCGGACTGCACGGCCACGCCCTGGTCGTCGACGCCGAGGACACCTTCACCGCGATGCTGGCGCACCTGCTGCGCACCTCGGGGCTGACCGTCACGGTCCGCCGCTACGACGAGCCGGGGCTGCGGGCGACCGCCCTGGCGCACCGGGGGCCGGTGGTGCTGGGCCCCGGACCGGGCGACCCGTCCGACACCGGCGACCCCAAGATGCGCTTCCTGCGCGCGCTCACCGCGGAGCTGGTGGCGGGCCACCGCCACGGCCTGCTCGGGGTCTGCCTCGGCCACGAACTCCTCGCCGCGGAGCTGGGGTTGGAGATCGTCCGCAAGGACGTCCCGTTCCAGGGCGCCCAGGAGCGGATCGACTTCTTCGGCCGGACCGAGACGGTGGGCTTCTACAACACCTTCACGGCCCGCTGCGACGACCGGACCGCGGCCGAACTCGCCATGCACCGCGTCGAACTGAGCCGGGACGAGGCCACCGGCGAGGTGCACGCGCTGCGCGGCCCGGGCTTCGCCGGGGTGCAGTTCCACCCCGAGTCGGTACTGACCCTGGACGGCGCGGCGGTCACCGCACAGCTGCTGGCAGCTGTCCTCGTGTGACCAGCATGTGCCCGTTGGTGCGGCCGGCCAGATGGTCTTCCACGTTGGCCACCGTGGTCTCGACGATCTGGCCGACCGCCTCGCGGGTGAAGTACGCCTGGTGCGAGGTGACCAGGACGTTGGCGAAGGTCATCAGCCGGGCCAGGGTGTCGTCGCTGATGACGTCCAGGGACTTGTCGTAGAAGAACAGCCCGGCCTCCTCCTCGTAGACGTCCAGGCCGACGCCGGTGAGCCGGCCGGCCTTGAGCGCCGCGACCAGGGCGGCGGTGTCGATCAGCCCGCCGCGGCTGGAGTTCACCAGGATCGCGTCGTCCTTCATGGCGGCCAGCGCGGCGGCGTCCACCAGGTGCCGGGTGTCGTCGGTGAGCGGGACGTGCAGGCTGATCAGGTCGGCCTCGGCGAAGAGCCGTTCCCGGGGGACGTAGCGCATGCCCAGCGCCGCGCACTGCGGGTTCTCGACGAGGTCCCAGCCCAGCAGCTCCATCCCGAAGCCGTGGGCGATCCGGGCGAACGCGGCGCCGATCTTGCCGGTGCCGAGCACCCCGGCCGTCCGGCCGTGCAGATCGCGGCCCATCAGGCCGTCCAGCCGGAAGTCGAAGTTCCGGGTGCGGTTGGCGGCCGGCACCAGCCGCCGGTTCACCGCCAGCGCCAGCAGCCAGGCGAACTCCGCGACCGCGTACGGCGAGTACGCGGAGACCCGGCCGATGGTCAGGCCGAGGTCCGCCGCGGCCTGAAGGTCGATGTTGTTGAAGCCGGTGGAGCGCTGGGCGACCATCTTGGTGCCGCCGGCGGCGAGGGTCTGCAGCACCTCGGCGGTCAGCTCGTCGTTGACGCTGGTGGAGACGACCTCATAGCCGTGCGCGATGGGGGCGGTGTCGCGGTTGAGGAAGACGTCCAGGGCGCGGACCTGGTGGCGGCCGGCGAACGCCCGCTCCAGGATCGGCCGCTCGTCCGTCTGCACGCCGAAAGCGACGATCTCCACGTTCCCTCCCGGTTGTCCGTCGCCGATGGCCGTCGCGCGGCGGCACCCGCCGGCGGCGCCGCGCAGAAGCAATGGGCCGGATATGTCGCGTCATGGCGAATATACGACCCATTGCGTGGCGGTGCCGCCCGGAGGACGGGCGGCGCGGTTCAGCCGAAGAACACCCCGACCTCGGCGTAGAGCGCCGGATCGACGGTCTTCAGCTTGGCGGTCGCCTCGGAGAGCGGCACCCGGACGATGTCGGTGCCGCGCAGCGCGACCATCGTGCCGTAGTCGGCGTCCCGCACCGCGTCGATGGCGTGCAACCCGAAGCGGGTGGCCAGCCAGCGGTCGAAGGCGCTGGGGGTGCCGCCGCGCTGGGTGTGGCCGAGGACGGTGGTCCGGGCCTCCTTGCCGGTGCGCCCTTCGATCTCCTTGGCCAGCCACTCGCCCACGCCGGACAGCCGGACGTGCCCGAAGGAGTCGGTGCTGCCGTCCTTGAGGACCATCTCGCCGCCCTTGGGCATCGCCCCCTCGGCGACCACCACGATCGGCGCGTAGCTGGCCTTGAAGCGGGACTCGATCCAGCGGCAGACCTGGTCGACGTCGAAGCGCTGCTCGGGGATGAGGATGACGTTGGCGCCGCCGGCCAGGCCGGAGTGGAGCGCGATCCAGCCGGCGTGCCGGCCCATCACCTCGACGACCAGCACCCGCATGTGGGACTCGGCGGTGGTGTGCAGCCGGTCGATGGCCTCGGTGGCGACCCCGACCGCGGTGTCGAAACCGAAGGTGTAGTCGGTGGCCGACAGGTCGTTGTCGATGGTCTTGGGCACGCCCACGCAGGGAATGCCGTACTCCGTGAAGAGCCGGGAGGCGACGCCGAGGGTGTCCTCGCCGCCGATCGCCACCAGCGCCTCGACCTCGTGCTTGGCGAGCGTCTCCTTGATCCGGCGGACCCCGTCCTGCTCCTTGAAGGGGTTGGTCCGCGACGAGCCGAGGATGGTGCCGCCGCGCGGCAGGATGCCGCGCACCGCCGGGATGTCCAGCCGCACACTGCGGCCCTCCAACGGGCCCCGCCAGCCGTCCCGGAAACCGACGAAGTCGTATCCGTACTCCTGGGTGCCCTTGCGGACGATGCCCCTGATCACCGCGTTCAGACCCGGGCAGTCGCCGCCGCCGGTCAGTACTCCGACCCGCATCGCTTCACCTTCATCCCGTCCGTGGCCGCGTAACGGCCGTGCGTGAGCGTAACGCCGGTCACGCTAATGGTGACCTGGGTCACTCCGGGATGGGGTGCGCACCGATCCCCGTCCCCCGCACGGGAGTTGACGCTCGGCCTTCACCCGTACGAGCGGACGGGCAGGGCGCCGACGGGACGGCGGACGGCGTCAGGCGCCGTCCAGGCCGCGCTCGATCGCGTACCGCACCAGCTCGACGCGGTTGTGCAACTGAAGCTTGCCGAGGGTGTTCTGGACGTGGTTCTGCACCGTGCGGTGCGAGATGACCAGCCGCTCGGCGATCTGCTTGTACGAAAGGCCCTTGGCGACCAGGCGCAGCACCTCGGTCTCGCGCTCCGTCAGCCGGGGGGCGCCGGGCTCGTCGGCGGTCGCCGGGGCCGGTTCGGTCGCCAGCCGGCGGTACTCGCCGAGGACCAGTCCGGCCAGGCCCGGGGTGAACACCGGCTCGCCGGCGGCGGTGCGCCGCACCGCGTCGAGCAGCTCCTCGGTGCTGGCCGACTTCAACAGGTAGCCGGTGGCACCGGACTTCACGGCCTCCAGGACGTCGGCGTGCTCGCCGCTCGCGGAGAGCACCAGCACCCGCGGCGACGCGTCCGCGCCGACCACCTGCCGGCACACCTGCACGCCGGGCAGGCCCGGCAGGTTGAGGTCCAGCACCAGCACGTCGGGCGCCACGGCCTGGGCCCGGCGCACCGCCTGGAGTCCGTCCCCGGCCGTCGCCACCACGTCGAACCCGGCCTCCGTCAGGTCCCGGGCGACCGCGTCCCGCCACATCGGGTGGTCGTCGACCACCATCACCCGCAGGCCCGTCCCGTCACTCACGCGCGCGCTCTCCCCCGTCGTCCGCCCTCGGGCGCGGTGCCCTTGGGAACCTTCAGCTCCACTTCGGTGCCCTGGCCGGGCACCGAGATCCACTCAGCGCCGCCGCCCAACTCCCGCAGCCGGCCGCGGATCGACAGCGCCACCCCCAGGCGCCCCTCGCGCTCGGCCGCGGCCAACCGGCCCTCGGGGATGCCGGGGCCCTCGTCGCGCACCGTCACGAGCACCGCGTCCGGTTCGTCCTCCACCAGGATCCACGCGCGGGCATCGGCCCCCACGTGCACCCGCACATTGTCCAGTGCCGCACCGACGGCGGCGACCAGCTCCGCCGCGGCGGCGGCCGGCAACACGACCGGGGAGCACGGTCCGGAGAGCGTCACCCCCGCGCCGACGTGCGGGGCGAGCAGCGCCATCAGGTCGCAGGGGCCGGCGGGCAGCGGCGGGTCGGATTCCGCATCCGTCGGGCCGGCCACGGCGGCGCCGTCGGTCGCGGCGGCCGGCGCGGCCCGCTGCCGGGGCACCAGCCCGCCGGCGACCAGCGTGCGCAGCGCCACCTCCTGCTCGCCCGCCATCCGGCCCAGTTCGGCGGCCTCGCCGCCGATCGCGGTGCCGCGCCGCTGCACCATGGCCAGCACTTGGAGCACGCTGTCGTGGATGTCGCGGGCCAGCCGCTCCCGTTCGCGGGTGGCGGCCTCGATCTGGAGGGCGCGGGCCAGGGTCCGCTCACTGGCCCGGGCCACCTCGACCACGTAGCCGATGGCGACGCTGGCCACCCACACCAGCACCACGTTGTGGACGGTGTCCCGGGCCAGCTCCTGGCGCTCGACGAGGTTGGCCACGGCCACGATGGTGGAGGCCACCGCGGCCCACCGCCAGCCGCCCTTGATGGCGAAGCCCAGGACGGCGCCGGCGGTCCAGATGGACGGCAGCGTCGCGGCGCCGTCCATGATCCGCGCCTGGGTGTCGATCACGGAGGTGAGCAGAATGCCGCCGACCGCGACGCCGAGGTCGGCCACCAGGAACCGCCGGGTGCAGCGCTCGGCGGACGCGGTGCGACGCCAGGTCACCGCCGTCCAGGCGGTGAGCGCGACCATGTAGGCGGCGGCGCCCAGCGGATGCGCGTAGTGCGGAGAGGCGACCACGAACAGGCCCAGCACGTAGACCAGGGTCAGGATCCGGTAGCCGGTGAGCGCCCGCCACAGCGGCAGCTCGACCGACATCCGCATCGCCTTCTGCCGCCCGCCGGGCGACGCGCCCCGGCCCTCGCGGGCCGCACCGTCAGTGCCGTCCGTGCCGTCAGCGGTTCGTGCGTCGTCTCTGTCGGCATCCGTCATGCCGGCCCCCCACCCCTCACCGGGGATCGCCGCCCCGGTCTCGGCTCGTCCGTCGCGTCCGGCGGTGCCCCGACCGGCCGGAGCCGGCCCGCGCCGGCCCGCGCCGTCCTACGCCTCTGCCTTCTTCTGCGCCTCCGCGGCCTTGGCCGCCTCGGCGATCTGCCGCTTGGCCGCGGTCGCGTAGATGTCGACGTACTCCTGGCCCGAGAGCTTCATGATCTCGTACATCACCTCGTCGGTGATCGAGCGCAGGATGTAGCGGTCGCCCTCCATGCCCTGGTAGCGGCTGAAGTCCAGCGGCTTGCCGATGCGGATACCGGGCCGGACCATCTTCGGCAGGACCTTGCCGGGCGGCTGCACCTTCTCGGTGTCGATCATCGCCACCGGGATGACCGGGGCGCCGGTGGCCAGCGCCACCCGTGCCAGGCCGCCCGGCTTGCCGCGGTAGAGCCGGCCGTCCGGGGAGCGGGTGCCCTCCGGGTAGATGCCGAACAGCTCGCCGCGCTCCAGCACCTCGATGCCGCTCTTGATCGCCGCCTCGCCCGCGCCGCGGGCGCCCGAGCGGTCGACCGGGAGCTGCCCGACGCCCTTGAAGAACGCCGCGGTCAACTTGCCCTTCACGCCCGGGGAGGTGAAGTACTCGGCCTTCGCGATGAAGGTGACCTTGCGGTCCAGCACCGCGGGCAGGAAGAAGGAGTCCGAGAAGGACAGGTGGTTGCTCGCGAGGATCGCCGGGCCCTCGGCGGGAACGTTCTCGATGCCTTCCACCCAGGGACGGAACGCGAGCCTCAGCGGACCGCCGATGGAAAACTTCATTGCGCCGTAGATCAACCGACTGCCTCCTGTGTCTGACGCACTGACCTTAACCCCCGTGCGGCACGCCGGGGGCCGCGGCGGGGCACGAGACCGCGCGCGGGCCCGCCGCGGGCCGCGCACGGGTCCGGTCCGCGACGGCGCGCGCCCCCGCGCCGGTCCGCCGTCCCGCCGACCCGGCGCCCCGGACGGCCGCGGCCCTACCCCGCCGCGGTCACTTTGCGTACCCTGAAGTAACTCGCCAGCCAACTCACCGATCGGAGTCCCCCGGTGCCGCTCCTCCCCGGAGCCGAGCCGTTCCGCCGTGACGGCGGAGACGTCGGCGTCCTCGTCTGCCACGGCTTCACCGGCTCCCCGCAGTCCGTCCGCCCCTGGGCCGAGCACCTCGCCGACCGGGGCCTGAGCGTCTCCGTTCCCCTGCTGCCCGGCCACGGCACGCGCTGGGAGGACATGCAGCTCACCACCTGGCAGGACTGGTACGCCGAAGTCGACCGCGAACTGCGCGCGCTGGCCGAGCGCTGCACCAAGGTCTTCGTCTGCGGCCTGTCCATGGGCGGCGCGCTGGCGCTGCGGCTGGCCGCCCGGCACGGCGACGCGATCAGCGGCGTGGCCGTGGTCAACCCCGGCAACAAGGTCCACGACGCCGCCGCGCCGCTGCTGCCCGTGCTCCGGCACGTCGTCCGCTCGACCAAGGGCATCGCCAGCGACATCGCCAGGCCCGGTGCCGTCGAGGTGGGCTACGACCGGGTGCCGCTGCACGCCGCGCACTCGCTGCGGCGGTTCTTCCAGCTGGTCGACGACGAACTCCCGCGCGTCACGCAGCCGTTGCTGGTGCTGACCAGCCGGCAGGACCACGTCGTCCCGCCCGTCGACTCCGAGCGGATCCTCAGCCGGGTCTCGTCCACCGACGTGCGGCAGGTGCCGCTGGAGCGCAGCTACCACGTCGCCACACTCGACCACGACGCCCCGCTGATCTTCGAGGACAGCTACGCCTTCATCACCCGGCTCGCCCCGGAGGCCCGACCGGACGCGGTCCAGGAGGGAACGGCGGCCAGTGGCGGAGCGTAGCCCCCGCGACCCCCGGGACCCGCTCGACGAGGAAGCCGCGTGGGCCGAGATCGTCGCGGGCTACGGCGAGCGGCCGGAGTTCCCGTCCACCGCCGACCGGCCGGACCGGGCCCCGGCACCCGACGGCGCGGCGGCCGACGGCGCGCGCACGGACGGCACCGCGCAGGACGGCGCGGTGAAGGACGGCCCGCGGACGGACGGCACGGCGGAGGACGGTGCGGCGAAGGACGGTGACGCCCCGGACTCCGGCGCGCCCGGGCCGGCCGACGCCGTGCCCGGCGACGGCTCCCCGGCGCGCCCCGGCAGCTTCGTGGTCTTCGCACCCGGTGTGGGGCCGCGCAACTGGACCCCCGCCGAGCCCTCCGACGACGACTTCGACGAGACCGACGAGGGCCATTTCACGCCGCCCGAGCCGCCACCGCTGCCGAGCGCCGACACCACCGCCAAGTTCGCCTGGATCGCGGTGCTCGGCGGCCCGTTGCTGCTGCTCGTCATGGTCATCCTCCAGCAGCCGGTCACGTGGTGGATCACGGTGCTGGGGATCGGCGGCTTCGTGGGCGGACTGGGCACCCTCTTCGCCCGGATGGGCAACGACCGGGAGGACGGCGAGGAGCCGCCGGGCGGCGGCGCGGTGGTCTAGGCGTGGCGGCCGGCGGTCAGCCGTCGGCCGGCACCCGCAGTGCGCTGAGGACGGGCAGGTGGTCCGAAGCCGCCCGCAGGTCCTCCGGGCGCACGCCCGGCAGCCCCTGCGGCACCCCGCAGCCGAGGAACTCCACACCACCCGTGCCGAACACCGCGTCGATCCGCTGCCGCGGCCGGTGCGGCGTGGAGGTGAACTCGCCGCCCCACGGGGCGACCGCCCAGCCGTCGTCGAGGGTCGCGGCGATCCGGCGGAAACTGCGGCCGTCCGGCCGGTCGTTGAGGTCACCGCCGACCACCGTGTGCGGCACGCCCAGGGCCGCGACCCGCTCCAACAGCAGCCCGGCCTGACCGTAGCGCTCCCGCGGGTCGAGGCTGAGGTGGCAGCTGACCACGCCGAGGCGGGCCGAGGCGAAGCGCAGCACGGCGGTGGCCAGCCCGCGCTGGTGCAGCCCGGGGGTGCGGGGCAGCAGGACGTCCTCGGTCCGCTCCACGTGGGCGCGGAGGTGGGCGAGGACCAGCGGGCCGGCGGTGGTGGCACCGCCGGTGACGTACACCAGGCCGCTGGCGCGGGCGAGGCGCTCGGCGGCCTTGCGCCAGCGGAAGAACCGCGGCGCCTCCTGGACGAGGACGAGATCGGGGGCGCAGGCCCGGATGACCCGGGCCAGCGCCGCCTGATCGTCGCGCATCGAGCGGATGTTGTAGCTGAGCACCCGGACGACCGCGGAGCCGTCCGCCTCGGTGGCGGAGGCCGGGAGTCCGGTGGTCGCCGCGCCGGGGCCGCCGGCCGGGACCACGGTGTCGGACACGGGTCGTCCCGCGCGCTCGGCCGCCATCCGCGTCAGCCCTGGCGCGCCAGGTCGGCCGCGCCGACCAGTCCGGCCTCGCCGCCGAGTTGGGCGGCGAGCACCTGGGCGTGCGGGCGCCACTGACTGCCGACCAGCCAGCGGCGGAACGACTTGCGGATCGGGTCGAGGACCAGCTCGCCCTCGTCCGAGACCCCGCCGCCGACGATGAACGCGGACGGGTCGAAGAGCGAGGCCAGGTCGGCGAGGCCGGCGCCGGCCCAGCGGGCCAGTTCGCGGAACGAGTCGACGGCGACCGGGTCGCCCTGGCGGGCCGCCGCGCTGATGTGCTTGCCCTGGATGCCCTCGGGGGTGCCGTCGCCGAGCGCGAGCAGCGCCGCGGCGTTCTCGGGGGTGGCGAAGGCGCGCTGTCGGGCGTAGCGCAGCAGGGCGCGGCCGGAGGCGTACTGCTCCCAACAGCCCTGGCTGCCGCAGCCGCACAGCAGACCGTCCGGGACGACCCGGATGTGGCCGAACTCGGCGGCGACGCCGAACCGGCCGCGGCGCAGCTTGTTGCCGATGATGATGCCGCCGCCCAGGCCGGTGCCGAGGGTGATGCAGATGACGTCGCTGTGGCCCTGGCCGGCGCCGAAGCGGTACTCGCCCCAGGCCGCGGCGTTGGCGTCGTTCTCGACCACGACGGGCAGGCCGACGCGCTGCTCGACCTTGTCCTTGAGCGGCTCGTGGCGCCAGTCGATGTTCGGGGCGAAGAGGACCGTGGCCCGCTTCTCGTCGACGTAGCCGGCGGCGCCGATGCCGACGGCCTCGATGTGGTGGCCGGCGCCGACCGTGCGGACGGCGTCCGCGATCGCCTCGGTCAGCGCGTCGGTGGCCCGCGGGGTCGGCACCTTGCACGTTTCGAGGATCGACCCCTCTTCGTCTACCACGCCGGCCGCGATCTTCGTGCCGCCGATGTCGACGCCGATGGTGAGTCCCATGTGTCCCTCAGTTTCCGCTCGAACCCCGCCGAGATCCACCGTACCGGAGGCGGGGGCGGCGTTCCCGCCGCTCACGGCGGCGGAGGTGGGGTCGTTCCCCCGCCGGGCGGCGGCGGGCGGGGATCAGTCGAGGTCGATCCGCTCGGGGCCGGCGGGACCGTCGTCGCGCGGGTCGCCGGACGGGCCCTGGGCCTGGTCGTCGGCGGTGGCGTCGCGGGTCCAGCGGGTCTCGCTGCCCTCCACCACCGAGCGGTAGGCGGCGAGGAGTTCGGAGCCGGCCGCCGCGAGGTGGTCGAAGACGTCGGGGTTGCGCTCGATGACCGGCTCGACGGCGGCCTTGGCCTGCTTCAGCAGTTGGTTCACCGCGCTGCTGGCGGCCATCCCGCCCAGCGCACCGGGCAGCTGGATGGTGGAGAGCCGGTCGGTCACCGCCTCGGCGAGCCGGCGCAGTTCCTCGGCGGCGCTGCCCGGCTGGGGGCCGTACTCGGTCCGGCGGCGGGACTGCTCCGCGGCGAGGTCCTCGGCGCAGGCCGTCTCCCAGGCGTCGGCGTCGGGCTCGACGCGGCGGTCGGCGGGGCGCTCGGTGGCATCACTCATGGCGGACTCCGTGGACTCCTGCGGGCGGTACGGACCGGACGGTGCCGCCGCGCGGTGCCGCCCGGCGCGGCGGCCGGACACCTGCACGGCGGTGGCGTCCTACGTCTTACGACGTTACCCGAACGGGGGTGTCCGGATCAGTCGCTCGGCGCGGTCCTCGGCCACAGTCCCGGATCCGGGGTGAAGCGGATCTCCAGGGCGCCGTCGCGCAGTGCGGCGCCGGAGACGGTGCAGCGGCGCAGCGCCGAGGGCAGGGTGCGGATCCGCCGGAAGCGGCCGACGGTCACCACGATCTCGTCGCCGCGACGCACCAGCCCGAGGCCGTCCCGTTGGGCACCGGGCAGCGGCACCCGCCAGACGAGGATGCCGTCGGACGCCAGGTGGTCCTCGACGGTCCAGGGGTCGTCGGCGGGCGGTTGCGGTGCGGTCAGCACGGCGGCGGGGCCGTCGAGCAGCGCGCCGAGTTCGTCGATGCCCTGGGGGTCGCGGCCCAGGTGCGCCACCTCGTGCACGGGGAGGTCGGGGCAGTCCGCGCGCAGCGCCTTCAGGGCGGCCTGTTGGCTGCCGGAGAGCCCGGCCAGGAAGGGGTCGGCGGAGCCGGTCGGCAGCAGCCGGTTGACCAGCACGGCGTCGGTGCGGCGGCCGTGCAGGGCGAGGCCGGCGCGCAGGGTGCGCAAGGAGGCGCCCGCGACGGGTCCGGCGTCGGTGACCAGCAGCACGGAGGTGTCGGGGGCGTCCACCGCCCGCTGGACGGCGGCGAGTTCGCGCTCCCAGCCCTCGGCGGCCTCGTACAGCTTCTGGGCCGGCATGGGGACGCCGGCGAGTTGGGCGAGCACCGGGCGCAGCGCGCGGGCCGCCTGGCGCTCGGGCGGCAGCAGGCGGCGCAGGTAGCGGCGGACCTGGGCGGGCAGGGCGAGCAACCGGATCGTTTCGGCAGCCGGTGGCATGTCGACGACCAGCAGGTCCCAGGTGTCCGCGGCGTGTGCGGCGCGCAGCGCGTGCAGGAGCGCGAAGGACTCGGAGCCGGGGAGTTCGGTGAGTTCGTCCTCGTCGAGGGGGGTCGCACCGAGCAGGTCGAAGGCGGCGCCGGCGCGCTCCTGGAAGGCGAGGAACTCCTGGCGGAACCGGTCGGCGGGGTCGATCCGGCGAACGTGCAGGCCGGGGGCCGCGGCTATCGCGGAGGGTTGGGCGACGCCGGGGCGGACGCCGAGGACCGCCTCCGGGGCGCTGCCCTGGGTCGTGAGCAGCAGGGTCCGGGCGCCCTGCCGGGCACCGGCCAGGGCGGTCGCGGCGGCGAGCGTGGTGCGGCCCGCGCCGCCGGGGCCGGTGACGAGGACGGTGCGCACGGTCAGTGCTTCTCGGCCTCGTCGGAGGGGGTGCCCGCGGCGCCGGACGCCGTGGGGCCGCCCTCGACCCGCTTCTTCAACCCGGCCAGTGCCCGGTCGATGATGACCTTCTCGGCCTTGCGCTTGATCATCCCGAGCATCGGGATCTTCACGTCGACGGTGAGCTGGTAGGTGACCTCGGTGCGGACGCCGCCGTCCAGCGAGGCGAGCCGGTACGAGCCGTCCAGGACGCGCAGCATCTGCGACTTGACCAGCGACCAGCTGACCTCGTCCTCGCCGGTCCAGGTGTAGGCGAGGGTGTGGTCGTCCTTGATGGCGCCGGCGTCCAGCACCAGGCGCACCTTCTCCGCGCGGCCGCGGTCGTCGGTGGCCAGGATCTCGGCCTCCTTGACCTCTCCGGTCCACTCCGGATAGCGGGCGAAGTCGGCGATCACTCCCATCACCTCGGCCGGTGCCGCCTCGATCGTGATGTTCGAGCTGGTGTGTTCGGCCATCGCCGTGACTCCTCCATGCCGATTCGTGCCGGTCCGCCGACCCTTCCCCAGCTCGCCACTTCGGTGGCGCGGGGGAGACCCCATGACGCGGTGTCTGTGCTGCTGAAGGCTACCGCGCGGGGGAACCCGGACCGACACCAGCGGGCCCGCCGGACGGCCCGGCCGTCCGGCGGTCGCCGGCCTCACCACTCCAGCACGTAGGGCCGGCCGGTCGCGTTGAAGTGCCCGACATTGACGCATTCCGTGCCGCCGATCCGGACCCGGCGGACCAGCGGCTGGTGGACGTGTCCGAAGAGGGCGTAGCGCGGCCGGGTGGTGCGGATGGCGTGCAGCAGGGCGGCGCTGCCCCGTTCGAAGCGGCGGGCGACGGTGTCGTAGCAGAGGTCGGGGACGTCCGGCGGGATGTGGCTGCACAGCACGTCCACGTCGCCGAGCGCCTCGACCTTGGCGGCGTACTCGTCGTCGCTGATCTCGTACGGCGTCTTCATCGGGGTGGTCAGGCCGCCGCCGACGAAGCCGAAGACCCGGCCGCCGATCTCGATCCGCTGTCCGTCGAGGACGGTGGTGCCGGCCCCGGCGTACTCGGGCCACAGCCGCGGCATGTCGACGTTGCCGTAGGTGGCGTAGGTGGGCGTGGGGAAGGCGGCGAAGAGGTCGGCGTACTGGCGCCGGACCGCGGCCTCGATGACCGCCTCCCGGCTGACGCCGGTGCGGTCGAGCTCGGCCCAGAGCCGGCGGCCCAGCGCGCGGGCCTCGTCGTAGCGGCGGGCGGTGCGCAGTTCGACGAGGGCGTCGGCGTTGGCGACGCCGAAGAGGTCGGGGAAGATGCCGCGCGAGTGGTCCGCGTAATCGAGGAAGAGGACGAGGTCGCCGAGGCAGACCAGGGCGTCGGCCCCGTCCCCGGCCGCCGCCAGGTCCCGGCTGTTGCCATGGACGTCACTGACCACATGCACGCGCATGGCGTCACCCTAGATCGCTGCGGGCGGCGGCGGGAGGCCCGTTGGTTACTTTCGGGTCACCTCGGCGCTGGTCTAGTCTGCGCGTGCAGTCCCCATGACGTGTCCGCAGCATGTGACGCATCGAACATCTGGCCGCAACCCCCTATCCCAATAGCAATACCGATGGGTAACGTCCGGCCCGTCCAATCCCCCCGCATGATCATGGACCGCAGCCGGTGCGCACACAGCGTCGTGGTGCCGGCGCTTTCGAGGAGCAGCAGTCTTGCGCGAGTTCAGCCTTCCGGCCCTGTACGAGGTCCCCGCGGACGGCAATCTGACGGACCTGATCCGCCGCAACGCCGCCCAGTACCCGGACGTCGCGGTCCTGGGACGGAAGGTGAACGGCACCTGGCAGGACGTCACCGCCGCGACCTTCCTCGCCGAGGTCCGGGCCGCCGCCAAGGGGCTGATGGCCGCCGGGATCCAGCCGGGCGACCGGGTCGGTCTGGTGTCGCGCACCCGTTACGAGTGGACGCTGCTGGACTTCGCCATCTGGAGCGCGGGCGCGATCACCGTCCCCGTCTACGAGACCAGCTCCGCCGAGCAGATCCAGTGGATCCTCGGCGACTCCGGCGCGGTGGCCGTCCTGGTGGAGAGCCCCGCCCACGAGGCGACGGTGGAGTCGGTCCGCGACCGGCTGCCGGACCTGGCGAACATCTGGCAGATCGAGCGGGACGCGATCGCCCGGCTGCGCGCGGCCGGTGACGACATCTCCGACAAGGAGGTCGACGAGCGCAGCGCGCTGGCCGACGCGGACTCCCCCGCCACCATCGTCTACACCTCCGGCACCACCGGCCGCCCCAAGGGCTGCGTGCTCAGCCACCGCAGCTTCTTCGCCGAGTGCGGCAACGTCGTCGAGCGACTGCGCCCGCTGTTCCGCACCGGCGACTCCTCGGTCCTGCTCTTCCTGCCGGTGGCGCACGTCTTCGGCCGGCTGGTGGAGGTCGCCTCGGTGATGGCGCCCATCAAGCTGGGCCACGCGCCGGACATCAAGAACCTCACCGACGACCTGGCCTCCTTCCGGCCGACGATGATCCTGGGCGTCCCCCGGGTCTTCGAGAAGGTCTACAACTCCGCGCGGGCCAAGGCGCAGGCCGACGGCAAGGGCAAGATCTTCGACAAGGCGGCGGAGACCGCGATCGCCTACAGCCGGGCGCTCGACGCCCCCGGCGGGCCGTCCCTCGGGCTGAAGCTCAAGTACAAGGTCTTCGACCGGCTGGTCTACGGCAAGCTGCGGGCGGTGCTCGGCGGCCGGGCCACGCACGCCATCTCCGGCGGCGCCCCGCTCGGCGAGCGGCTCGGCCACTTCTACCGCGGCATCGGCTTCACCGTTCTGGAGGGCTACGGCCTGACCGAGTCCTGTGCGGCCACCGCGTTCAACCCCTGGGACCGGCAGAAGATCGGCACGGTCGGGCAGCCGCTGCCCGGCTCGGTGGTCCGGATCGCCGACGACGGCGAGGTGCTGCTGCACGGCGAGCACCTGTTCACGGAGTACTGGAACAACCCGACGGCCACCGCGGAGGCGCTCTCCGACGGCTGGTTCCACACCGGTGACCTCGGCACCCTCGACGAGGACGGCTACCTCGCCATCACCGGCCGCAAGAAGGAGATACTCGTCACCGCGGGCGGCAAGAACGTCGCGCCCGCCGTCATCGAGGACCGGATCCGCGCGCACGCGCTGATCGCGGAGTGCATGGTGGTCGGCGACGGCCGTCCGTTCATCGGCGCGCTGATCACCCTCGACGAGGAGTTCCTGCCCCGCTGGGCCGAGGAGCACGGCCACCCGGCCGACGTGACGCCCGCCCGGCTCGCCACCGATCCCGAGCTGTTGGCCGCCGTCCAGCGCGCGGTCGACGACGGCAACGCGGCGGTCTCCAAGGCCGAATCGGTCCGCAAGTTCCGCATCCTGCCGACCCAGTTCACCGAGGAGTCGGGGCACGTGACGCCGTCGCTGAAGCTCAAGCGGAACGTGGTCGCCAAGGACTTCGCCGAGGAGATCGAGGCGCTCTACCGCGGCTGACGGCGCACCCGCCGACCGGTGCCCCGCACCCCCTGGCAGGGGTGCGGGGCACCGTGCTCGCGGCCCGGGGGACGAACGCGGCGCACGGGGCCTACAGCAGCTCCCGCAGCCGCTCCGCCAACAGGTCCCAGCGCCACTTCTCCTCCACCCAGGCGCGGCCCCGCGCGCCCATGGTGCGGCGCAGCTCGGGATCCTTGAGCAGGGCGACGATGCGCTCCGCGGCGGCCGTCGGGGCCCCCCCGGGGACCACCCAGCCGGTCTCGCCGTCCAGTACCGCGTCGGGCGCACCGCCCGAATCCCCGGCCACCACCGGCAGTCCGGTCGCCGACGCCTCCAGGTAGACGATGCCCAGGCCCTCGACGTCCAGCCCACCGCGGCGGGTGCGGCAGGGCATCGCGAAGACGTCGCCGGCGCCGTAGTGGGCGGGCAGTTCCTCCCACGGGACGGCACCGGTGAAGCGGACTGCGTCGGCGACGCCCTTCTCCATGGCCAGCGCGTGCAGGTGCTCCTCGTACGGCCCGCCGCCGACCACCAGCAGCACCGCGTCCGGCACCGCCGCCCGGATCGCCGGCATCGCCTCGATGAGGGTGTCCTGCCCCTTGCGCGGGACGAGCCGGGAGACGCAGACCACGACCGGGCGGTCGGCGAGCCCGAGCCGGGCCCGTACCGCCCCGCCGCCCGAACCCGGGTGGAAGGTCTTCTCGTCGACGCCGGGCGGCAGTTGGACCATCCGGGCGGCGGCGTCCGGGGTGAGCGCGGCGGCGATCCGCGAGCGGGTGTACTCGCCGAGGTAGGTCAGGGTGTCGGTGCCCTCGCCGATCCGGCGCAGCAGCTGCCGGGCCGCGGGCAGCTGCGCCCAGCCGGCCTCGTGGCCGTGGGTGGTCGCCACGATCCGGCGGGCGCCCGCCGCGCGCAGCGCCGGCCCCATCAGCCCCAGCGGCGCGGCGGCCCCGAACCACACCGAGGAGCAGTCGTGTTCGCGCAGCAGGGAGACCGCCCGCCGGGTCACCCGCGGTGTCGGCAACAGCATCGTGGTGGCGTCCCGGACCACCGGGAACGGCTGCTCGGCGTCGAACGCGGCGGTGGCCGCGCGGCCCTCCGCGCTCCGCTTCCAGGTGGAGGCGTAGACGACGACCCGGTCCGGGTCCAGCCGCAGCGCCATGCTGTGCAGGAACGCCTGGATTCCACCGGGCCGGGGCGGGAAGTCGTTGGTGACGATGAGGGTCTTGTGCACGGTGGTCTCTCGGCGCTCGGTGGTCTCTCGATGGGCGCGCTCGCACGACGCACGCGGCGCGGGGCGGCCCGGGCGGTCCTGGGCCGACAGTACCGGGTGGCCGGACCGGACCGGGCGGGGCGCCCCGCCACGCCCGCACCGGGCTGCCCGACCGCGGCCCGGCCCGCCCGGCATCATGCAGGCACGACGACCGACGGGATGACGATGACCAGCACCGACAGCAGGACGGGCGGGGCACAGGACGCCGCGCGGCACACCGCGGCGGGCCGCCCCGCCCGGAGTTCCCGGGCCGCCCGCACCGCCCGGTCGGCGGCGGCGGCCTGGGCGGTCTGGGCCGCCACCCGGGCGCTGCTCCTGCTGTGCGTCTTCCGGGTGCTGGTGCTGCCCGGCCCGGACGTCACCACCGACGTCGCCGGGATCTACCGGGGCTGGGCGGAGGTCCTGCGGTCCGGCACCTTCCCCCTGCACGACGTCACCTGGCAGTACCCGCCGGCCGCCGCACTGCCCGTCCTCGCCCCCGACCTGCTGCCGTTCCTCCCGTACGCCACCGCGTTCTTCGTCCTGGTGCTGGCCGTGGACGCGGCGGCGCTGGGCCTCTTCCTACGGGCCGGTCGCGCACCGGGGCACCGCCGGACCGGGGCCTGGGCGTGGATCGCCGGCGTCGCCCTGCTCGGCCCGACCTCGTACGCCCGCTACGACCTGATGGTGGCGGCGGTGGCCGCGGCCGCGCTGTTCGCGGCCGCCCGCCGGCCGCGCACCGCGGGCGCGCTGATCGCCTGCGGCGCGCTGCTGAAGGTCTGGCCGGTCCTGCTGCTGACCGGGGCACCCCTGCGCGGGAGCCGGGCCCGCGCCCTGTGGTCGCACGCGGCGGCCTGGGCCGCGGGGCTGACGCTGGTCGCGGTCCTGGCGGCGCCCGGCGCGCTCTCCTTCCTCACCTTCCAACGCGACCGCGGCACGGAGGTCGAGTCGCTGGGCGCCCTGGTCCTCCACGTCGCCCGGCACGCCGGCTGGCCCGGCGAGGTGCAACTCCACTACGGCTCGCTGGAGTTCCTCGGCCCCGGCGTCCCCCTGGTGAGCGCCCTGGCGCTGGCGCTGACCGGTGCCGCGCTGGCCTGGCTGGTGCACTGGCGGCTGCGCGCCGGCCCGCTCGCCCACGCCGGCCCCGCGGTGCTCTGCGACGCCGCCTTCACCGCCGTGCTGCTCTTCACCACCACCAGCCGGGTCATCAGCCCGCAGTACCTGCTGTGGCTGGTCGGGCTGGCCGCGGTCTGCCTGACCGTGCGGGCGAGCCGGCAGGGCCTCCCGGCCGTGCTGGTACTGCTGGCCACCGGGGTGACCCTGCTGGAGTTCCCGGTCTCCTTCGCGGACGTGGTGACCGGCAACGCCCGGGGCATCGCGCTGCTGGCGCTGCGCAACGGCCTGCTGGTGGCCGCCTGCCTGCTCGCCTGCCGGCGGCTCAGCGCCGCCACCGGCCGCGGCCGGGCCGCGGGGCCGACCGGGCTGCCCGGCGCCCGCCCCTCGCTCAGCGCAGCACGCGCCGCACGTACGCGCGCCACATCGCGGTGAACTCGCTCAGCCCGACGCCGAGTTGTTCGCGCATCGCGCGCTCGACCAGTCCGCTGCGCCCGGTCGACCGGGCGCTGCCGCCGCCCGCCGTCGCCGGGGCGGTGGGGACCGCGGGAGCGGCGGTCCGGGCCTCCATCGGTGCCGTCACCGGGCCGGCCGCGGCGGGGCGCAGCCCGAGCCGCCCGGTGTCCCGGTAGAACGCGATCAGTCGGTCCTCGCCCCACTTCTCGGCGATCAAGCGGCAGGCCAGCCAGCCGCCCTCGTACGCCTTGGCCAGCCGCTCCGCACCGGCCCGGAAACCGAAGTCGGCGTCGCCCGGCAGCCGCGCGGGCAGTTGGCCGGCCGCGACCGCGCGGGAGAGCTCCGGCGCGGTGGTGGTCGGCCGGCGGTGCACCTCCCGATAGGCGACCCAGTCCGCGAACCCCTCGGAGAGCCACAGCGGGGTGGCGGGCGTGGTGAGCGCGCGGGTGGCGACGTGGGTGGTCTCGTGGGTGAGGACGACCGTGCGGCCCAGGTCGTTGAGTTCCTCGTACGCGTCCGGATTGACGATCACCCGGTCCGCGGGGGCCGCGGTCGACGCGCCCGCCTCCCCGGTGGTGACCGCCGCGATCCCGGCGTACCCGGACGGATCGTCACCGCCCATCAACTGCGCCATTCCCTCGACGGTGTCGGGCGCCTCCACCACCACCTTCCCCGCCCACTTGCCCTTCCAGACCGCGGACACCGCCGGCACCGCCGCGTCCACCCGCTTCGCCAGGTCGTGCAGCCGCGCCTGGTCCCCGGCCCCGCCCAGGACCAGGCTGTGCCGGCCGCGGACCAGCCGGACCGGCCCCTGGTCCCACAGCTGACGGGTGCCGCCCTTGCCGTCGGCGGCACCGTCGGAGTCGGAGCTGACCAGCCAGCGCCCGTCGCGTTCGGTGAGGGTGAGGTACTGGAGGCTGGTGACCGGCGCGGTGTCGAAGCCCTTCAGGCGGTAGCGCAGCCGGACCTGCGCCGCCAGCCGCCGGCCGCCGCCCATCGGGAGCGGGAAGGCACCGGTGGACACCAGGTCGTAGCGCCAGTCGGCGAGCGGCACGGCGGTCAGGTGGTCGAGGACCGCGCGCTGGCGGCTCCGGAAGCCGGTCGCCTGCGGGTCGACGGAGGCCAGGAAGGCCGCGGTGTCGTGCCGGCGGACGGCGTCGGCCCGCGCGTCGAGCATCTGCTGGGCACCCGGGTACTGGTCGGTGGGCCCGTCCGCCGGGGCGCAGCCGGTGAGCTGGACCAGCAGCGCCAGCAGCGGCACCGCACAGCCCGCCGCCCGTGCGGCCCGCCACGGCCGCCTGCCTCGCGCCCTGTGCTCCGCCATGCGGCCGATCGTAAGGGCGCCCCGGCCGTGGCAACACCGCAGGGGGCGCGGCTCAGGGGCGGGTGATCGACGAGATCGGCATCATGCCGACCGGGTCGTAGCGCACCCGGGCGCCCGGATAGGGCGCGTGCACGACCTGCCCGTTGCCGACGTACATCCCGACGTGACTGGCGTCCGAGCGGTAGATGACCAGGTCGCCGGGGCGGGCCTGGGACAGCGGGATGCGGGCGCCGGCGCCGCGCTGCGCCTGGGAGGTGCGCGGCAGCGAGACCCCGGCCTGGTTGTAGGCCCATTGGGTGAGCCCGGAGCAGTCGAAGGCCGAGGGGCCGGTGCTGCCCCAGGCGTAGGGGGCGCCGACCGCGGCGCGCGCCGCGGCGACCGCCGCCGCGGCCCGGCCCGAGCCCGCCACGACCCCGGACAGGTCGGGGATGATCTCGTCCCGACCATCGCTGCGGGAGGCCCGCTCGTAGGCGGACCGGGCTCCCGAGGGCAGGGCGTTGAGCAGCCGCCGGGCGGTCGCCAGCTTCCGCTGGACGTCCTTCTTGTGGTGGGCCACCTCGGCCCGGCCGATCTCCAACTGGGCCAGCTTGCGGGCCGCCTCCCGGCGCTGCTGCTCCAGCTCCCGGGTCGCGGCCTGGAGCCGGTGCAGTTCGTGCGCCTGGGCGCCGCTCAACCGGTCCAGCGCGGACGCCTTCTCCAGGTAGCCCTCGGGCCGTTCGGAGAGCAGCAACCGGATGGTGGGGTCGAGCCCGCCGGACCGGTACTGGGCGGCGGCCACCGCACCGAGCCGGGCCCGCAGCCGGTTGACCCACTCCTGGGTGCGGGCCGCGCGGTCCTGGAGGGCCGACACCTGGTCGCGCAGCTCCTTGGTGCGGGCGTTGGCCGCGTTGAACTTCTCGGTGGCCCGCTCGGCCTCCTCGTAGAGCTTGCCGACCCGGGCGGTCGCGCCCTCCCGGTCGGTCGCGTCGGCGCTGTGCCCGGCGACGGCCGCTCCGGTGGAGCCGGCGCGGGCTCCGGACGGGTCGGCGCTGGCCGGCTGGGCCGACAGCGCGGCGGCCGCGGTCGCCAGGGCGGCGGACAGCACGGTGACCGAGGCGAGGGCGGTCTGGCCGCGCTGCGAGGTACGGCGATGGGACACCACGAGGGCCGCAACTCCTTCCGTGTGCAGCCCCGGTCCGTCCGGGCGGGACGGTCGGTGATCCGGCAGCTGCGAGGGCAGACAGTAACCGCGCCGCGGCACCCCGGCCAAAGCCCGGTTCGAGCCCGCAAAAAGCCGCTCCGCCGGTGACTTCGCAGGTCACCGGCGGAGCGGCAGGTCAGCGGCGCAGGCCGCAATTCGCCCGATCGGGCGGCAGGTTGCAGGTGTTGTGAGGCTTGTCAGACCCGCACGCCGAACTGGAACGGCATGTTGTTGATCGACTCGTAGCGCACCGCGGCACCCGGCTTCGGGGCGTGCAGCACGGTGCCGTTGCCGGCGTAGAGGCCGATGTGGTGCAGGTCGCCGTAGAAGAGCACGAGGTCGCCCGGCTTGAGGCCGCTCTCCGAGTAGATGCGGCTACCGGCGTTGGCCTGCTCCTGCGAGGTGCGCGGCAGCGACTGGCCGGCCTGCGCGTACGCCCAGGACGTCAGGCCCGAGCAGTCGAAGGAGGACGGGCCGGTCGCGCCCCAGACGTACGGGGACCCTATCTTCGACTGGGCGGCGGACAGGGCGGCCGCACCGCGCTGCGAGGCGGGCAAGTCGTCGCCGAGGTTGACCCGGTCGTTGCTGCGGTTGGCCCGGTCGTCCGCGGCCTGCATGGCCGCGCGCTCCTTGGCGGTGAGCGTGTTGAGCAGCTCCTGCGCCTTGGCGAGCTTGCCCTTGATCTCGTCCTTCTTGTCCCCGAGCGACTTGCGGGTCTCGGAGAGGTCCTGGATCTTGCTCGCGGCCTCGGCGCGCTCCTGGGCGAGCTGGCGCTGCTTGTCCGCGATGGTCCTGAGCTGCTCGGCCTGCTTGCCGCTCAACTGGTCAAGGGTGGCGGCCTTCTCGAGGTACGTGTCCGGGTCGCCGGAGAGGAACAGCTGGACCGACGGGTCGATGCTGCCGCTGCGGTACTGGCCGGAGGCGATCGCGCCCAGGCCCTTGCGGAGCTGGTTCAGCTCGCCCTGGCCGCGGGCGACCTTGTCCTGGAGGTCGTCGACCTCTTTTTGGAGCTTGTTCTGCTGCTCCTTGACGCCGTTGTACTTCTCGGTGGCCTGCTCCGCCTCGTTGTAGAGCTTGTCGACCTCGGACTTGACGTCCTTCTTCGACTGGCTGGGGTCGGCGTGCGCCGCCTGGGACGAGAGGGCGACGGCCGCGGCTGCGGTCGCGGTGAGCACGGTCACGCGAGTACGGCTCGGCTGCTTGGGTCGACGGTGGGACGCCACGGGGGCGAGCTCCTTCTTCCTCCAGCCGCCTACCGGGAGTGGGGGGAGCTAAGGCCCCGGCTCCGCGCGAACACCACGGACTCGGCGGTACCTCCACTGACCATCCCGGTTGGATAATCACCTGTATGAAGGTTCGAGGCCCGACCTTAGTAACCGAGTTGTGATCGCTTCAAATCCTCCCGGGGAAAAACTGCACCGGGAGCCCCATCTTTTACCAACATCACACGGCCTGTAAGCGGCATTTGACGCTCCGATACGAAGCGCAACCGGTTCTCCCGGGCACCATTCCGGTCAACGGTGGAAATGTCAGGTTCGCGCAAGTCGCTTGAGCAGCAGCACCGATGCGACCGGCCGGGCACCGGCCTTGGCGACCCCGTCGGCCACCTCCCGGTCCGAGGAGACCACCACCACCGGGCGGCCCGCCGGCTCCGCGCGAACCAACTGACGAATCAACTCGTCGGCCGTCACGCCCGCCTTGCTGAACAGCACCCGCACCCCGCGCGGCGGCGCCAACAGCACCGGCGCGGCCAGCTCCGCCCCGTCGAAGACGCACGTCATCTCCGCACCGGTCTGGGCCGCCAGCACCGCCAACCCGCCCAGCAGGCGCAGCCGCTGCTTCTCCAGAGGCATCGTCGGGTAACCGGTCTTGGTGACGTTGTAGCCGTCCACCACCATGTGCGCCTGCGGCAGCGCCAACAACTGGTCCAACAGCGCCGGATCGGTCTCCGACAGGGCACGGGTCGCGATGTCCTTGGGCGTCATCCGGCCCGGCGCGACCGCGTCCACGGTGTCCGCCGGCCGGCCCGCGGCGGGCGGCAGCGCCAACTCGCGACGCAGCCCCTGGGCCGCGTCCAGCACCGTGTCCAACAGCAACCGCAGGCGCATGTCCTCGACGCTGCGGCCCTCGCGGGAAGACCGGCGACTGGCCTCCAGGGCCGCCTCGACCTCCGCGATCCGCGCCTTGAGCCGGCGCAGTTCGCTGTCGGCCGCGGTCTTCTCGACCACCGCCCGCTCCCGGACCTCGCCCAACGCCGCCTCGGCCTTGCGGACCGCCGCCTCCCCGCGCCGCACGTCACTGAGGGCGCTGCGCAGCTTCCGCTGGAGCGACTCGTTCTCCCTGCGGGACGCCTCCAGGTCCGCCCGGACCCGGTCCGCCTCCGTACGGGCCTCGCCGCGCGCCTGCGCCAACTCCTCACGCAGCCGGGCCAACTCCCGCTCGGCCTCCTGGCCGGCCCGCTCGGCGCGCGCCCGCTGCGCCTCCTCGCCGGCCGCCGCCACCAACTTGACCCAGCCCTCGGGACGCAGCACGTACGCCGCGGCCGCCACGTCCAGCGGATCGGCCGCGGCCGGCAAGGTCCCCTGCTCCAGCGCCTCCGCCAGCTCCGGCTGGGCCTCCCGGAACTTGCCCGCGATCCGCTGCCGGAAAAGCGCGTCGCCCTCCAGCGCCGCGGCCATCGCGTTCCCCGCGAACTTGGCCCGACGGGTCGGGGTGAAACGGGCGTACTGCCGCAGCGGAGGCGGCAGTTCGGCGACCGTCAACGCCCCGAACCACTCCGCGGTGAGCGCCACCACACGGCGCCGCACGCCCTCGGGCAGTGGCTGGTCGAGCACCTCGTCGGCCACCCCTCCGGGCGCGTCCGCACGCTCCGCCCCCGGATCCCCTTCTGGACGTTCCACCACGGCTGCATCGCTCCGATCTCAGGCGCTCGCGCCCGGACGGTCCACCAGCTCGATCTGGTCGACCGCGTTGCACCAGCGGCAGCGCACCGACTCGACGGTCTCACTGACGACCTCGCGCTCCTCCACCGACGGCTCACCGGCCAGATCCAGGTGCACGTACTCCACCACCTTGGACCGGCGCGTCACGTCGAACCGGGTGAGGTTGCCACAGAGCGTGCAGCGCCACCGGGTCGTCGCAGTCGGCAGGGGAACAGCCATCGTGTCGTCCTCTTTCGTGCTCGTCGTGCTCGGCCAGCGGTGCGGTTCACGCGGTACGCCGTCGGACTGCGGAAATACGCAACGTACTGCCTGTAACCCTACGGCCTGACAGCGGGCCGGCGCGGGCCCGCCCGACTGCCGGGACGCGGCGAGGCGCTCTGTCCCGTGTGCCCGCATTGCGCCATGATCACTTCATGACGGCGCCGGTCCACCCCGCCCGCTCGCTACGCGCGGTGTTCTCACGGATGACGAACGTGCTGATCGGACTGTGCTGCGCACTCTTCGTGCTCGGCCCGGTCTCCGGCCTGAACCACACATACGGCACCGGAGACGCACTGCTCCGCGCCCAGAACAGCTACTTCGCGCACTGGGGCGTGATTCCGCTCGATCTGTGGAGCGGCGCACCGCGCGCCCTGCTCACCCCGCTCACCGCACTGTTCGTGCACGGAAGCTGGCTGCACCTGCTCGGCAACGTCCTGTTCCTGTACGTCTTCGGCAGCATGACCGAAGCCCGAATGGGACGCCTGCCCTTCACCGCCTTCTACCTGACCGTCGGCTACCTCGCGCTGCTGGGCTACGCGGCCGCGCACGCCGGCTCCGACCAGACCCTGGTCGGCGCCTCCGGATCGATCTCCGGCGTGCTCGGCGCCTTCCTCTTCCTCTTCCCCCGGGCCCGCGTCACCAGCCTCTTCCCGTTCCTGTTCTTCCTGCCGCTGCGCTTCCCGGCCTGGATCGTCCTGCTGTTCTGGTTCTCCCTCCAGTGGCACGCCGCCCGCCACGACCCGGCCGGCCCGGGCGTCGCCTACCTCGCCCACGTGGTCGGCTTCGCCCTCGGCTTCCTCTACGCATGGGCCCGCTACGGGCGGGATACTGTGGGTGCCACCAGGGACAACGGAGTGTCGGCCGAGGGAGAGAGCCAGCCGTGATCACGTCGATCGTGCTCATCAAGACCAGCGTGGACCAGATCCCGGAGATCGCCGAGCAGATCGCCGCACTGGAAGGCGTCAGCGAGGTCTACTCCGTCACCGGCCAGCACGACCTGATCGCCATGGTGCGCGTCGCCAACCACGACGACCTCGCCGACGTCATCCCCGGCCGAATCAGCAAGGTCCCCGGCGTCGCCTCCACCGAAACGCACATCGCGTTCCGCACGTACTCCCAGCACGACCTGGAGGCGGCGTTCTCTATCGGCCTCGATGCGTAGGCGCTGCGCTGGGCTTCGTCGTACGTAGTCGGCGTGCCCGCCGTGGGGGTTGCTGTTTGCGCCTGCGGCGCGGGGCCGCTGCGCGGGGCGTTGTCCGCTGCGCGGGGCGTTGTCCGCTGCGCGGGGCGTTGTCCGCTGCGCGGGGCGTTGTCCGCTGCGCGGGGCTTGT
>NZ_JBJMAB010000065.1:0-26933 GCF_045799175.1 Streptomyces sp. VTCC 41912
AATTTCCGCTTCGCTACAATTCCTTTCCCGCATCCCGCCGCCCGCTAAAGCATTGGCTGGCTAGGAGGAGAGGGGCCGGTGCATCACTTCGAGTGCCTGTGTAGCAGTGGCGGAAGGCCACCACCACCGGGAACAGTCACCAGGGGCGACCCGTCAACCCCGCTGCGGGCCGGCCGGATTGACGGCCGATCACCCCTCGGGGAACCCCGAGCATAGCACCGGATGCGCGCCACGGGAACCACTTCACCGGACCTCTTGCTCGCCGACGCGGAAGGGTCAGCGGGCGGACACCCCTCCCTCTCGCCGTCACCTGACCACCCGTCAGTCAGAATAGTTCCGCGCCGCCTATCGGAACGGGCGGCGCGGGCATGCATCACTTGGTCTACCTGTGTAGGTGGACCACGAACCGAGGGGCTACTCCCTCACTCTGAAAGCCGCTCAATTTTTCCGACCAATTCCCGAATCTCCGGCCCTAGTTCCAATTCGTCAACCCACTTTAGGAGTTGATCCAGAGCCTTCCCCGGTAGCCCCTCACGCAGGCCGGATTGCATATAACCAGCGGCCATGGCGTTAATGCATGCACGGTGGGAGCATTCATCCCTCATGCGCCGGGCAATCGCGTCTTTCTCTCCCCCAGTCTGCGCCTCGGTCATTTCCTTGAATAGCTCAGCCGCGTGCATCATGTCAGCAAGAACACGAGCTTCTTCGGCGCTTGTCGCGCTTTCCCTGAGGACGTGCCCTTTGATTCGCTCGTACTGGCTTCGGTCGCCGGCTGCCATGGCTTCACGCATTGCGTGACCTTGGCGAGTCTCGTAGATGTCTGGCAGCTCTTTGGACTGCTCGGAATTTTCTTTGGCGGACATGATATCTCCCCTTTTGGTGACCTCGGTAACCCAGGGAAGACCCTACCCGATTTCTTTGTTTCTTTTGCGCGGATAGCCCAATCTCGGCCACGCGGAAAAGGCTGCGAACAGCCAGCCGCGACATCTTTGCGAGCCCCTATGCCCGAGGGTCGGTAACCGCGGCGGCGGGGGTGCTCCCTCGGGTGCTGCCGGGGTGCCCTCGGGAGGCCGGGGCGGCGTCTCGGGGGCCAGGGAACGCGTCTCGGGGCTGGAGGGTGATCTCTCGGACGCGCTGTGTGGCGCCCTGGGCGCCACAATCCACCCCTAGGTATCTTGTGCCATTTATGAACGCTAGGCGCTCTGAGGGGCATATAGACGCCTTCCTGGGCGTCGATGGGCTTCCGCAGGGGCTGGCGGCGGGGGTGTGGACACGAGCCAGCGTGCCAGCCAGCTAGCACGTTGGCTGGCTGGCACGCTGGCTGGCTGGCCGGGAGGAGAGCCGGTTCGGGGGCCCGTGAGAGCAGACCCCCGGCGTCCGTGGTCGGTCCTGAGGGACCATTGAGACTGGGCGCCTGGCGCCCTGCCGGGGTGCGACTTTGGGGGTACTCCGGCTTTGCCGGGGTGGCTGTGCTCCGCGCTCCCTCTCACCCACCCGAGGAGGCTTGCGTTTACCGGTGTTGGATCATTCCGGGATGCCGAGAATGAGACGCAAGGCTTTCCGTCTCATTGTGTAGGCTCTTTCTCGGTTGCGGCATTGATGGCAATGGTGTGATGGATTTTGTCTGCCCAGGTTTGACGCTGCCGGTCCCACGAGGGGCGAATATATCCGGCGCACAGGGGGAGGGCGTCAATAGCGTGCGTGAGGGAGCGGACAATGCTGCGAACCGGGCCGATCGGCTTTCGAGTTTCTTCATCGACGACGCGGATTCCGATGATTCGTTGTCCGACGGATTGCCCTGTGCGTCCGCGGAGACTCCATTGCCATCCCCACCAACCGAGGACGATTGCCCAATATCCGCCGTTCACCGTGGCGGAATAGTTTCCGCCGAGAATCCAGAACAGGAAATTCGGGATCCATCCAATCATGGAGAGGGTGAGCGAATACGCCTGTGTGAGCGAAACACCGATAGCGATATCAATGAGTGTGGCGTAGGTGCGGTCCTCCACCGTCGCGAGTCCCGCCGGGGCAGGACCGGGCGGGCGGGGTGGTGCCCCAGGCGGCGGCGCGGCCTCGGAGTGGGGGTGCGGTGGGGGCGCCGGGGTCGGCGGCGCGGCCTCGGGGGTGGGCGCGGGGACGGGGACCAGCATCCAACCGTGCGGAGCGGCGGGTGGCACCGCGGCTGAAGGGGAGGTGGGCGGCGGGGAGTTGGGGGTGTCGTGATCCATTTGTCAACGGTACGCCGGGGCGGCGGCCCGTGGGGGTGTCGGGCCGCCGCCGGTCTTAGCGGTGGATGATCATGCAGGCGCGGCCGGATCGGTGCCTCCACTCGACACACAGGCGGGACCCGTCCGGGTAGCTGCGGCCCAGGTGCCACGTGGTCACGTCGGTCTCCGGACTGAAGCCGTTGTGGTCCGCAGGGGTCCAGGTGCGCACGGGGGTTACCCGGCCGCCGCGCTGCTCCAGGACCAGCCGGGCGTACGACCACGGGCGATGGGAGGGCGCGCTCCGGGCGGTGACGCTGCCCACGTAGAGACCGTGCCCCTCCACCTGGATGGTGTGGCCGTGCTGGGTGGCGGTGCCGGATGCGGCGGCCGGCGCAGCGCCGCTGAAGGGGAGCAGCAGCGCTGCGGCAACCCCGGCGGCGGTCATCGTTGTGATCTTCATGTCTGAACAACGGCCGGGGGGCGGTGGGGTCACGATGGCGTGGTGTGCCTGCATGCCAGCATGCAGGCACACCGCGCTGCTAGCTGGCCTTTCGGGCGTCCACCCAGGCGCGGACCGCTTCGTCTAGGCCCTGCCGGACCTCGATGCCGGCCATGATGCACGCGGCGCGGAACTCCCGCTGGAGGTCTTCCGGCAGGTAGCTGCTGAAGGACCGCCATTCACTCTGACGCTTCTTGGGTCGGCGGCCGAGGTCGGCGCCGGCGTGGACGCCGGCGGAGTTCGGGGTGAGCGGCGCCTCGGGTACGTCGTCGGGGGTCTCGAATTGGTGGCGGCGGGCCATTACGCGGCGGTCCTCTTCTGGTAGGTGTCGGCCAGTAGCTCGAACGCGGCCACGGCCTGGTTGACCTGAGACCCGTTGGCTTGCTCCAGCGGCACATGATCGTTTGAGGCGTTCGCGATCACCTCACGGTGAGCGATGACCGGATCCCATACGAGGTTCCCGAACATGCGGCGGGCGCTCTTCAGTTGCTGGCGTTGTCGCGGGCGGCCCTGGTCGTAGTCGTTGATGATCACCCCGTCGATGGTGAGATCGTCAGCGTGCAGCGCTTCTTTCTTGTCCCCGATGAATTCGCGCACGCGACGGGCGCCGAGGATGGCGTCAATTTCCGCACGGGTCACCAACAGGGCACCGTCGCTGGCCGCGAACGCCATTTGCGTCAGGTGGAACAGACTGGGGGGGCAGTCAATGATGACGTCGTCAAGGTCGTCATCAGAGCCGTGCAACGCCTTGGCCAGCCTCAGGTGCGCACCGACCAACCCGGCTTCTGAATAACGGTTCTCCAACTCCAACCAGGCTGGAGCGAGCACCATTCGGCTGGCGTACTCCACGTTCCACCGGACCGGCGTCCAGACTTGTGCAAGGGCACCGACCCGGTCGGCCTGAACCGCTTCGCTCACTGTGATCTGTCGCTGGTTCGGGTTGTAGACCCAGCCTGCCCGGCGGGAGAGGTTCCCTTGCGGGTCGAAGTCGATAAGGCCAACCCGCCGGCCCCGCTTCGCCAGGGCGGCAGCGAGCCTCAGCGCCACGTCGGACTTGCCTACCCCTCCCCGATTGTTGATCACGGCCGTACGTCTGGCCATCGTGTGCCCCTTCCGCGTCTCCTCTGGCATGCCAGCATGCCAGCTCACCCGCATGCTGGCGGGCCAGCAAACCAGCCCGTCGGCATGCTGGCGGGCCAGCATGCCGACGGGCGCCGATCACCGCCGCGTACGTCACCGAGGTGACGTACGGTGCCGCCCTTCGAGCCGCGCGCCCGCTGCCCGCACACCGAGGAAAGCCATCAGCCCGGCGGTGTTGGCCATCAGCGTTACCAGCGCGTCAACCAACCAGGAGTGGCGCCCGTCGCCGGACCAGACGTACAGACCACCGGCCACCACCGCGGCAACGGTGAGCGCCAGAGGGTCAACTCCCCTGTTCTTCATGCTGACTTCCTTCCCGGTACGGCGAGTTGGTAGCGGCGCGCGGCGGTATCGCCGCTGACGCCAAGCGCGCCGCCGATAGCGTCCCAGGTGTGCCCGGCGGCCCGGTCAACGGCGACCGCCTGGTGCACGGCCTGGTGCACGGCCGCCAGGAGCGGCAGGACGGCGCGGGTGTACGGCGCAGCGGGCCGGCCGAGTTCGGGCTCCGGGCGCAGCCACCCGGCCGGCTGGTCCCCGGGGCGGAGCTGCGCCTCGGCATCGAGCGCGGCGGCCAGGTCCCGGGCGGCCCGCGCGACGGCGAACGCATCGGCCCGCAGTGCGTAGCGCTCCTCGGCCGCGGCCTCCAGCCGTTCGGCGCGCTGGTCCTGGTGGCGGCCGAGGCGGCGGTGGCGGCCTCGGCAGCGGGCCGAGCAGTAGAGCTGCGGCCGGCCGCCGGCGAGGCTGGCCTCGGGCAGTCTCGTACCGCACTCGATGCAGCGTCGCCGCGTCATCGTGCCCACCTCCCGGCGGCCGGGTACCGCACCGGCGCGGACTGGCCCGGCCTCTAACCCCGAGGTTCCCGGCCGGACAGTCCCTCATGCCTGCGCCAGGGCGGCCAGCAACCGCGCGCCGCCGCCCACAGGTGCCGGTCGCGGCCCCTCAGCGCCCCTCAGGGCACCGAACGCACCGCCGGGTGGCCTTTCCTCGACGGTGCGCCGATCGGCCGCTAGAACGGCGGTAGAGGGGCTTGTTGGGGCTGCTGCGCCGCGATGGCCGCTCGCCGCTGCTCCGCGATCACCGTGCAGTGCCTACACAGGCCCAGGCTGATCACCGGCCTACCGCAGGTTGTGCCGTCGATCCCGGGGCAAGTCCCGTCGATAGTCGGCGGCGCGATGCGTGAGTAGTAGGTGCGCGTCTCGCAGGAGTCGCACGTTCCCCCCTTCTCCTGCCTGCGCCCACACCCCCCCTCACACTCCGGCCACCCCAGGCACGCGGGGCAGCGCGCACCGCCAAGAGAGTCCGCTCCACAGTCCGGGCAGCGCCTCCCGAGGCGCGGAGTCATCGCGTCGTCAGCGGTGCGCCCGTCGGCGGAAAGGGGCTGCGGCGAACCGTTGGCCTGCTCCGGCAGCATGCCGGCCGCGGTGTGCGGTGTGAGCGGCAGTCGGCTGATTCGGTGGCTGATCACCGCGCCGGGAGTCTTCCGGATCGGACTGTCTAGGGGGACTGCCAGCGCGGCAACGAGTTGGGGGACCGTCCAACCGTCGCCGGCCGCCTCGGACTCTGCGACCAACTCGTTCACGTGACGGGCTTGGTCTGAGAGCACCTTGCCGGACAGAGCCAACTCCGGCCGTCGCTCCGCGACCTGCCGCAACACGTCCATGCCCGGTGTAGTCAGCATCCGTCGCGCCCCTCGATCGCTGTCGGCCGCGGTCTGCTCCTGTGTCTCCCCGTTGCTGCCCGCGTCCGTCCGTCCGTCCGTCGCGCCCATGGGCACGTGTACTTCCTGCATGGACGGACGGACGGGAAGCCCCCCCCGACTGACTGAGTCCTCTGACTGAGTGCCCTGACTGTATTGGGGATCTTGCAGTTCCCCCGCGGACGACTCGTAGTTCCCCCGCGGACGACTCGTAGTTCCCCCGTCGGGTGTCTCGGGAGCCTCGGAGCGGGGGAACTCAGAGTTCCCCCGCTCGTTGCTGCCCTGGTCGGGCGGGGCCTTCTCCGTGGACTTCTTCGGGCGAGGCTTCCCCTTGTCCGCCCGCGCCTTCTTCGCGGGGGCGGGCGCGATGGGGGGGCGGTCGGCGGGGGTGAGCGGAGGCAGGCCGTGACGCTGCCGGTCCGCGTTGATCCGGTCGATGTTGCTGAACCACGTGTACGGGATCAGCAGGTCATAGACGACGGGGCGTCGGTCGGCCCGGTAATGCCTTACGTGCCTTTGGTCGCCTTTAGCGATAAGGCCCCGCTTTGTCATGTTCCGCCAGCATCGTTTGACCTGCTCTTCGCTGACGTGTGTCCGTGCGGCCAGCGTCTCCTTCGATAGCCAGGTGCCGCACCCGTCCGAGTCGGCCTTGTCTGCCATCGCGCCCAATACCGCGTACTCGGATACATCGGCCACCGGGGCGTCACCGCTGAGAACCCACACCATCGCTTCGAGGCTCACCGGGCCACCCCCACCCCGGCCGCCGTGACGCTCGTTGGGGTGTACTTGCCGGACATCCGGCTTTCCTTTCCGGCCTCCATTGCGGTGCACCGCGTGGCGGGCGTGTCCATGGGTACACTCGCCGGAGACCTGACTCGGTCTGACCCGCCGCCCGGAGCGCCAACTCCGGGATCACCCGGCGGGTCAATTTACGTTTGGTGTAGGGGAGACTACGCTCCGCCCGGATCGTGGGGCGTGATCGTGGCCTGTGTCCCGCCGATCGTTGCTGCCCGGCGCACCGCCGGTAGCTGCCTGATGGCATGGTCGGCGCCCCTCAGCAACTCCGGTACGGGGATGCCGTAATGGGCTGCGAGTCGATCCAGGTCAGCCAGTGACCACGCCGAGCCGCGGGTCCCGCCCCCGGACTGCTTCCGGCTGACCTGCCCTTGACTGAGGCCGAGGCCGCGCCCGAGGTCCGCTTGCGTCTCGCCCGTGGCGTACATCAGGGCGGCCACGGTGAGCCGTAAATGCTGCTCTGTACTGCGCATATGGGCAACTCCCATGATTCATGGCTTGATTTTGGGGGTCTGCTTCTTCGCCCGGATGGGAATGCCGGCCTCCTCCATCCACCGGTAGAGCAGGCTCGTGCCGATGTGCGCCTCGGCCCGAATGCGACTGGGAGCCGCGCCGGTTCGCGCAGCGGCGAGCACTACCGGCTTCACCGTCTCGTTCAGCTCTTCGTCGGCCTGCTTGAGCAGTGCGACGCGCGGTGCGCCCGCTTCGCGTACGGCCCGCAGGGCGGCTGCCTGTACGCGCAAAGTCTCCGCCTTGGCGTCCTCAGGGATTTCGGTCATGGGGGAGAGTCTGCCACGAACCACCGGCAGTGTCGCCCTTGCACCGCCGGTGCAGCCTGTGTCATGGTGGTGCCCGGCCCGAGGGCGCCGCCCCAGAAATGGGGCGGCCCCCGGCGTGCTGGAACACGCCGAGGGCCTAGACCGAACCCCTGCGTACACAGGAGGTGCGATCCATGAGGGATCGTAACGTCAGCACCAACTCCGAGATGACCACCCCCCCGCCCCCGCCCCCGCAGCCGCTCAGCCTGGCCGAGGTCCGGGCCCTCGCGTCCGACGCCGCGGCCGACCGCGCCGAGGACCTCGCGGAGCAGATCCGCGCGGAGCGGGGTGAGCAGCAGTGAGCCGATTCGACTGGCTGCGCCCCGGTGCCGACCGGGAGTTGGCCGCGACCCGGTACGCGGGCCGTGAGTCCGCGACCGACCGGGCGGCCCGCAAGGAGGCCGAGGCCAGCGCCGCACGGGGGCGCGGCTCCCGCCGTGCCGCCGCTGACCCCGTTGACGCCCTCGACCGGAACGGGTTCCCCCGCCGCCGGAAGGGGTGGGCGAAGTGAGCGACCACTACCAGCCGAGGCCCTGCGACAACTGCGGCGGCACCAGGGGCAATGTCCGCACCCGGCTGGAGATGGCCCCGGACGGTCGGCAGGTGCAGCGCGACGAGTGGGAGTCGTGCGGCCCGTGCCAGGGCACGGGGGTGCGGTGACCGGCTGAGACGACGGGCCGGAAGCGCACCTCCGGGCAGGCCACCGGCCCGAACTCCCCGCGAAATCCTACGAGTTGAGATCAGCCCCGGACCCGGCGTGATGCTGCCGGATCGGATCCGGCCCGGGGCACTGGCCGCCGCCACCCGGCGGCGGCACCAGCCAGACAGGGAGGGACACATGAGCAACCGACGCTACTACGAGGCCGAGGTCACCGTGCGCACGTCCAGCGGGGAGGAGGTCACGTACCGGGGTGACGGGGTCGGGCCGGCCGAGTCCGGAGACGCGCTGCTGAGCGGTGCCGAGGCCGCCGCGCTGGCGCAGGAGCCGGGGGGCACGGTCACCTCGTCCCGAGTTCGTGAGGCATGACCGTGAGCGACGTGAGCGAACGGACGTTGTGGGGGATCCCGCTGTCCGAGCTGGCCGAGGACCGGCTGGCCGCCGCGCGGCGGGCGGACGAAGCGGCGCTGAGCGCGCGGCGCTTCGCTGCCGATCCGGAGAATTCGCCGGAGATCCGCGCGCAAGCCCGCGCCGCCGCGCGGACCTGCCGGGAGCACGCGCAGGACTATCGGTATGAGGCTGCCGAGTTCAGCGCCGGGTTGGTCCCGGAACGCTACTGGGGCACCGGCGACGACTGAGCACCACGGCCCCGGACCCGGCGTGATGCTGCCGGATCGGATCCGGCCCGGGGCACTGGCCGCCGCCACCCGGCGGCGGCACCAGCCAGACAGGGAGGGACCCAATGAGCGACGGTCAGACCAGCAACGAGACGCGCGACAGTGAGGCGGGGGGCATCGTGCAGGCCGGGGAGGTGGGGGCGGTCAACGTCCACAACGCGCCCGTGTTCAACGGCGACAACGCCCACGTTGCCTACGTGGCCGGTGACAACCACGGCACGATCAGCAACCAGCCCCGGGAGCGCTGACCGATGGCGCGGCGCGGCGGGGGCGACGGGATCGTCATGGACGTGATCAACCTGATGGGCATTTTTGGCGGGCCGGTCATCCTGTTGGTGATCCTGCTCTGCAAGTAGCTGGCACCACGGCCCCGGACCCGGCGCGATGCTGCCGGATCGGATCCGGCCCGGGGCACTCACCGGACCCGCACTACTAGGAGGAGTACGTGACCACCCACACCGAGCCTGACGCGCCGGTCGGCGCAGACTGGCCGGACCAGGCCCCCGACTGGCCGGAGCAGCGCACCGCGGACTCTGGGCCTGATGGTTGGCTCCGGCGGCGGTTCCGCCGCCCGTCCGTCAAGGAGCCTGCGCCCGCGGCCGAGGTGCCTATCCCCGCTGTCGCCGACGCGGCCTCGGTCGAGGAGCCGGCGGCCGGCCGGCCGGTGCGACAGGCGGACCGGCCCGCGCCGATGTTGGTCAAGGGCGCTGCCGCTCTTGGTGGCGGCGCGGCTGGCGGCGTTGGGTTCTCGTTGTCCTACATGAACCTCGTGGAGGCGGCGCGCCGGTGGGGGTTTGCGGAGTGGGGGGACTGGGGTGCCTACGCCTTCCCGGTCGGTGTCGATGGCGCGGTGATCGGCTTCTACGCCTTCGATTTGTTCATGCTGTGGCGGGGGACTCCGAAGCGGATGCTGCGGTGGGCCGCGCACGCGCTGACCGCCTTCACCGTGTACCTGAACATCGCGGCGGCGGCCAACTCCATGCCAGGCAGCCCCAGTGTGCTGGACGCCCTTTCAGCGGACCCGTCACGACTGATCAGCCACTCCCTGATGCCCGCCGTGTTCGTCGGCATGGCTGAGGGGCTGCGCTACCGCATCACGAAGGTGGCCCGGCTGGAGGAGGAGCGGGAGCGGGGCGACCGGATCCCGTGGGAGGCGTGGATCCTGCGGCGCGCGGAGACGTGGGAAATCCTCGGAACCATGCGGCAGTGGGGTCTGACCTACGAGGAGGTGCGGGAGCAGCGCCGCCGACTGGCCGTCCACGACGTGTACGTGGAGTACCGCCGGGCCGAGGAGGAGCGGCGGGCCGCCGCCGGCACCGAGGATGAAACGGAGGATGATCCAGGGCGGGTGACGGTGCTGGATGACCTCCCGAGGCGGCTGGCCCGGCACGGCGTCACCGTGGAGGAGGCCCTGCAACTCCCGGCGCAGATGCGGCGGGAGGAGCAGCAGCGGCGGCACGCCGCCGCCCGTGCGCGCCGGGCGCTGGAGCGGGAGGCCGCCGAGGAGCAGCGCCTCCAGGACCACGAGGACGCCATGGCCCGGTTGCGCGACCAGCACGAGCAGCTGCGGGCGCAGAACGAGGTAGACGTGCTGGCGGCGCAGAGTGAGGGCGAGCGGCTGGCGGCCGTGGCCCACGCCGAAGGGGTGGCCGCCACCGCTGCGATCCAGGCGAGTGCGCAACAGTCCGCCGCGCAGCGTGCCGCGACCGAGGAGCAGCGGTTGGCCGACCAGGAAGAGGAAGCTGCGGAGACGGCCCGTACGGCGGCGCTGAGGCGCCAGGCGGCCGAGGACCAGGCACGGGCGCTGCGGCAGGAGGAGGCCAACGTGGCGGCGGCGGAGGAGCTGGCCCGCCGTCAGGAGGTGGCGGCAGGCCGCTCCGCGGCGGCGGCCGAGAAAGAAGAGGAGGCTAAGAACCGCCTTGCCGCCGCCGCAGACCGGGAAGCGAAGATCAAAGAGTCGCAGCTGCGCACGGCGCAGATGACTGTGCAGCAGCAGCGCGCCGAACTGGCGATCACCGTCCTTGGTGATGCCCTCGGACTGACGGACCGGCAGCGCACGATTCGACGTGTCGCCCGGCACATGCAGGAAGCGCGTTCGCAGGGGGGCCCGGAGACCGTGACGACGGGCGAGATTGAGAGCGCATTCCGCTGCTCGAACGGCACCGCATCCGGCTACCGGGCGGACGCCCTGAAGCTGATTGACGACGGCTACGACTGGCGCGAAGACCCGCTGCACCAGGTTGTGCTGCCGGAGTAGAAACCCGCGGTGCGGCGGGGAGTGGACCCCGCCGCACCCCTCCGATTGGCCATTAGGAGGTATGACCAGCATGGCATACACGCCCTACTACACCCGGACGATCCTCCCGAGCGACGCGCCCGCCGACCCGTGGCCGGCCGACCGTCGCCGGGGCGTCAACACCCGCTGCTGGGGTGGTGACGAGTTGCGCGTGCGCGCGTGGCTGTGGTCGCGTCTGGGGCTCACCACCACCGCTACCAGGGGAATGCGATGACCGACCCGCACGGCCAGAACCAGGGCGAGGAGCGCCAACTCCGTGACGGTCACGGCGACCACGACCGGACCGGTGAGCCGGAGTGGCACACGGTTCAGCCGGCCGGTGACGCCACGATGGCGGAAGCGGCGGAGAACATCCGGGACGCCGCGGAGTACCTGCGGGACATGGCAACCCCGCCGCCCGCTCCCAAGGAGCGGAATTGGGACCTCAGTTGGTTCAAGGACTGGCTGAAGTACCGGCCCACCGGCCGCGCTTTCAAGGTGGCGGTGTTCACCACGGGCCCGGCCGGAGCGCTCTTTCTCTGGTACTACAGCCGGGAGCAGGGTGGCACCAGCGGCGCCGGAATGGTGTTCATTCTGCTGCTGTTGTCCCTGGTGGCGCACTGGTACGCAAAAAACCAATTCACGCGGACGCTGGTGTTCGGTGTATTGATTGCGCCGTTCTTCTACCCGCCCGCACTCATCACCGCAGTAATGGCAATCGCACAGGTCATCGCAGGGGGGACCAAATAATGGGAAAGACCGTCACGCTCGGAATGTTCGCGGTGGGATTCCTGATCCTGGTAGCGCGAATCGCAATGTTCCTGACGAAGAGCAAGAGCCGGCAGTGGAGCACTCTGGTGCCGTTCGCTATTTCCGCGGCGTCCTTTGCGGCGGCCGGAGCGTGCGCCGGGGGTCTACTCGGTACCGCGCTGACCTGGACGCGCGGAAAAGTGGGAATGGCTGGCGACTGGGCCCTTGAAAAGGGCGTCGGTGCCACGCAGGTAGCCAAGACCCAGAGTGCCGAATTCGGCACCCTGAACGCCTACGGTGCGGTTCTCATGCTGGCCGGGCTCATCGTCGGATTCGTCGTCTGGAAGTCGGCACGCCGCCGCCCCAAGAAGGAAATCGGATGGGGCGCCCCGTGCGGGCTGACGCTTGGCCCGTTCCTCGGTGCGATCACTATCGTGCCGCTGCTCAATTCCATCGGGACTGAGACGATCGGCAAGTTCTTCCAGTAGGAGAAGTCCGGGCCCCGAGGAGATACACCTCGGGGCCCGTTCTCTATCCCGGCGCGAGTGCGGAGAAAGCGTAATGAGTAAAGAACGTGAAGAGAACGCCACAGAGGAGACTCGGGAAGAGGCGGGCGCGGTGAGCCTAGAAAAGGCCGCCGAGGAGTCCCCGGAAAGCCCTGAGGAATCCGAGGGAAACCCCAATGGGGCGCAGGGTGTCATGGCGCGGTTCAAGGCTGGTGCAAAGAATATGTCGGCTGGCATCCGACACACCGTGACGACAGGCCACCAGAGCGACGAAGAAATTCGCCGCATCCTCGTGGAGCGTCAACTCAAGGTGCATGAGTCTGTACGCGAGACTGCCCGCGAAGAGCTTGACGAAGTGTACAAGCGGATTCGCAAGCTCGAATTGCGTGCGGCCGAGGATGGTTGGACGGACGCGGAAAAGCAGGAAATCACCTCACTGCGCGCCGAACGTAAGGCGCGTGAGCGCGCACTGAAAGACCTTCTGAAAGTCGAGTTCTCTCCGGCGCAGCCATCGCGGGATCAAATTCGACGGGCGCGCGGAATGAGCGGAACACGACGCGTGGTCGGATTGACCACCATTGCGGCGGCGTCCGCGGGAATGGCGTACACCGTGCCGCAAACGCTGTTTCTCGCCGTGCCTATCGGCCTCGGGTTGACGTTTTGGAAGGGCGGCCAGGAACCGGCTTTGGGGCAGCGTCCGATCCCGGAGAGGTTGCTCCGGCCGGAGCTGGACCCGACGCCGCTTTCTGACCTGACACCGGAGCAGCAGGCAGAGCAGGAAGAGCAGGAGGATCTTTCCGGGCCCACCGCGTTGCGGGACGTGTCCGACGCCCAGATTGCCCACGAGCGGATCCGGCGGGCGTTGCTGAAGGAGAGCATCAAGACCCGGATTCGGTTCGAGGAAATCGGTACTGCGCAGCGGACTCCGTGGGGGTGGCAGACCTCTCTCATCCTGAGCGATGGCACCGCGGCTGACCTGTTGAAAAAGTCATCCGACTTGGACCGTGCATTCCGGGTCGGGGCGGGGCGCACGCTCATCGCTGGCTCCCGGGAGGACACGGCACAGGTGACGCTGCGAGCGCTGGTAACCGACCCGTTCGCCAACCCTCCGGGATATCCCACCTACGCCCCCAATTCCCGCTCCCTCCTCGATCCGATCGAGCCGTTCGCCGTCTCCATCGACGGGAATTCAACCCCCATCGTGGTGGGCGGTCACATTCTGATCGTCGCCGATACCGGCGGTGGCAAGTCCATGGCGGTGCGCTCAATTGCCGATCACATCACCGCGTGCCGCGACGCCGTCGCCGTGGACATTGACACCTCAGGCCGTGGGCTAGGGCCGCTCAGGAGTGCTGCGGTAGAAACCGCGTACACCAATAAGGCCGCCGAGGCGCTGCTAAAGCGGCTGGAGAAGCGCGCCAAAGCACGGATCGCGGCATTGCCTGATACGCAAGAGGTGCATAAAGCGACCCCGGAAGCCCCGGCCATTGTCGCGTTTGTTGATGAGTGGCCGCAGCTTCCCAGCGGTGCGGTAAAGACCGGAATTAACCTGCTGCGGATTGGGCGGAAAGCGAAAATCTTCCTTGTCGTCATGACGCAAGACGCTACCGAGGATGTTCTCGGTGACTCTATTGCCGACTCCTTCCACACTCGAATCATGCTGCCCTGCCGCCAACCAGATGTGCCGGTAGTAGTCGGGCGGCCGACAGCAATTTCCGAGGGATGGCTCCCTCATATCCTGGTGGCCGGTGATGAGGAGGACCCCGGGGATTCCGGGCGGTGCTACATCATTTCGAAAAAGTACCGTGAGCCGATTTTGCGGTACGTGATTCCGCTGGATGCGGAAACTGCCCTGAAGCGTGCCAAAGAGCGGGTGGCGGCCGAGGGGCGGCCGACCCTGCGGGATGACGAGTCCTCCGCCCCGTCCAGTGCCCCAATGCCGCCGTTCGCACGGACGCTGGTTGATCTCTTCGAGGAGAAGAGCGTGGAGACGTTGACGGTGGCACAGATCGTTGAGGAGCTGGCCAAGCAAGATCCGCAGCGGTGGTGTCAGTGGGATGACCGCGAGGACCGTCTCGCCCTCGCGGGCCGGGAGATTAAGGCGCTGCTCCAGGACGCGGGGCTGACCGTGCCGACGATCCGTCTGCCTGCCAACCCCCGCCCGACCGCCTACCGGCTGGAGGACCTCCAGGCCGCCCTTGACGACCTGTCGTGACCTGTCGGACGGCCTGTCGGGCGGCCTGTCGGGCGGCCCGTCGCGCTCTTCGCCGCCAGAATCGCGACAGGCCGTCCGACAGGCCGTCCGACAGGCTGTGACCTGCGATGACAGGCCCGACAGGCCAAATCCGGGAGGCCCCCGAAACCCCGCTTTTGGAGCCCTGATGCACACAGATCCCCTCCCCCCGCCGACGGATGCGGGCCGCGCTGAGTGCGCGGCCGAGCTGGCGACGTTCGACGCCCTCACGGATGCCGCCGCCCGGCCGACCCGGCGCGCCCTGGAGGCCGCCGCCGCGGTCTGTCACCGTTGTCCGGTGGCCGCGGTCTGCCAGGACCGAGTAGCCGCTCCGGCACTCGGTCGGACGCCGCCGCGGGGTAGGGGTAGACGTGGACATGGGGACGCGCGGGCCGCAGTGCTGGCGCTGCTCCAGGGAGGGGAGGAGATCACCATCACGGCTATCCGGGAGCGGACCGGACTACCGGATACGAGCGTGCGCAGCATCGCGGCGCGGCTGCATGCTGCCGGCCGGGTACGTATCCGGCGCGCACCACACAACGGCGCGGGGTGGCCCCGCGTCTACATCTCGCTAACTGAAACTGAGGAGGGGGAATTGTGATTCTGGCCGACGATCCATGCTCATGGATGCCCGCCGGGGCACAGGCGGAATGCCAGGGAAAACAGGCGCCATCGGACCCATTCGCTAGCCTGGATCCGCTGACGCAATTCGCGAAGTCGGCAGCGCACGGCGCAGCCTGGATTAGTCGCCAGTTGGCGAACAGTCTCGACCATGGGCCGCTCGTAGTCGATTTCACCAAAAGCGGATGGCTCCAGCAATACGCCGTAGTTTTCGCAGGGTCGGCAGTGCTGACGCTCGTGGTGTGGCTTATCGCGGTCGCCAAGCGGGCCGTACGCGGGGCGCGGCTCACCACGGCCATAGGGGAGGCTATCGGCCTCCTGTGGCTCACGGTGGCGGCGTCCGCATTCACGCCGCTGGCGCTCTACATCACCGTGCAGGCTGTAGACGCGGTCACCCGGGTATTCGGCGGAACGTCAGCCGGGGAGCTTTTCGGATCTCTCGCTGATTCGCTGGAGAAGGGCGGGGAAGGAATCGGCGGCGGTCCGCTCGTTCTCCTCGGCGTCTCCATTCTCATCATCGCTCTTTCCGGCGCGCTTTGGCTGCTGCTGGTTCTCCGATCCACCTCGCTCTACGTGGGTGGGGTTTTCGCGCCGGTGGTCTACTCGGGTCTGGTGGATCGGAAGCTGTGGGGGAAAGTTCGGCTTTGGTCCGGCCTCATGGCGGCACTGATCATGATGGAGCCGATTCTCGTAGCGACACTCGGGATCGCGAACGTGTTCACTGCTGAACGCGGAAAGGGATCCTTTTCTGTGGTGGCCGCGGGAATCACTGTGATCATCGTTTCCATTGGTGCGGGAGTTTCCATCTTCCGATTCGTCCCCGGATACGGTGACGATATCGTCTCCGGTGTCGCACTCCGCACCGCAAAGGGTGGCGCAAAAGCCGGAATTGCCAGCGTGAAAATCGCGGACAATGCGGCGGGCATGGTGGCGCGAGGCATTCAAACTCACGGGACGCGAACACCAAAGCAGGGAGGCGGCGGAAAGAAGAATGGGAATTCTGTCGCCGACGGGATTCAAGCTCACGGCTCCCGAAAAGATAAAGGAAACTCCGGGAAGTGAAAGGCGCTGCTCTCATCCGAGTTGAGAGCAGCGAAACAAAGGGCCCGAACCGCTCAGGTTCGGGCCCTTTGTTTTCCGCCGTGCCTATCTTGTCTCTGCGTCGTTGTTGTTATGTGACTTGCAACGTTATTCAGCGCCGCGCCATCGTGGCCGCTATCGCGATCGGCCTTATCTCGCTCGCTGCCGTTCCGGCCGCAGCGGACAGTAGCGCCTGCACCCATCACCCGTTCTCCGGCGGCCCGCAGGTTTGCATTCGCCTGGAGGGGCGGAATGAGGTGAATTCGGTGACCGCGATTTGGACGAACCCGCCGCGCGGTGAAAACTCCCGGCGTTCCTGGCTCTCGATCAACGGTGAGAAGGTGGGCGCCGGAACTGCACAACGCGTCGGCCGGACATTGAGCTACACGTGGGAGCGAATGCAGACCGGGACGGGTAAGAAAATTTGTGTGGGTTTCGCGGGAGTAGGGAGTCGGATAGCGTGCCAATCCACGGTCTATATCGGTGACCGTGCCACCTGATGAATACCCTGGGAGGAATACGTGAGCAGCAGCGCACCGACCCCTGAGTACGGGCTCCCGTGGCTCCCCATCACGTCCGCGTCGAATGTGGCGGTACTTGAAGAGGGGCCCGAATTCCACGATGACGCGATGGCGGATCTGTCCTGGGACGTAGCGGCGCTTCCTCGGAATCCGATCCTGCGGGCGGAGTACGAACAGGTGGGGCGGGCGGCGGAGAGGATTTCAGCGGCAGCGTGCGCGCTGCTGGCCGACGACTACCCTCCAAATTCGCTGCCGGTCCCCGACCCTGATCACGCGTCACAAGAAGATCTGCACACCGCACTTGCGGCGTTGGATTCCCTCGTGCCGGTGAAGTCGGCGGCGGAGATCTCCCTCGTGCGCGACTGGGCGGCGTGGGTGTGGAACGTGAGCGTTTTTCTCCGGCAGTGCTGAACGCCCGTCACGGGCCCGGAATCCCCTGGGGATTCCGGGCCCGTTTTCGTGGGGTCACCATTCCGGGGGGTGTGTGATCTACGTCTCACAACGCTACGCTGGGTGGAGACCCAATCACCCCCGGAATCAAGGAGGTTGGCACATGCACGACGATGTGATCCGGTCGCTCCGGGCACCAGATCAGACAGAAATGGGCCGGGTGGCCGGCGGGATGGGGGCCGAGGCAACGGCACGCCTGGCCGCGCTGGACGCCGCGGCCGAGACCATCCGAGCGTGGTACCCCCTGCTGGTGCCGGGCCTCCTCCAGACGGGCCCGTACGCCGCCGCGGCGATCCGGTCCCGCACTCCCAGCCTGCCCGCCGAAGAGGTGGCCCGCCGGGTGGAAAGTCGCGTGCAGCGGGCGCAGGAGTTCCTGCGGCGCTGGAGCGGCGAAGAGGGGCCGTACGCCTGGTTCATCGTCGGTGAGGCCGCGCTGACTCAGCCGGTCGCCACGATGGACGTGCACGAGCACCAGGTGGCGCACCTCCTTGGGATCATGGAGCGCTACCCCCGCGTGATCGTCCAAGTGCTCCCGGACGACGCGAGCGTTGCCGGCAATGCCGAGCCGTTCAGCGTGCACGCGTTGTCGGGCGGTCCGCGAGTCGGGCACGTAGAGACGGTGATCGGCGGGTGGTACACCGTCGTCCCCGAGGACATCACCCGGCTGTACGCCGCGTTCTCGACGCTGGGACGATGGGCACTGTCCCCTAGCGAGACGCGGAAGGCGGTCATGGCATGGCTGACACACTGCGGGGCCCCTGGAGCCCCTGGCACGGTGCCGAGTTCCTGAAGAGCGGCTACTCCGACCCGGATAGCTGCGTGTACGTCGCCCGGCCGGCCGGCGCGGCTCCCGTCGCCGTGAGGGACGACAAGGTTGCCGGCAGTGCCGCAGACAAGCCGATCCGCGTTGGTCGCCCGGCGTGGGCGGCGTTCCTGGGCTGGCTGCGCGAGTAGGCGCCACCGGTAGAGAAGCGGCGGCCCGTCCCCATCCGAGTTGGGGGCGGGTCGCTTTGGTATTCCGGGCCGGTTCGGGGCGCGATTGGAAACGGGAAACCTGCCGCATTCCCTTTCCTGCATGTGGAGTTGGCGCCAGTGTGGAGTCATGGCAACCACACTCATCACGACTGTGGGGCGTCTCCTTGGCGCCCTGATCAGGTATTTCGGTGCGGCGCAGGGGCGGGCGCACGACGCCCAGGTGGCCCGCCGCGCGGAGCAGGTGGACGCGGTCACGGCGTTGTCTGTGACGGTGTCCGATCACCGCCGGGCCATGTGGCAGCACCAGGACGCGGTGCTCACCGGTGCGCCGGCCGCGCGGGTGGAGGAGCTGCGGGCGGCCCAGCACCAGACTCGGAGCGCGATTGCGCAGCCGGCCGTGCAAGTGGCGCTCCTCGTACCGGCCGCCCGTGGCGAGGCGGACGCCGCGGTGCGGGCCACGTACGCGATCCGGGGCGCCCGGGACCTGGAGGACCTGGAGGACCGGCGCGCGGCAGCGCTGGCCGCACATGACCGGATGGTCGCGCGGATGGTGCGCCACCTGGACGCCCCGTCGGCTTCGTCGGTCCGGCGCGGTGTCGTCGCCTAGGACCGCTGGCAGCAGTAGCGGCCCGTCCCCATCCGAGTTGGGGGCGGGCCGCTGCTCTGTTCATGATGCCCGACGTGGGCCGGGTTCGGGCCTGCCAGGCGGTGGGCCCGTGGTCCTGGTCGTGGTCCTGGTGCTCATTGTCGATCGGTACGCGCGTGCTCTGACCTGGCGTTTTCGCTGCGGTGTCCGGTGTTGGAGTGCGCACCGGTGCCGGGAGTCGGGCCGGTGCTGGTCGTGTCGCTGGCCGGGGCGGGCGCGGTGCGGATTCGTTCACGCGTCGGACTGTGCACTCTCTTGTGTGATCCGTTGTGCGTTTCGGTGTACGGCTGACGGTGCGTTTCGCTAGGGTGGTGTGTGGAGGTGATGCTCTATGTCAGAGCAAGATCACGAGCAATTCGACGCGGTGGACGCGTTGCTGGCGCAGGTCCGGGAGGGGGACCTCCCCGACCGTGCGGAGCGGCGGCGCCTGCGGGAGGCCGCTGGTCTGTCCCACGCCGAGGTGGGCGCGGCGTGCGGCGTGCGCCGGGAGACGGCCGCATCCTGGGACACCCCGAAGGGCACGACCGAACCGCGCCCGCCGCACCGCGCCGCCTACGCCCGCCTGCTACGCGGGCTGGCCAGCATGTTCCCGCCCCCGGCGGAGCAGTCGGTGGTGCCTGCGTGGGCCGCCGGGCAGGCTGCGGCGGCCCGGCCCGAGGGTCCGCCCTCGATGCCCGCGGACCGCGTGGCAGCCCTGTCTGCCGCCCCGGCCCCCGCCCCGGAGCGCCCGGCGCGCCCGGCGCGCCCGTTGGGCAAGCGTGCGGCCGGGAAGACCGCACCGAAGCGGGCAGCCGCCGCCGCTGCCGCGGAGTACGCCAACGGTCCCGTCGCCGTGCTGGACATCGACGACGCCGGGCAGGTCTTGGCGTACTGCGCCGGTGGCGTCGTCCTCGACGTGCCCGCGACGACGCTGGCGGCGCTGGTGGAGTGGACGCTGACCGAGGCGCACCTCGGCGCGCCGCGCCTGCACCCCTGGGGACGGGACGCGGACCCGCTGCTCGTGCTCACCACCGCCGCCGCGCAGTACTTCGGCCTGCCCGCCGAGTTGACCGAGGACGAGCGGTACGCCGGGCGTCTCGACGACGCTCACCCGGCCGTAGTCGAGTTGGGCCGCTCGCCGTGGAAGGTGACCCGTCGGGGCGTCAGCTCGTGGACTCGCATCTATCGTCCGGTGGAGGCGGGCCAGGCGCGGCAGTGCGTACAGGTCGCGCACCTCGGGTGGGACGCGTTGGACTCCCGCACGTGGGGACAGGCCGCCGAGCTGCACCCGGCCGCGCTGGCGGGTCTGCTGGCCGCGTACGCGCAGCGGGTGATCACGCCGCGCGGCGCGGCGGCGGTCAACGGGGTGGAGTTGATGACCGCGCTGCGGCCCGGCACCCGCGCCAGCCGGGCCCGGGATGCCGAGGGCCGCCGCCGCAGCGAGTGCAACCCGGGCAGCCTCGGGCCGGATCCGGTCCAGTGCGCGCCGCCCGAGGCGCCCGACGGACACCCGCTGTTGGCCGATCTGCCGCGCTGGCACCAGCGCGGCCCGGCCGAGCGGCTGTTTGAAGAGGACTTCGACTGGGCGCGGCTGCGGACCGACGAGGAGTGCGCGCAGCGGTACGTGGTCGGCATCGATGTGAACTGTGCGTTCGCCGCCGCCGCGAACGGGTTGGTCGTTGGCCTCTCGCAGGCACCGCAGCACGTCACGAACCCCGTGTTCGACGCCAAGACGCCCGGGGCCTGGCTGGTGGACCTCTCGCACGTAGACCTCGGCCGGATCAAGTCGGGCGGGAAGTGGCACACCCTGGACGCCTCCCGCCTGCCCTCCCCGTTCACCCCGCACGGCGAACCCCCCGAGGGGCCCGCCTGGTACGCCACGCCCACCGTGGCCTACGCGGTGGAACTGGGGTACGAGGTGACGCCGCTGGAGGGCTGGCTCCGGCCCGAGGCCGGCCGGTACCTGGACCCCTGGTACGAGCGTCTGCGGGACGCCTACCTGTCCGTGATGGCGGAACTCGGTGTGGTCCCCGACATGGGGCCGCAACCGTTCCTGGACGCCATGGCGCAGGCAAAGACGGACGCGACCGAGGAGCAGTCCATCCTGCTCACCGCGATCAAGGGCACCATCAAGGGCGGGATCGGCAAACTTCAGCAGCGCCCGCGCGGCGGTGGGTGGCGCCCCGGCCAGCCCTGGCCCGCGCTGGCCCGGCCCACGTGGCGCCCCGACATCCGGGCGGCCGTCATCGCGCAGTCGCGCACCAACATGCACCGCAAGATGATCAAGCACGCTCTTGCCACCGGCCAGTACCCCGTCGCGGTGCGCGCTGACTGCGTGGTCTACGCCAGCAACGGCCCCTCCCCGCTGGATTTCCTGCCCTACCCCGACGGTCGGCCGGTGCCGGGCGGGTGGCGCCTCGGAGTCTCCCCCGGAATGGTCAAGTGGGAGGGCACGCAAGGGTCCCTGTGGGCCGAGGAAGCCGCGGAGAAGTACGGCGCGGTGAACCTCGCGCGCTACGTCAAGAACGGCTTTGCGGCCGCCGGAGACGACGCAGAGGAGGGGGAGTGATGGCGCGCGAGGTAGGCGAAGCGCTCAACGAAGCTTTCCGCGGGGCGTGGACGCAACCGCTCCCGCAGTCCGCAGGCGCACAGGTCCGGTACCTGGTCCGCCAGTGCAAAGGCACGGCCCCCGTCGCCGCACTCCTCGGCGTCAGCCAGCGCACGGTAGAGCGGTACCTGGCGGGGGAGATCAAGCATCCCCGCGCCGCGCTGGCCGCACGACTGGCCGCGGAAGTCCGAAGCCGCTGGCAGCCCGGACTCCAGTCCCGGGCGCGCCGCGCCGCCGCCGACTCCAAGGGGCTCATGATCGAGCTGCACGCTCGCCTCGGCTACACCGGCGGCCCGGGGACCACCGATCAGGACCGGATCCGGTACCTGACGCTGGCCCTCCCGCCGGCCGCCGCCGCCGCCCTGATCCGCGCTCAGGCCGAGGGCCAGCCCGAAGACAAGCTCCGCGAAGCACTTGCCGAAGAGCTGCGCACGAGCTACTTCCAAGACCGCGGCACCCGCGCCAGCGGCCTACAGGAGGTGGCGCTCACGGACGTGATCCACCTGGAGTTCGGCCTCTGAGCAAGCACCGCTCCCGGCCCGACGACGGCCCGCCCCATCCGAGTAGGGGCGGACCGCACCCAATACACCAGAGGGGACATCATGGAGTACACCGAGCAGAACTGGGCGAACGTCTTATCTGACCTCAAAAACGAGATTGGTCGGGCGGACAGCAAAAGCGGCAACATCCTGACCCTGGACGGCTTGCTTGTCGCCGCGCTGGGACTCATGGGCCGGAACACGGGCGGCGCCGCCCTGGTCGCGGAAGTCGCCGGCATCCTGGCGTTGACCGCCTCCGTCCTGTTGGCCCTCTTGGTCATCCGGCCGCGACTCGCCGCCCCCGGCGGCACCACCGACAGGATCTCCTTCGTCCACCTGGCGACCGCCACCCCCGAAGAGATCACCGCCGCCATGCGGCAGGACCGCCGCACCACCACCGCGCAGACCCTCAGCCGGATCGCACTCCGCAAAATGAAGATCCAGCGATGGGCGGGCGACGCCGCGTTCGCCGCAGCAGCGGCCATCGGCGCGGCGATCATCATGAGCCACTAACCCACCGCGCCCCCGGCCCGCCCCACCCTCGACCAACGGACCGGCGGAGAGGGGAAGCTCCGCGAACTGACCGCCCCCGCGCTGCGGGAGGTCTATTTTCGGGACCGCGGAACCGCGCCGACGCCCGCGCCAACGGCGGCCCGCCCCATCCGAGTTCGGGCGGGCCGCCACATACCGCAACATCACGACCAAAGGAGCACATCATGTACTTGTCAGCCATCCCGGTTGAGGTACCGATCATGACCAAGACCTCGACCTCGGAGGACCACACGCCGACCGAGAAGGGCATCGACCCCGCCCGGCAGTGGTGGGCCGAAGCCGTCCGCCGCCCCCGGTACGGTGACGCCCGCGCCACCGTCACCCCGCCCGGCGCCGAGGAGCACGAGTACCTGCTCTCCGTCGTCCTGCCGGCCGATGACCTCGACGACGCCGAAGAGACCGCCCGCTACGCGATCAACATCGCTCGCCAGTTGGTCACCCTGGCCGCAGACCCGCGCAGCCCCGAAGCACTGGCCGCCCTGCGCCTACTGCTGAGCCCCGACGGCCCGCAGGCCAGCCACTCACAGGCCAGTTGGTACAAGGTCCGTTGCTGGATCGACGAAGTGCGGGCCACCCGCGGGCAGGTAGTGCCCTCACTCCACCTGTAGGGGCCCGACGACGGCCCGCCCCATCCAAGTAGGGGCGGCCCTACACAGGCACCCGAAGCGATGCACCGCCCCCCGTCCGCCCCATCCGAGTAGGGGCGGACGGGGTGGTGCAGCACCCGACCACACACGACAGGAGAGCAACATGCAGCAGACCCCCGAGACCGCAGTCGCCGCGGTCATCGCATCCGAAATCACAAGCGACCTTGATGGACTCCGGGAGTGGGCACTCGCCCCCGACGCCTCCCCGGCAGAGCGCACCGCGCACGCGGAGATGTACGCCGCGACGCTTCACGAGATGCGGGTCATGGTGGCCGAAATCCTCGACCGTCTGCCGGTCCGGGAAGCGAACGCCACCTACGAGAAGATGCTCGGGGAGGAGCCGGAGCACTCCCTCACGGCGGCCCGAGCGTGGGCTCGTGCCCACGCCGCGACCACCCTCACCAGCATGCTGGAAGCGCTCCGGACCACCCTGCCCCTCGACGGTCGGTCGGTCGTGCAGCGCGCCAGCCAGGCCGACCCCACCGAGGTCTACGACCACCCCTAACCACCGGCTGACACCAGCACCGAGCGGCCCGCCCCATCCGAGTTCGGGCGGGCCGCACCACCGCACGTGCACACCAAGGAGAGAACCTGTGGAACTCACCGAGGAGTACCTCGCGCGACGCAACGAGCTGCTGAAGCTCCCCAAGTGGCGCCTTGTCCAAATGGTCCGCCGCACCTGGGTCGCTGGCACCCCTCCGGAGCGCTGGACGAAGGAAGAGCTGGCCGGGTCAATCGCCTGGGGAGAAGAGAGCCAGGAGCGCTACGAAGCGTACGGACGGGTAGCACTCCACAACGGGCTGCCCGCAAGCGACAGCCGGCCGCAGTGCGGGGGCACCGAGTGCACCGGCCACGACACCGTGACCCCCTGGCTCGAAACCCGCGACCGCTACCGCGCCAAGGCCCCCTGCATCGACCGGCCCTCCAGCAACTGACCACCAGCACCGAGCGGCCCGCCCCATCCTCAGATGGGGCGGGCCGCTCGGTGCTCACCGTGCCGACATGGCGGGCCGCCTGTCGACGAACCGGCCTCCACCACCACTACCCCGGAGGAGAAAACCCAGTTCAGAGGTGGTTTAGGGGTGTTCGACGACCAGGACCAGGACCAGGACCACGAGCCCGCCGCAGCGGCACGCGAACGGGGCGACGCCGCGCGGCGTCGCCCCGTTCGCGTGCCGCCGAACCGTCAGATCACCCCGAGTTCGGCCAGCACCACCGCCCGCTCCGCCGGAAGCTTCGCCGCCCGGCTCTTCTGGTTGGACAGCCACACACCGAGCTTGATGGAGTGCGGCTCCCCCTCGTGGACGATCACCTCCACATGCCCCCTCGGCACACCGGCGAGCGTCCCCTCCCGCGCGAGGTACACCCGCGCCGCCGCCACGCCGCGCTCCCACGCCGCCGCCCGACCGCCGCCGGCCGCCGGCCGCGTCGCCACCTCGGCCTCGGCCGCCCGCTCCACCCCGAGTTCGGTGAGCCGCTGCCGCTGCTCCGCGCTCAGCGCGTCCCACGCCGCCGGCTGGCGCTGCTGCTCCAGCCACCGGCCGACGTCCGCGCCGTGCCACGTCACCCCGGGCAGGATCTCCGCCAGCGTCGCGCCCTCGGTCGTGACCAGCGCCCGCAGCCACGCGTAGTGGCGCTGCCAGCTCACCGGCCACGCCGGGCACCAGTCCGGGTCAATCGCCGCCAACTCCGCCGCCCGCTCCGGCGCCAGCGCGCCCGGCCGACGGCAGTTGCTCAGCCACTGCCCCACCGGCCGCCCCGCAGCCCCTGACGGCCCCTCCAACGCCCGCGCAGCCTCCCCGCCGGGCTCTGCCACCACCGCACTGCGCGGGGCCGCCAGCGTCCCGTACCGACCGAAGAAGACCCGCGCCGCCTGAACGTTGTCCTGCCAGTCAGCGTCCGACGGGTCCCACACCATCCCCAACGCATCAAGGTCCGCCGCCCGACGCCCCGTCATGGTCCCGGCCGAGTACGCCGCCCGCTGCCGCCGGATCCACCGCCCCAACGGATACCGCCCCTCCATCGCACCCAACGGCACCCGAAGATGCCCCTCCCGCGCCCCCCACTGCTGCGCCGCCGCCAGCCCGCGAGTCCAGTCCTCACGCTCAGTGTCAAGTACCTGGTACTTGACGAGATTCGCGACGGCCGCAGCGGACTTCGGAGCAGAGAAACGGAGCAGCATCCGGGATTCCTCCTCCCCTTCCTCAGACTCCGGACCTACCCATTCCCCCGCCTTCCTCGCACTGTTCTCCGTCGGAACGGCCAGCATTTCCACCGCCCGTTCGTCGTGCGCCCGCAAGCCCTGAAGGATTTTCACAAGCGGCTTGTAAGAGGCGGAAGTCCACATGTTTTCCGGACTGTCATCCGGACCGAGAAACACCGGCACAATGATGGACGCGACTTTCCCCGCATTCGGCTTTTGCCGCAACGCCCGACCAATCATCTGCACGATATCCACCGGCGACCCCTTAGGATCCAACGCCGCAACCGCATCGACCGCCGGGCAGTCCACCCCCTCCCCCATCACCCGGCAGTTGGAGAGCACCGCCCGCCGCGCCGTACGCCCGAACTCCCCGAGAACCTGCGCCCGGTACGCCGCCTCATGCTCCCCCCGCAACCAACCCGCCCACACGTCTTTCGGGTACCGCTCCGGATCGGCGGCGTGCAGCTCAAGAGCCTTCTTTTCCAACCCCTTTGAGAACGCCTCGGCCTCGATCGTCCTGTGGTGGAAGGTGATGATCTTTCCGAGGTTGTAATCCGCCGCCGTCCGCAGCATCGCACCTTGCAGCGCCCCCAGTCGCAGGCCGCGCACCTCCTCCTCGTTCCCCTCCTCCCCGGCCAGCCGCTCCGGCGTCAGCTCGGGGTCCCGAATCTCCATGACGATGATCTGGTACCGGGCCAGTAGGCCCAGGCTGACAGCGTCCGGGAGGTCCAGCTCGTACGCCTGCGCCCCGAAGATGGTGGCGTCATCCATGCTGCACGCCATCTCCGCCGGGAGCCGGTCCCGCGCGCCCTCCCGCACCTGCCAATGCTCCGGCCGTTCCTGCCAAATCCGCGGGGTCGCCGTGAAGTACAGGCGCCGCTCAATCGGGATGGCCGACTGGTCATGAATGACCGCCCACGCCTTACCGAGATGCCCCGACGTGCGGTGCGCTTCATCAATAATCGACATGTCGAAAGGCGCCATCTCCCCGTGCTTATCGCGGAACTCTGCACTAAAGGCAGTGCGGAGAACTCGGAGTGAGGCATACGTGGCGTAGACCGTCACCGGCCCCTTTCCGTACCCGCGAACAAGGTGAATCGGGTTGGTCGTTGCCCGCACTCCAGCCTCATAGAGGACCGGATCATCATCGAGAGAGCACACGGCGACCGCGTCACCCTCGTGCCCCTCGGCGCGCCATTCCCGGACGGTCTGAGAGAGCAGATCGAGGGTCGGCAGGACAACGAGGATCCGGCCGCCCTTCGCGATGCGCATAGCGGAGTGCGCCGCCATGAGGGTTTTTCCGGTCCCGCACGCCGCAATGACCTTTGTGCGCAGGCCATTTGCGGGAATGCCGCCGGGCGGCGTGTCCAGTGCGCGCACGGCCGATTCCACGGCTTCTACCTGATGCGGGCGGAGTTGACGCGGTGCCATGATTTCCCCCTGGGGGTCTGTGGTTTCCGATCGGCCTACACAGTGCATCGTTTGATGCACCCGCACGCCTGGGATGCGGTCACGCCCGACGCTACCAGGGGAGTGCCCGGCGTGTGGCGGGTTTGGGAATCGTTCACAGATTCGCCCCATGCCTCGATCGAGCGACGTTGCAGGATTCTGCGAGAAGGGGTTCCCGCGCCGGTTACTCCAGTGCTATGCTCGGGGTTCCCCGAGGGGTGATCGGCCATCAATCCGGCCGGCCCGCAGCGGGATTGACGGCCGATCCGGTGACTGTTCCCGGTGGTGGTGGCCTTCCGCCACTGCTACACAGGCACTCGAAGTGATGCACTGGCCCCTCTCCTCCTAGCCAGCCAATGCTTTAGCGGGCGGCGGGATGCGGGAAAGGAATTGTAGCGAAGCGGAAATT